>DATGBR010000081.1:0-7507 GCA_035312605.1 Candidatus Methylomirabilota bacterium
GACGTCCCAGCCGACAAGGAAGAAGAATTCAACCGCTGGTACAACGAGGAACACCTGCCGGAGCGCATGGCGATCCCCGGCTTCCTCGGCGGCGCGCGCTACGAGGCGGTGAAGGGCGGACCCAAGCACCTGGCCTGCTACGAGCTGGAGAGCGCGGCGGTCTTGGAGAGCCCGGCCTACAAGAAGGTCCAGTCCAATCCCACCCCGTGGACGAAGAAGATCGGGCCCCAGGCGATCGGCAGCCCGTTCATCCGGAACATCTACACGATGATTCATCCGACGGCGTCGACCCCCGCCATCGCGAGCGCTCCGATGGCGCCCGCGCTCCAGATTGGACGCATGGACGTGCCGGCCGCCGCCGATCGCGAGTTCAACGAGTGGTACAACACGGTCTACGTACCGAACTACGAGAAGGTGCCCGGGGTGATCCGCGGCCGCCGCTACCGCGCGGTGGAGGGCACGCCCACCTACCTCACGCTCTACGAGTTCGAGCACCCCAAGGTCTCGGAGAGCGCGGCGTGGAACGCCCAGCGGGACGCCGCGCCGGTGAACGCCACGATGCGCGCGCACATGAAGCATGCGCCGGGCTCGCCCGGGGTCTACGTCAAGACGGTCGAGCTGCGGTAGCGATTCCGAGGCCCGCCATGTACGACTACGTGATCGTCGGCGCCGGCTCCGCCGGCTGCGTCCTCGCCAATCGCCTCTCCGCCGATCCGGCCATCAGCGTGCTGCTGCTCGAGGCCGGCGGCCCGGACACCTCGCCCTTCATCCACACCCCCGCGATGATGGGTTTCCTGCCGGACGGCCCGCACGACTGGCGCTACCGCACGGTGCCGCAAGCGTATTGCAACCTGCGGCGCTTCCCGTGGCCGCGGGGGCGGACCCTCGGCGGCTCCAGCTCGATCAACTACATGATCTACATCCGGGGCCACGCCACCGACTACGACCGGTGGGCTCAGGCGGGCAACAAGGGGTGGAGCTACGAGGACGTCCTGCCCGTCTTCCGGAAGTCGGAGCACAACGAGCGCCTGGAGGACCGCTACCACGGCCGCGGCGGCCCGCTCAACGTTGCCGACCACCGCTTCCGTCACCCGCTCTCCGAGATGTTCGTGGCCTCGGCCCAGGAGACGGGCGTGCCCGCCAACCCCGACTTCAACGGGCCGGTCCAGGACGGCGCGGGCTTCTACCAGGTCACCCAGAAGGACGGGCTGCGCTGGAGCACCGCGAGCGCCTTCCTGCGGCCGGCGCTGGCGCGCCCGAACCTGACCGTGATCACGGGAGCGCTCACCTGCCGGGTCCGCTTCGCGGGCCGGCGGGCGACCGGCGTCGAGTACGTGCGCCACGGGCAGTCGGCGCTGGCCGACGCCGCCCGCGAGATCGTCCTCTGCGGCGGCAGCGTCAACTCGCCGCAGCTGCTCATGCTCTCCGGCGTGGGCCCCGCCGACCACCTGCGCGCGGTCGGTGTCGACGTGGTCGCGGACCTGCCCGGGGTCGGCAAGAATCTTCAGGATCATCTCGGCACGTTCGTCCGGAACGAGATCACGGTGCCGTTCTCGCTCTACGGGGCCACCCCCGAGCAGCTCGCCCAGGTGCAAGCCGAGTGCGAGGCGACGCGCCAGGGCCTCTTCACCTCGAACATCGCGGAGGCGGGCGCCTTCCTCCGGACCGGTGGCGCCGACGGGCCGCCCAACCTGCAGGGGTTCTTCCTGCCGTACTGCCTGACCGAGTCGCCGACCGAGGCGTTCCAGCCCCACTGCCACGGCATCACGTTCGCGTTCTACGTGAACCGCCCGGCCAGCCGGGGCCAGATCACGCTGGCCTCCGTCGATCCCCTCGATCAGCCGCTCATCGATCCGGCCTATCTGAGCGACCCCGCCGACCTGCCGCAGTTCGTGGCGGGGATCCAGATGGTCCGCGACATCTTGCGGGCGAAGCCGCTCGGCGACATCCTCGGGCGCGAGCTGGGCCCGGGTGCCGAGGTGCGCAGCGAAGCCGAGATCGCGACCTACGTGCGCGACCGCGCCTCCGGCACCCTCTTCCACCCGGTCGGCACCTGCAGGATGGGCACCGACGAGCTGGCGGTGGTGGACGCCTCCCTCCGCGTCCACGGGCTGGACGGGCTGCGGGTGGTGGACGCCTCCGTGATGCCGACCCTGGTCGGCGGCAACACCAACGCGCCGACCATCATGATCGCGGAGAAGGCGGCGGCGACGATACTGGGCGGCTGATCGGCCGCGATGCAGCCGGTGACGACGGTGTCCGCCGGGCAGGCCCCGCGACGCCTCGACGCCTTCGTGTCCACCCAGACCGCGCACCTCTCGCGCGCGGTCGTCCAGCGGTGGATCGACGGCGGGCTGATCACCGTCAACGGCCAGAAGACCAAGCCCGCGCGGCTGATTCGCCCGGGCGACGTGATCGCCTGTCACGTCCCGGTGCGCGAGCCTCGGGCGGTCGAGCCCGAGCCGCTCGCGCTGCGTGTCCTGCACGAGGACGGGCAGCTCCTGGTGATCGACAAGCCCCCGGGTCTCGTGATGCACCCCGGCCCCGGCCACTGGACGGGCACCTTGCTCAACGGCTTGATGCACCACGTCGACCCCGGAGACGGGCGGCGCGCCCGACCCGGGCTGGTGCATCGCCTCGACAAGGGCACGAGCGGCGTCCTCGTGATCGCGAAGACCGACGCGGCTCATCGCCATCTCTCGCGCCAGTTCCGGGCGCACTCCGTGCACCGCGTGTACCTGGCCCTGGTGGCGGGCGCGGTCCGGCGGGGCGGGCTGATCGACCAGGGGCTGGGGCATGACACACGCGATCGACGCCGCGTCTCGGTTCGCTCGGCGGCTCCGCGACGGGCGGTGACGGAGTATCGCGTGGCCGAGCGACTCGGCCCCGACGCGACCCTGGTCGAGGCGCGCCCGCAAACCGGCCGCATGCATCAGATCCGCGTACACCTGGCCTCGATCGGCCACGCGGTCCTGGGCGACGCGAGCTACGGCGCGGCGCCGGTCGATCCCTCGCTGAGCCGTCCGATGCTCCACGCGGCCGTGCTCGGCTTCGTGCACCCGGCGAGTGGCGAGTACGTGGAATTCCGCGCGCCCCTGCCGGCGGACATGGAGCGCGCGGTCGTCGGCCGTCGCGCGAGCTGAGGGCGACCGGCGAGCGGCGATTTCCTCTTGACAGCTTTCTACGGGCAGCCGCGAAGCGGGTCGAACAGGCTGATGGAATACGGGCTGAGGGCCCCGCATCGGCCGCGTGATGCACGTTCACGAGGGCGGAGACGGCGGATCGTGACGTGCGCGGCGATCGCGTGACATGCGCGATCCACGGCGGGCGGAAATCCAGGGGTTAGAGTTCTCCGAGGAGAAGGGAGGACTCGTCATGCACACGCGCCCACCGGAGTTTACCGCCACGCTGCAGCCCACGGCGCAACCCACCGCGGAGCTGGATCGCCTGGGCGACCAGATCGCCGAACTCTCCGCCCACGTCGATGCGGCGACCGCCCGACTCCTTGCGCTCATCCGCGAGTTCGACGACCGCGGCGGCTGGAACACCGGCTTCCGGTCCTGCGCCGAGTGGCTCACGTGGCGTGTCGGGCTCGCTCCGGGCTCCGCTCGTGAGCGCGTTCGGGTGGCGCGCGCTCTCGGGTCGCTGCCGGCCGTGACGGCGGCCCTGGAGCGTGGACAGGTGTCCTACGCCAAGGTCCGTGCTCTGACCCGCGTGGCGACCCCGGAGACCGAGGCCCGATTGCTCGCGGTAGCGCGCGCGGGCACAGCGGTTCACGTGGAGCGCATCGTGCAGGGGTGGCGCCAGGTAGACCGGCAGAACGAGGCTCGCAAGGCTGCCCGCCAGCATGCCGGTCGCTCTCTCCACATCTACCCGGATGCGGACGGAACGCTGGTGCTGCGCGGGCGCCTTGCCCCGGAAGTCGGCGCGCTGATGCTGCGTGCGCTCGACGCGGCCCGCGAGACGCTCTACCAGCGCCGCCGCGCCGGAGCGATCATTCCCTCGGTTATCGATCCCACCGCGGACGCTCCGACCCGGCCGCAGCAACAGGCGGATGCTCTGGCCTTGCTGGCCGAGGCAGCGCTTCGTCACGAGCTCGACCCGGGTTCCCCCGCAGAGCGGTATCAGGTCGTGGTCCATGTAGACGCCGCGGTCCTCGCGGATCCGGCTCAGGCCGGGGAGTCGGCGCTCGAAGACGGGCCGCGCGTTCCCGCGGGAACGTCGCAACGGCTGGCCTGCGATGCGAGCCGGGTGGTGATGCGACACGACGAGGTCGGGCGGGTGGTGGAAGTCGGAGCCCGCACGCGGACGATCCCGCCGGCGCTCCGGCGGGCGCTGCACCATCGGGACCGGAGCTGCCGCTTCCCGGGTTGCACCGTCCGAGTGGGTGAGGGGCATCACGTGCGCCACTGGGCCCAAGGGGGCCCGACCACGCTGTCGAATCTGGCGCTACTGTGCCGTCGCCATCACCGCTCGGTTCACGAGGAGGGCTACCAGATGGAGCGCGGGTCTGACGGCGCGCTCCAGTTCCGACGGCCGGATGGTCGGCCGCTGCCCGAGGTGCCCGCGCCGCCGCCATTGCCCGCCGATCCGGTGGAGGTGCTTCAGGCGGAGCACACCGCGCAGGGACTTCAGATCCATGCGCGCACCGGAATCCCAGGATGGTGGGGGGAGCGCCTGGACGTAGGATGGGCGATCGACGTGCTCCACCCGTTGGCGACGCGAGCCACCGTCCGACGAGCGACTTGACCCCGGAGGCCGCTCCGGGGAAGGCTCTACGAGGACGCGCGCCGGGCGCGCCACTCCGCGACGATCGCCTCCACGTCGAGCGGGCCCAGGCGGGTGGGCGGGCCCTCGGTTGCCCGCGCGTTCACCTTGGCGATCTCGCGGTTCAGCGCCAGGATTCGAGACCTGACCTTGGCCTCGTCGGCGAGCTGCCAGACCGCCGCCATCTCGGATTCGACCTTGCGGAGCACCTCGAGGGACGGGGGCAGGACGGAGATCTGCTCCCGCTGCACGAGCTGCTTGATCCACCAGAGAGGATCGTATTCGCCGCCCAGGTTTGGCAGCGGTTTCCCGGCGCCCGGCAGGTTGTCGAAGAGGCCGGCCTCGCGCGCCTCCCGGATCTGCTGGTCGATCCAGGACTCCCAGCTCATCCCCGGCGGCTTCTGCTCGGTCATGGCTTCGATCCCTCGACCTCCACCTTCGCACGGATCTCGTCCATTCCTCCCGTGAAGTAGAACGCCGCTTCGGGGAGCCGATCGTGCACGCCGTCGAGGGTCTCGCGGCAGACCTGGAGAGCCTCGGCCCGGCCGACGGTGACGCCGGGCCGGTGCGTGTACGGCTCGGCCACGTAGAACGGCTGGGCGAAGAACCGCTGGACCTTGCGGGCGCGCTGCTTCAGCAGCTCGCCTTCCGGGGTCGCAGGGGTCTCCGCCCCCGCGGCCGGGAGCGCTTGTCGGACCCGCGCGGCGATCTCCGCGTGCTCCGGATCCACGAGGCCCATGTCGAGGAGGTGGGATCGGGAGGCGAGCGGGTCGACGGTCGGATAGATCCCGAGCTGCGCGAGGTCCTTCGACAGGCGGATGACCGCATCCACCGAGGGCAGCGTCGCGAGGCGCTCGGCCGTCCACTCCTCCTGGCCGAGGAAGTAGAACGTCTGCACCGTGCCGGCCGTCCCCCCGGTGTAGCCCTCCTTTGCCCACATTTCCTGGAACGCGCGCTCCGGGGCGTCGTATGGCGGGATGAACGCGAAGATCGAGACGCCTCCCGGCTCGCGGTTGAGGCGGCGGCAGAGCTCCTCCACGACGACGGATGCCCCGGCTCGAAGCTCGCCCGCGACGGCGACCGTCCCGCCTCGCACGAGCGGGCACATCACGTCGATGACCTTGATGCCGGTCTCGAGCAACTCCGGAGCCCGGTCGGGCTCGCGGACCGGTCCGGCCAGGAGCCGGACCGCCCGATCGAGCGCCTCCCGTCCGGCGGGAGCCTCGATGCGCCGCCCGGCGCTCAGGACGGTCATGCCCGCGGTCAGCCCGTCGGTCGGAGAGAGCGGGACGCAGCGGACGACGCCGCCCTCCAGCAGCTGGACCACCTGGACCGTGACCGCGCGCCGTCGGGGCGTGTCGCTGACGGTCAGCTCGGTGAGAGGGTCGGGCAGGTTGGTGGGGTCGAAGAGGACCTCGACCACGCCCTCGCGGGTTCGCACGATGCGGCCGATCCGGGCCGCGAAGTCGTCGGGGAGCCGATACGCTTCGAGCGTGTCCTTGACCATGGTCAGTGTCCCTCGCTTGAGCTGCTGTCTGGCCGCGTGCAGGCGGTTGTTCACCGTCGTTACCGGGAGGCTCAGGAACGTGGCGATGTCCTGCTGGGTGCAGTCGTGGACGTAGAAGAGCGTCACCACCTCGCGCAGCGGGGTCGGGAGCTCCGCGACGGCGCCCAGCACGGCGGCGACCTGCTCCCGCTCCTCGGCCCGGCGGTCGGGCGTGCTCCCGTTGGCCGGCACGGCGACGGCGGCCTCGAGGGGCAGGGGCGCGCGCGGTCGCTGCCGCAGAACGCGGTACGCCTGGTGCCGCACGATACCCCTGAGCCAGCCGGGGAAGGCCGCGGGATCGGCGAGGCCGCGCAGCCCGAACCAGGCGGCGACAAAGGCCTCCTGGACCACGTCTTCCGCTTGCTGAAGATCGCGCAACAGGGCCACGGCATAGCCGAAGGCCATGTGCTGGAAGCGCCGCGTGACCTCCGCGAACGCCTCCAGGTCTCCTTGCTGGGCCCGCTGGATCAGCCGCTCCACGTCCATGGGGTGCCTCCAGCAATAGGTGCCAGACTGGGGCATCGCCCTTTGGCCGCTAGAGCGCGATCGACAGGCCCGCGTCCACGGTCAGGACCTGGCCCGTGATGTAGGAGGCGGCGTCGGAGGCCAGGAAGATGACGGCGCCCACCAGCTCGTCGGGCTGGCCGAACCGTCGCAGCGGGATGCGCTTCGCCAGCTCGACCACCCGCGGCTGGGAGAAGAACGGAGCGTTCCCGTCGGTCAGGAAGAACCCGGGCGCGATCGCGTTGGCCGCGATTCCCTTCTGGCCCAGCTCGACCGCGAGCGCGCGCATGAGGGCCTCGAGCCCGCCCTTCGAGGCCACGTAGGCCGGATCGCCCTGAAACGACCGCGGCCCCACCATCGAGGAGACGAAGATGAGCCGCCCCTGGCCGCGGGCCGCCATGTGCCGCGCGGCCGCGCGAGAGAGCTCGTACTGCGCCACCAGGTTGGTCTCCATCAGACGGCGGAAGTCGTCGGCCGCGATGTCCTCCAGGGGCCGGCGGTCGCGGACCGCCGCATTGTTGACGAGGCAATCGAGGCGGCCGCGACTGGCCACGATCGCGGCCATCGCCTCCGCTCCTGCCCTCGGATCGGTGATGTCGAAGGGGGCGGGAAAGGCGTTCGGGATACGGTTCGCGACCTCGGCGGCGCGCGCCGGGTCGCGGCCGTTGATCCCAACCGCGGCGCCGGCCG
>DATGBR010000082.1:0-7283 GCA_035312605.1 Candidatus Methylomirabilota bacterium
GCGGAGCCGGGCACGGGACGCCGGCCTGCCGATCACGCTGCTCGAGGCCGACCTGCTGGACCTGCCGGGCCCGCCCCCCGGCCGGCTCCACGACGCGATCGTGTGCCGCGGTGTCCTCAACGATATAGTCGGGGCAGCCGACCGCACCGCTGCTCTCGGCGGGTTCGCCCGGGTGCTGCGCCCGGGTGGGGTGGTGTGGCTCGACGTGCGCGACTGGAGCCGCACCGCGGCCCGCAAGACGGTCGAGCCCGTGACCGAGAGACGCGTCGCCACCCCGCGCGGGTCCCTCGCGTTCCGGAGCGTCACGCGCCTCGATCCGGCGACGCGGCGGCTGCTGGTCTCGGAGCGCCACATCCTGACCACGTCGGCGGGCGAGCGGGTCGCCACGCACGAGTTCGTGATGCAGTGCTGGACCCGAGACGAGCTGGACGGCGCGCTGGGCGCGGCCGGTTTCGAGGCGATCGAGCACGCGGCCGGCGGGACGGGCGAGCCGGGCGCGGGCTTCGAGGATCGCCTCGTGGTCACCGCCTCGCGCGGCCCGCGGTAGGCGGCGATGCCGGCGCTGAGCGTGGGCGAGCGCGACTCGGTGGCCTACGAGGATACCGGGCGCGGCCCGCTCGTCGTGCTGATCCACGGCTCGCCGGGGAGCGCGCGGGTCTGGCAGCCGGTGACCGAGCAGCTCGCGCCGCGCTTCCGGGTGATCGCGCCGAACCTGCCCGGGTACGGAGCGACCACGCGGCCGCCCGCGGGCTTGCCGAGCGACAGCGGGCACGCGGCGCGGCTGATCGAGGCCCTGCTCGACGGCATGAAGCCACCCGCGGTGGTGGCCGGCCACTCCTACGGCGGGGTGGTGGCCCTGCAGCTCGCGCTGCGGGGCACGGTGAAGCCGGGCGCGCTCGCCCTGTTCGAGCCGGTGGCGGTCCCGCTGCTCGCGGCGGTCGGCGAGACCGCGGCCTTCGCCTCGGCCCGGGCGCTCTTCGACGACTACCGCGCCGCGTTCGAGGCGGGCGATCGCCTGGCGGTGCGCAAGATGATCGACTACTGGTTCGGATCGGGAGCCTACGACCAGATGCCGGCGCCGGCGCGCGAGTACCTGGTGAACTACACGAGCAACAACGTCGACGACGTGACCGCCACCTTCAGGGATACGTACTCGGTCGACGCGCTCCGGCGCCTCGCGGTGCCGACGCTGGTGGCCTACGGCGCCCGGAGCCCGGAGACGATGGTGAAGATCGTGCAGGCCATCGCCGCGCTCGTGCCGGGCGCGCGGCTCGAGCGGATCGAGGACGCCAACCACGCGCTGACCACGACCCACGCAGACCTGGTCGCGGCGATGATCGGGACCCTCGCCGATCGGAGCTCGTGAGTGCGCGGTCGCGGCGGGAGATCCTCCGGCTCGGGGCGGCGGCCCTGGGAGGGCTGCTGGTGAGCTCGCCGGCGCGCGGGCAGGGGATGCTCGAGCGGGCCGTCCCGCGGACGAATGAGCGGCTGCCCGCGGTCGGCCTCGGGACCTGGCAGGTGTTCGACGTGGCGGGAGACGCACGGGAGCTCGGGCAGGCCCGCGAGACGCTTCGCGTCTTCACCGAGGGGGGCGGGCGCGTGATCGACAGCTCGCCAATGTACGGATCGTCCGAGGCGGTGACGGGGCAGCTCGCCGCCGAGCTGGGCGTGGCGGCGAAGCTCTTCGTCGCCACCAAGGTGTGGACGAGCGGCAAGCAGGCGGGCATCCGGCAGATGGAGGACTCGATGCGCAAGCTGCGCGTCGAGCGGCTCGACCTGATGCAGGTGCACAACCTGGTGGACGTGCAGACGCACCTGGCCACGCTCGCCGAGTGGCGAGCGGCCGGCCGCGTGCGCTACGTCGGCATCACCCACTACCACGCGGGCGGCCACGCCGAGCTGGAGCGCCTCCTGCGCCGGGGCGGCGTCGATTTCGTGCAGGTGAACTACTCGCTGGCCGAGCCGCAGGCGGATGCGCGCCTGCTGGGGGCCGCCGCCGACGCGCGCGTGGGGGTGATCGTGAACCGGCCGTTCGCGGAGGGGGCGATGTTCGGGCGGGTGAAGGGGAAAGCGGTGCCGGAGTGGGCGCAGGCGGCGGGGTGCACGAGCTGGGCGCAGTACTTCCTCAAGTGGATCCTGGCGCACCCGGCGGTCACCTGCGTGATCCCGGGCACGCGCAATCCCCGGCACGCGGCGGACAACCTGGGCGCGATGGCGGGTCCGCTGCCGGACGCGGCGATGCGGCGGCGCATGACTGAATACTTCGATTCGCTATAGGAGGAGCCATGCCGCGCAACGAGGCCCGGACGTATCGTCACATCGAGGTGGTGCCGGCGAGCGGGTCGCTGGGCGCCGAGATCCGCGGGGTCGACGTGGCCGCGGCGCTCGCCGGATCCGTGATCGCGGAGATCCGCCAGGCGCTGCTCGATCACCTGGTCATCTTCTTTCGCGACCAGAAGCTCGCGCCGCGCGAGCAGCTCGCCTTCGCGGGCCGCTTCGGGGAGCCGATGGAGTATCCCCAGCTCAAGGGCCTGCCGGAGTGCCCGCTGATCACCCCGGTGCTCAAGCTCGCCGACGAGAAGGTGAACTTCGGCGGGGTGTGGCACACCGACACGACCTACCTCGCCGAGCCGCCGATGGCCAGCATGCTCTACGCGGTGGAGCTGCCGCCCTACGGGGGCGACACGATCTTCGCCAACCAGTACCAGGCGTACGAGACGCTCTCGGAGGGATTGCGGCGAGCGCTCGACGGGCTCATCGCGGTCAACACCTCGACCAAGGCGGACGCGTCGAAGACCCGCGAGGACCGGCTGCGGGCGGCCGGCGTCGAGATGAAGGTGCTGACCAGCGAGCACCCGGCGGTGCGCACCCACCCCGAGACGGGGCGCAAGGCGCTGTACGTCAACCACGGGCACACCGCGCACTTCAAGGGGTGGACCGAGGAGGAGAGCCGGCCGCTGCTCGAGTACCTCTTCGCCCACCAGGTGCGGCCCGAGCTCTGCTGCCGCTTCCGGTGGGAGCCGGGCTCGATCGCGTTCTGGGACAACCGCTGCGCCCAGCACAACGCGGTCAACGACTACGCGGGGTTCAAGCGGCTGATGCACCGCGTGACGCTGGCCGGGGACACGCCGCGGTAGGGAAGATCACCCCTCACCCTGCCCTCTCCCCTGAGGGGAGAGGGTTCAGCGGCCGCTCCAGCGGGGCTTGCGCTTCTCCACGAAGGCCTTGGCGCCTTCGACGCGGTCCTCGGTGGTGCGGAGAAGGGTGGCGAGGTCGTTCTCGAGGCGGATGCCGTCTTCCAGCGGCAGGCCGAGGCCGCCCACCACCGCTTCCTTGGCGTAGCGCAGCGCCACCGGCGCCTTGTCCGCCAGCGTGCGGGCGAGGGCCTGCGCGGCCGACGGCAGCTCGGCCACCGGCACCACGCGCTCGACCAGGCCGATGCGCAGGGCCTCCGCGGCGGGGATGCGCATGCCGGTCATGATCATCTCGAGCGCCTTGCCGCGGCCGACCAGGCGTGGAAGCCGCTGGGTGCCGCCGCCGCCCGGGATGATGGCCAGGTTGATCTCGGTGAGGCCGAGCTGCGCGTCCTCGGCCGCGATGCGGATATCGCAGGCGAGCGCCATCTCGAGGCCGCCCCCGAAGGCGTAGCCGCGGATCGCCGCGATGATCGGCTGCGGGCAGCGCTCCATCTCGCGCCGGAAGTCCACGCGGCGCCGGGCCTCGCGGAACTGGGTCGGCACCGGGGGCTCGAGGAACTCGCGGATGTCGGCGCCCGCCGAGAAGGCCTTGTCGCCCGCCCCGGTCACCACCACCGCGCGCACCGTGTCGTCCCCGCGCAGGCGCGTGAAGACCTCCAGCAGCTCGCGGCGCATCGCCTGGTTCATCGCGTTGTGCACGTCCGGGCGGTTCAGGGTGACGGTGGCCACCCCGTCGGCCTGCTCGTAGCGGATGGCCTCGTACTTGGTCGCGTCGCTCATGGGGCGGAGTCCTTGCCGGCCACCACGCCGCGGCGGCGCAGGTCGGCGATCTCGTGATCGGCATAGCCCGCCTGGCGCAGCACCTCGGCGGTGTGCTGGCCGAGCATGGGCGGCGGGCCCGCGTCGGGGGCCTGCGTCTCGGAGAAGCGGAGCGGCTGGCCCATCAGGGAGAGCGGGCCCAGCTCCGGGTGATCGTACTGGACGACCATCTTGTGGTGGAGCACCGCGGGGTCCTGCATGAAGTCCTGGAGCGACTGGGTGGGGGCGGCCGGGATGTCGTGCTCGGCCAGGATGCGCAGCCACTCGTCGCACGGCTTGGAGGCGAACGCGCTCTCGAGCAGGGGCATCAGCACGTCGGCGTGGTCGCGGCGCGCGAACCAGGAGCCGAAGCGCGGGTCCCGGGCCAGCTCCTCGTGGCCGATCGCCTTGCAGAGCTTCATCCAGAATGACTGATTGCCCACCGCGAGGAAGAACCAGCGCCCGTCGCCGGCCTGGTAGAGCCGGTACGTCGGCGTGGCGCGGAAGACGCCGGTCTCGAGACCGGGGTAGGCCAGCACGCTGCCGGACTGCAGCGCGAGCACCGCCTGCAGCAGCGAGGTCTGCACGCGCTGGCCCTTGCCGGTACGCTCGCGCACGAAGAGGGCCGCCAGCACCATCTGGCCGGCGAGCGCCGCGCAGTAGTAGTCCGTCACCGCGATGCGCAGATACTGGGGCGGCCCCCCGAAGCCCTGGAGGGTCATGACGCCCCCCATCGCCTGGAGGAGGGGATCGAAGCCGGGGCGCTCCTTGTAGGGGCCGTCGGAGCCGAAGGCGGTGACGCTCGAATAGATGATGCGCGGGTTGATGGCGCGGAGGGTCTCGTAGTCCACCCCCAGGCGCTCGACGACGCCGGGGCGCATGTTCTCCATCACCACGTCGGCGTCGCGGGCGAGGCGATGGACGACGCCGCGGCCGTCGGGATCCTTCATGTTGACCGCGATCGAGCGCTTGCCGCGGTTCCAGCCGTAGAAGCCGGGCAGCTCGCGGAAGGAGTCGCCCTCGATCGCCTCGACCTTGATGACGTCGGCGCCCAGGTCGGCCAGCATCATCGCCCCGTACGAGCCGGCGATGTACGAGGTCAGGTCGACGACCTTCACGCCTTCGAGGGGACCCCCCTCACCCTGCCCTCTCCCCCCCGGGGGGAGAGGGTCTGGGTGAGGGGGCCGGGTTTCGCTCGTCATCGGGCGGCGGTGATGCCCCGGACGATGAGCTCGCGGTGGTGGGCCGCGTCGCCGTAGAGGGGCTCGAGCGACTTGGCGCGCTTGAAGTAGAGGTGGAGATCGTACTCCCAGGTGAAGCCGATGCCGCCGTGGACCTGGATCGCGTCGCCGCAGACCTTGCGGGCCGACTCGCTGACGTACGACTTGCAGATGGAGGCGGCGCCGGCCGCGTCCTCCGCGCCGGCGGTCAGCGCCCACGCCGCGTAGTAGACCGCGGAGTGCGAGTTCTCGACCTCGACCAGCATCTCCGCGCAGCGGTGGCGGATGGCCTGGAACGATCCGATGAGCTGGCCGAACTGCTCGCGCACCTTGGCGTAGCCCACGCTCATGTCGAGGCAGCGGCGGGCCGCCCCCAGCATCTCGGCGGAGGCGCCCACCGCGGCGCGGCGCAGGAGCCCATCCATCACCGGACCCGCGCTGCCGGCCGGGCCCACCAGCGCGTCGGCGGGCACCGGCGCGTCGGTCAGGCGCAGCTCCGACCAGCGGTTGCCGAGGTCGATGCCGACCATGGGCGCGAGCGTCACCCCGGCCTCGCGCGGGTCTACCAGGAAGAGGCAGAGGCCCTCGGGCGCGCGGGCCGGGACCAGCACCACGTCGGCCACGTGGGCCCACGGCACGAAGCGCTTGATGCCGGTCAGGCGCCAGCCGTGGCCCGCGCGGGTGGCGGTCGCGGTGGTGGCGGCGGGATCCCAGTCGAGCCCGTCCTCGAGCAGCGCCGCGCTCGCGCGCGCCTGGCCCGACGCGATCGCGGGCAGCCACTTCTCCTTCTGGGCCGGGCTGCCGCCGAGCATCAGGCCGAGCCCGCCCAGCACCACGCTCGCGAAGTAGGGGCCGGGATACGCGGCGCGGCCCATCTCCTCCAGCACCAGCGCCAGCTCGACCAGGCCGAGGCCGGCGCCGCCCTGTTCCTCGGGGAAGGGCAGGCCGAGCCAGCCGAGCTTGGCCATCTCGCCCCAGAGCGCCTCGTCGTAGCCCCGCTCGTCGTCCATCATGGCGCGCACGCGGGCCGGCGGGCACTGCTCGTCCAGCGCCGCGCGGACCGAGTTGCGCAGCAGGACCTGATCTTCGCTGAACGAGAAATTCATCGAGGACCTCCGACGCGGTCGGCCCGGGCTTCCTTGGGCAGCCCCAGTATGCGCTCCCCGATGACGTTCTTCTGGATCTCCGAGGAGCCGGCGTAGATCGTGCCCGCGCGCGACCACAGGAAGGCGTAGGCCCAGGTGCCGTGATCGCCGATCGCGGTGTCGACTTCCAGGCGATACTCCGCCGGCACCCCGTCGGTGAGCTGGCCGTAGGGGCCCAGGATCTCCTCGGCCAGCTCCATGAAGCGCTTCTCGAACTCGGAGTACGAGAGCTTCGTGATCGAGCCGCCCGCGCCCGGATGCTCGCCCCGCTCCAGCATGGTCAGCGTGCGGAGCGCGCCGTAGCGCTCGACCTCGAGGTCGGCCCAGACGCGCCCGAGCTTCTGCCGCGTCACCGGGTCGTCGACGATGGGCCGGCCATTGCGCTTCAGCCGGCGCGCGGCGTCGACGAGCTGGCGATACTGCGAGGCGTAGGTGGTGACGCGGGCCAGGGCGCGGCCGCCGCGCTCGTAGCCGAGGGTGGTCTGGGCGATGCCCCAGCCCTCGCCGAGCCGTCCGACCATGTTCTCCTTCTCGACCCGCGCGTCGGTCATGAAGACCTCGCAGAACTCCGACGAGCCGGTGATCTGCTTCAGCGGGCGCACGTCCACCCCGGGCTGGCGCATGTCCATGAGGAAGCACGTGATGCCCCGGTGCTTGGGGACGGCGGGATCGGTGCGCGCGAGGAGGAGGCCCCAGTCCGCGTTGGCCCCGCCGCTGGTCCAGATCTTCTGGCCGTTGACCTCGAAGTGGTCGCCGCGGTCCACCGCGGCGGTGCGCAGCGCGGCCAGGTCGGAGCCCGCGTTGGGCTCGGAGTAGAGCTGGCACCACATCTCCTCGGCGGTGAGGATTTTCCGGAGGTAGCGCCGCTTCTGCGCGTCGGTGCCGTGCACCACGATGGTGGGACCCGCGATGCCCAGGCCCAG
>DATGBR010000083.1:0-6166 GCA_035312605.1 Candidatus Methylomirabilota bacterium
GCTCTCCGTCTCCGCGGCCTCCACCTCGCATCGAGGATTCGCGGCCCGGGCCCTGCGCGAGCGCAGGCGCCGCGGCGGCGATCAGCAGCAGCACGCCCACGAGCACGCCCGCGAGGTCGCGCATGCGGATCACGGCTCATCTCCGGTCAGCGTGCTGTCGACCTCGCGGGCCATGCCCTCGAGGCTCAGCGGCCCTTCCTCGCCGGCGGCCGGCACCGGGTCGCCGTTGACCGAGAAGAGCGACGCGGAGACGTCCGAGAGGATGGCGGCCACCTCCTGCGGCTGCATCGTCGGGGGCACCGGGGTCACCGCGCGCCAGACCGCAACCTCCACCCAGACGAGCAGGGCGAGGGCGGCGGTGGAGAGCCCGATCGCGGCGGGCAGCCAGCGCCGGCGCGCGGGGGCAATTTGGGTCAGAGGCAGGGTCAGGGGCTCGCGCGTGTCGCGCAGCACCGCGGTGATGAGGTCCAGGTCGCGGCGCAGCTGCCGCGAGCGGCCGGTGCAGGCGGCACAGCCGGCCAGGTGTGCGCGCTCCGCGATCGAGCCGAGGTCGGCGTGCACGCGGTCGAGGGCGTCGTCGGAGAGGCAGGGGCTCATCGCGCGTCCCCGAGCGCGCGCCGCAGATGGCGCACGGCGCGATAGAGATGGCGCTTGACGCTGCCCGCGCTCAGCCCGAGCGCGAGCGCGACGTCGGTGGTCGGCTGCTCCTCGATGTAGCGCAGCGCGAAGACCTCCTGCTGGCGGCGCGGCAGGCCGCGGAAGGCCACCCAGATGCGCCGCCGCGTGTCCTCGCTGACCGCCGCGTCGCTGGGGGCCAGGGTGTCGGCCACCAGGGGGAGATCGTCGATATGGGTGCTCCGGAGCCGGAACCGCATCCACCCTCCGGCCCGCCGCCGGTCCCGGCAGGCGTTGACCGCGACCCGGGTGAGCCAGGCGCCCCAGTCCATCGGGGCGCGCCCGAGCCGCTCCGCCTCGTGCGCCTTCAAGAACACGTCCTGCACCACGTCCTCAGCCTCCTGGGGGTCACCCAGCATCAGGCGGCAGAGCCGCCGGAGCCGCCCGTAGTGGGCAGTAACGATCGTATCGTGACTGGGTGAGGGCTCCACGTCTCTCTGACGGTCGACCCGTGCCCTCTCATCGGTCCTGACGAACGAAACCTTTGGTCCGTTGACACCGGCGGGGTCAACGCCCGGCGGCGGTCAACTGGAGAAGGGGCTGGCTCGTCAAAGAACTGGGAGCCGTCTGGGTCGAGTTCCCGCGGGCTCGGGCCCGTCAGCAGATGATGAGCGGATCCGCAGGCGGGCGGAGGAGGACGGCATGGGCGTCTGGACCAGCGGGTGGGCCAGCGCCCGGATCGCGGTCCGGGCGCTCCGGGTGAACAAGCTCCGCAGCGCGCTCACCATGCTGGGCATCGTGATCGGCGTCGGCGCGGTCATTACCATGGTGGCGGTGGGCGCGGGGGCTCAGGCGCGCGTCGCCGAGCAGATCCAGAGCCTCGGCTCGAACATGATCATCGTCCTGTCGGGCTCGATCCTGTCGGGCGGCGCCCGCATGGGCTCGGGCAGCCAGCTCACGATCACCGAGGACGACGCCTGGGCCATCCAGCGAGAGATCCCGGCGGTGGCCGCGGCGGCGCCCACCTCCCGCGGCGGCGCCCAGGTCGTGTACGGCAACCTGAACTGGGCCACCGGCATCCAGGGCGTCACGCTGGAGTTCTTCACCGCGCGGGAGTGGGACGTGGCCGACGGGCGCCTGTTCAGCCAGGAGGAGGTCGAGGGGGCCGGCAAGGTGGCGCTCGTCGGCCTCACCGTGGCGGGCAACCTCTTCGGCGACAGCGACCCGCTCGGCCAGGTGATCCGGATCAAGAACGTGCCCTTCACGGTCATCGGCCTCCTCGAGCGCAAGGGGCAGACCACGTTCGGCCAGGACCAGGACGACACGGTCCTGATCCCGCTCAGCACCGCCAAGAAGAAGGTGCTGGGGGCGAGCCAGGCCAATGCGCGCTCGGTGGGATCGATCGCGGTCAAGGTGCGCGAGGCGCGCGCCATGCCGGAGGCCGAGCAGGAGATCCGCGGATTGCTGCGTCAGCGCCACCGGCTGCAGGCCTTCCAGGACGACGACTTCAACATCCGCAACCTGACCGAGGTGCTGCAGTCGCAGGAGGCCTCGTCCCGGGTCCTGACCCTCCTGCTCGCCGCCATCGCGTCCGTCTCGCTCCTGGTGGGCGGCATCGGCATCATGAACATCATGCTGGTCTCGGTCACCGAGCGCACCCGGGAGATCGGGCTGCGCATGGCGGTCGGTGCCCGCGGCCGGGACATTCTGCTGCAGTTCCTGGCGGAGGCGGTGACCCTCTCCCTGATCGGCGGAGCCATCGGCATCGCGATGGGGCTGGCGGGCTCCTACTCGATCGCCTACTTCGCGCAGTGGCGCACCCTGGTGAGCACCGAGGCGGTCTTCGTGGCCTTCGCCTTCGCGGCCGCGGTGGGGGTTTTCTTCGGCTTCTACCCGGCCCGGAAGGCGGCGGCTCTCAACCCCATCGACGCCCTCCGGTACGAGTGAGGAAGAGGCTTTTAAAACCGCGCCACTTCTGCTAAATTGGCCTCCTGGGGCCAGGGATCTTGGGCCCGGAAAAGTCGAGGTCGTGACGTGGCGGGCAAGGGGATCCAGGACCTGGTCGGGCAGGTGATGATCGACAAGGAATTCCTTGCCGATCTGGTGAGCGACCCCGCGCGGGTGCTGGCGGGGTTCGAGCTGACCGCCGACGAGCGCGCCGCGATCATGCTCGCGCTGGGCAGCACATCGACCGTCTCCGATCGGGAGCGGGCGAGGGCCCTGCAGAACGTCATGCTCAAGCGCTGGGCCACCTGAGTGGCCAGTCTCCCCGAGATCGGCTTCCTGCGCCGCGTCGTGCTGTTCAAGGACGTGGACGAGCCCGTCCTCCTCGCCCTGTGTCCGAGCTTCCGCGAGCGCCGGCTCAAGAAGGGTGACGTGCTCTTCCGCGCGGCCGATCCGGGCGAGGAGCTGTTCCTGATCCGGGCCGGCAGCATCGTGGTCTCGAAGCCGGTGACCGGGCGGGTCGAGCAGGTGCTGTCGCGGCTCGGCGCGGGGGAGGCCTTCGGCGAGATGAGCCTCTTCGGCGACGAGCGTCGCCGGTCCGCCACCTGTCAGGCCGAGCTCGACAGCGTGCTGTACAGCCTCGACCGCGACAGCCTCAATCGCTTCGTCACCGGCAGCCCGGTCGCGGCCGCGAAGTTCTTCCAGCAGATGGCGCAGGTGGCCTTCAAGCGGCTGCGCGACGCCTCCGATCTGGTCGCCGAGGTGACGCGCTGGGGGCTGGAGGCCACCGGCCTCGACATCGAGCACAAGTAGCGCTCCGGAGCGCGAGAGCGTGAGCGAGCTCGGCGACAAGGCCGTGGAAGCGAGATCGAAGCGCACGCGGATCGAGCTGCTGGTCCGGGAAGAAGGCGGCCAGGGCTTCGAGACGCGCGAGATCCCGAGCGCGGTCGCCTACCTCCACAGCCGCCCGCAGCGCATCCCCGACGCGGACTGGGAGATGGCGCGCCTGCCCTACGCCCCGCAGGGCGTGGTCACCTACGCGCTCAAGAACCGCCGCACCGAGGTGATCATCCAGATCACCGAGACCGAGAAGTTCCTGTGGGGCCAGATGGACGGGGGCGCCTCGCTCCAGGAGATCGCGACGTCCTACCTGCTGCACTACGGCTCCTTCGATTTCGAGATCATCCCGACCCTGATCGTCAAGCTGCTGCGCGCCGACCTGCTGACCATGCGTCCGGTGTCGCGCCTGCGCGCGGTGCTGGCGCGGAACCGACGCAATCCGGCCGCGCGCGCGATGGAGGGCACGCTCCACGCGCTGGAGCGCCTGACCGTCACGAGCCGGCGCTCGCACCAGTTCTTCGAGCGGGTGTACCGGTACGGAGGGTTCCTGCTGTTCACGCCGTGGGCCCTTGCGGTGCTCGCGATCATGGTGGTGGTGGGGGGCCGCAGCGCCATCGCCATCTGGCGCGACCTCGGCGAGGTCACCCACGGGCTCGCGAGCCACCCGCTGGTGGCGATCCTCCTGGTGAAGATCGTGTTCTGGCTCACGGTGGTCAATCACCAGATCATCCACGCGCTGGCCTGCATCCACTATCGGCGGCGGGTGCGCGAGTTCGGCTTCACCATCCTGCACGGCTTCATCCCGACCTTCTACGCCGACGTCACCGACATCTTCATGGCCACTCGCCGCGCCCGCATCGTGAACGCGGTGGCCGGGCCGCTCTTCCACCTCTTCCTGGGTTTCTTCTGCTTCTGGATCGCGGCGCGGCTCGAGCCCGGGCTCATCCAGGGCTTCCTCGCCGCCTCGGCGCTGCTGCAGCTGCAGTCCTTCGTGATCAGCCTGTACCCGTTCTGGTTCCTCGAGATGGACGGCTACCACATCCTGGTGGAGATGGTGGGCGTGCCCACCCTCAATCACGACTCGGTGCGGTTCGTCCGCGAGTCCCTCTGGCGGCGCATCCGGACCGCGACCTGGCTCACCCGCCAGGAGGCGATCTGCCTCGCCTACTTCACCCTGTCGGTCGCCTCCCTCGCCGGCTTCGTGCTGCTGAACGTCTGGCTCTTCACGCGCGCCGGCAAGTCGTAGCCCGAGGCGCGGCCGGAACAGGCCCCGCGGGCGGTCCGCCGACTGGGGGAGTGCGGGGGCCATTTCTGGGCCCCCGCAGCTGAAGAGCCTGAAGAACGAAACGGCGGTCCGCCGACTTGGGGGAGTGCGGGGGCCATTTCTGGGCCCCCGCAGCTGAAGAGCCTGAAGAACTAAACGGTAGACCGCCCAAGCGCGTGGTGCGAACGGAGGGAGTCCGCGCGTTCCGGTCCTGAGCCTACCCGCCTCCCCGGATCACGAGCGCCAGCAGCCGGCCAACCGACTCGCCCAGCGCTTCAGGTAGCTCGGCCGGCGCGTCTTCCAGGATGCGGCGCTGCTCGGCCTCGTCGAGGGTTTCGAGGCGGGCCTGGGCGCGGAGGCGCACCTCGGGCCCCAGCAGCCGGGCCACCTCCAGCACGAAGCGCAGGGCCTGCTCGGCGCGCTCCGGGGGTGACGCGGCGCCGGCCAGGGCGGCCATACCGGCCTCGCGCAGGCGGCGGCTCAGGCGCACGCGCTGGCCGTGCACGCGGAGCAGGTCGCCCGGCACCGGGCCCCACTCGAGCGCGAGCCCGGCGGTGACCCGCGCGATGTCGGAGGCCAGGGCGGGCGCGCTCTCGCGGGCGATCAGCTCGCCGAGGGCGACCGCCCACACCGGGGGCAGCGGCGCCGGCGCGCTCGGGTCGACTGCGGGCGCGGGCGTCTCGCGGACCTCGCCGAGACGGTCGAGCACGAGCCGGTCCTCGATCGGGCCGTTGAGTGCCCAGAGCGAGCAGATCACCCGGTCACCGTCGATGCGGACCACGCGGGGCTCGCGACGCCGGATGTCCTGCCACTCCACGCGGTAGAACGGGACCCCGTCGAGCATCACCTTGTCCACCTCGTGGCGGAGCTGCACCACCACGCCGGGCGTCACGCGGTGCGTCTCGAAGGGTGCCGGGTGCCAGTCGAGCGCACCATCGGCGAGGAAGCGCTCGAGCGGCAGGGCCTCGGCCGCGTCGTAGCGGAAGCACTCGAGCAGCGCGGTGAAGAGCTGCTCGGTCGGGTAGGGTCCGCGGTAGCGCACCGTGGCGACGCCGTGGTCCTTCATGAGGCCCGCGATCAGGTTCAGCAGCGTGGTCCCGCCGCCGGCGGGCAGGCGGCGCGGCTCGGCGAGCGGAGGGATGAAGTCCGGGCGCGCGTAGTCGACACCCTGGAAGCAGGTGAGCGCCTCGCGGGGCGCCCACGGCGCGTCGGGCTCGAGCTGCCACACCCGGTCGGATGGGCCCCACGCGGGGTGGGTCAGAGCGGCGGGCTCGATGCCGAGCCAGCGCCCGTCGGGCAGGAGACACTTCGCCCACGCGAGCCGTCCGTCTGGATGCCATCGCCAGGCGGCGATCAGATGCCCGCACCGGTCGAGCTGGAGCAGGCACCGGCGGCCGGCACCCGGGACGTATGCGGTCAGCATGCCGCCGCGTCCGGCGATCACCGACAGATCGGACTCGTCGAGGGCGAGCCGGAAACGTGCCACGCTCTCCGGATCGAAAA
>DATGBR010000084.1:0-6855 GCA_035312605.1 Candidatus Methylomirabilota bacterium
CACGAGCTGATTCCGGGCGAGAAGGTGCTGCCGTCCGACGACGAAGTGAAGAAGCTCCGCCCGGCCAACTGAGCGCCCCACCCCTCGTGATCACCCTCGCCCCCGCCGCGGGGGAGAGGGCAGGGTGAGGGGGCCCTCGAATCGCATGTCCCTCCTCCTCGTGCAGCTCCTGAGCGGGCTCGCGAACGCGATGTTCCTCTTCCTCATCGCGTCGGGCCTCTCGCTCATCTTCGGCGTCACCCGCATCGTCAACTTCGCGCACGGCTCCTTCTACATGCTGGCCGCCTACCTGACTTATTCCCTCGCGGCGGCGCTGCCGGGCGGTCCGGCCGCCTTCTACCTGGCCGCGCTCCTCGCCGCGCTGGCGGTGGCCGCGATCGGGGGGCTGGTGGAGGTGCTGCTCCTCCGCCGCGTCTACCGCGCGCCCGAGCTCTACCAGCTCCTGCTCACCTTCGCGCTCGTCCTGGTGACCGCCGACCTCGTCCGCTACCTCTGGGGCGCCGACAACAAGACCGGTCCCGCCGCGCCGGGGCTGGCCGGGTCGGTGCCGATCGCAGGCCAGCTCTTCCCCTCCTACGATCTGGCGATCATCCTGTTCGGGCCGCTGGTGGCCCTCGGCCTCTGGCTGCTCTTCCACCGCACCCGCTGGGGCGTGCTGATCCGGGCGGCCACCCAGGACCGCGAGATGGTGGCCGCGCTCGGCGTCGACCAGTCGCGGCTCTTCACCTCCGTCTTCGTGCTCGGCTCGTTCCTGGCCGGGCTCGGCGGCGCCCTCCAGGTACCGCGGCTCGCCCTCACCACCGTGATGGACACCTCGGTGATCGTGGAGGCCTTCGTGGTGGTGGTGATCGGGGGCATGGGCTCGGTGTGGGGCGCGCTGCTGGCCTCGCTGCTGATCGGGGTGCTCAACGCCTACGGCGTGCTGCTGCTGCCGAAGGCGGCCATCGTGCTCATCTTCGTGGTGATGGCGGTGGTGCTGGTGGTGCGGCCGTGGGGCCTCCTCGGCCGCCCCGAGATCCAGCTCCGGCCGCCGGGGAGCGGGGCGGTGGCCGACCGCCCGGCCCGGAGCCTCCATCCCGGCTGGACGGTCGCGGCGCTCGTGATCCTGGCCACGCTGCCGCTCGCGCTGCCGACGTTCTGGATCTCGATCGCGGTCGAGATCTTCGCGTTCGCGCTCTTCGCGGCGAGCCTGCACCTGCTGATGGCGGTGGGCGGCATGGTGTCGTTCGGGCACGCGGCCTACTTCGGGCTGGGCGCCTACGGGGCCGCGCTCTTCCTCAAGCTCGCCGGGCTGCCGATGCCGGCCGCCTTCGTGGCGGCCCCGCTGGTGGCCGCGCTCGCCGCGGCCGTCTTCGGCTACTTTTGCGTGCGGCTCACCAGCATCTACTTCGCGATGCTCACCCTGGCCTTCGCCCAGATCGTCTACGCGATCGTCCACCAGTGGGACGACGTCACCGGCGGGGACAACGGGGTGCTGAGCGTCTGGCCCGCGTCCTGGCTCGCCAGTCCCGGCCGCTACTACTACTGGGCCCTGGTGGCCACCGTGGCCGGCATCGTGCTGCTGCGACGGGTCGCGAGCTCACCCTTCGGGCTCACCCTGCGCGCGGCCCGCGACCACGCGCGGCGCGCCGAGGCGCTGGGGGTGAACATCCGGGCGCTGCAGTGGACCGCGTTCGTGGTGGCGGGCTTCGTGGCCGGGATCGGCGGGGCGGTCTTCGCCTTCCTCAAGGGCAGCGTCTTCCCGGTCTACACCGAGTCGCCCATGTCGGTGCAGCCGCTGGTGATGGTGCTCCTGGGCGGCATCGCGTCGCCCTCGGGGCCGCTCATCGGCGCGGCGGTCTACAAGCTGCTCGACACCGTGATCACGCGCTACACCGACTACTGGCAGCTCGTGCTGGGCGCGATCCTGGTGGTGCTGGTGCTCGCGTTCCCGCGGGGCATCGCGGGCGTGCTCGACGGCCGGCGTCCGTGAGCCCGGCCGGGACGGGGCCGGTGCTAGAGACGCGGGGGCTCTCCAAGTCCTTCGGCGGGGTCCGGGCGGTCAGCTCGGTCGACCTCGCGATGCCGAAGGGGGAGATCCGTGCCCTGATCGGTCCCAACGGGGCGGGCAAGACCACGTTCTTCAACATGCTCACCGGCCAGCTCCGGGCCGACGCGGGATCGGTGCTCTTCAAGGGGCAGCGGCTCAGCGGGCTGCCGCCGTACGCGGTCTGGCGCCGCGGGGTGAGCCGGACGTTCCAGATCACCGCCACCTTCGCCACCCTGAGCGCGCTCGACAACGTCCGCGTCGCGCGCCTCTCGCACGCGGGCAAGACCTATTCCCTCCTGGAGGCGGCCGCGCGTCTGCAGGCCGAGGAGGCGCGCGCGCTGCTCGACCAGGTGGGCCTGGTCGACCAGGCGGACCGGGTCGCCGCGGTCCTGGCGTACGGCGATCTGAAGAAGCTCGAGCTGGCGGTGGCGCTCGCCAACGACCCCGAGGTGCTGCTGCTCGACGAGCCCACCGCGGGCATGGCGCCCGCCGAGCGTGGGGCCCTCATGGCCCTCACCGAGCGGATCGCGCGGGCGCGCGGGCTCACCGTGCTGTTCACCGAGCACGACATGGACGTGGTCTTCGCGGTCGCCGACCGGATCATGGTGCTCCACCAGGGCCGCGTCATCGCGGAGGGGCCGCCCGCCCTGGTCCGGGCGGACGCGCAGGTGCAGCGCGTCTACCTGGGCGAGGAGGCGTGATGCTCGAGCTGGAGGCGGTGCAGGGCGGCTACGGCCTCTCCCAGGTGCTGCACGGGGTGAGCCTGCGGGCGGAGGCGGGGGAGGTGGTCTCGCTCCTCGGCCGGAACGGGGCCGGGAAGTCGACCACGCTCAAGTCGATCGTGGGGCTGGTCGAGGTCACCGGCGGCCGCATCCGCTTCGACGGCCGGGAGATCACCCGGCGCCCGACCCACGAGATCAGCCGCCTCGGGGTGGGTTACGTGCCCGAGGAGCGGCGCATCTTCAGCGACCTGACCGTCGCGGAGAACCTCCTGGTGGGCCAGAAGGGCGAGGGAGCGTGGGGCACCGCCCGGGTCTACGAGTTCTTCCCCAAGCTCCGGGAGTTGGCGGCCCGCCGGGCCGGCAGCCTCTCGGGCGGCGAGCAGCAGATGCTCACGGTGGCCCGCACCTTGATGGGCAACCCGCGGGTGCTCCTCCTCGACGAGCCGTCGGAGGGCCTGGCCCCGGTGATCGTGCGCGCGCTCGGGGATCAGATCGCCGCGCTCAAGCGGGAGGGCTTGACGATCCTGCTCTCCGAGCAGAATCTCAAGTTCGCGGCGAGGCTGGCCGACCGGGCCTACATCATCGAGAAGGGCCTCATCCGCTTCGACGGGCCGATGGCGGCCCTGATGGGCGACGAGGCGCTGAGGCGGAAGTATCTGACCGTATGAGGTCTCGGTGAGCGGGAACCACCCCTCACCCTGCCCTCTCCCCTGAGGGGAGAGGGGAATAGGGAGGCCGGAGGCGACCTTGAAAGCGCTGATCAGGAACATCGGGCAGATCGTGTCGGGGGACATCGCGAAGCCGCTGCTGGACGGCGACTCGATCGTGGCCGCCGACGGCAAGATCGTGGCGGTGGGGCGGGGCCTCGACGACGACGCGGACACCGTCATCGACGCCCGGGGCAGCACGGTGGTGCCGGGTCTCATCGACTCGCACTGCCATCCCGTGTTCGGCGACTTCACGCCGCGCCAGCGCACGATCGACTTCATCGAGTCCGGCCTCAACGGGGGCATCACCACGATGATCTCGGCCGGCGAGGTACACCTGCCCGGGCGGCCCAAGGACATCGTGGGGCTCAAGGCCCTCGCCATCGTGGCCGCGAAGTCCTACGCCAACCAGCGGCCGGCCGGGGTCAAGGTGCACGCGGGGGCGCCCATCCTGGAGCTCGGCATGGTGGAGGAGGACTTCGCGGAGATGGCGCGCGCCGGGGTCAAGCTGGTGGGCGAGATCGGCCTCGGCTCGGTGCGGACCGGCAAGGACGCGGCCCCGATGGTGAAGTGGGCCAAGAAGCACGGCATGACCGTCACCATCCACACCGGCGGGCCGTCGATCGCGGGCTCGAACGCCATCAGCGGGGAGGTGGTGCTGGAGGCCGACCCCGACGTGGTCGGCCACATCAACGGCGGGACCACCGCGATGAGCGAGCGCGAGATCGACGCGCTGGTGGCGACCCGCATGGCGCTCGAGATCGTCCACTGCGGCAACGGCAAGGCCGCGCTCCACGCCCTCCGCCGCGCCCGCGAGGCGGGTGCCACCGGCCGCATCATCATCGGCCTCGACGCGCCGTCGGGCACCGGGGTGGTGCCGCTCGGGATCCTGCGCGTCCTCGCCCACCTGGTCTCGCTCGGCGGGCTCGCCCCCGAGGAGGCGGTGTGCATGGCCACCGGCAACACCGCGCGGGTCTACAAGCTGTCCGCGGGTGTGATCGCGCCGGGGCGGGACGCGGATCTCTGCATCGTGGACGCCCCGATCGGCTCGCAGGGCCGGACCGCGCTGGAGGCGCTCCAGGTGGGCGACCTCTTCGGGGTTTCCATGATCCTCATCGACGGACAGATCAAGATCGGGCGGAGCCGCAACACCCCGCCCGCCACGCGCGCGGCGGACGTGGTCAAGGGCCAGGGGCCCGCCGCAGGAGGGCACTGATGAAGATCCGCAAGCTGGCGACGGTGATCGAGGAGATCCAGGAGGACGGCGGCCGGCGTCTCGAGAAGCCGCTCCGCAAGGTGGCCGCGGTGGCGGTGATCGAGAACCCGTTCGCGGGCCGCTTCGTGGACGACCTGCAGGAGCTGATCAAGTCCGGCGAGGAGCTGGGCGACCTGCTCGGCCGCCGCGCGGTGATGGCCCTCGGGAGCGCGGTGCACTCCTACGGCAAGGCGGCCATCGTGGGCGTGGACGGCGAGTACGAGCACGCCGCCGCCATCCTGCACCCCACCCTCGGCACACCGTTCCGGGCCCTGGTGCACGGGGGCAAGGCGATCATTCCCTCCGCCAAGAAGCTGGGCGGGCCGGGGACCACCATCGACGTCCCGCTCCACTTCAAGGACGCCGCGTTCGTGCGCACCCACTTCGACGCGATGGAGGTGCGGCTCAACGACGCGCCCCGAGCGACCGAGATCCTGGTCGCGCTCGTCGTCACCGACGGCGGGCGCCCCCACGCCCGCGTCGGCGGCCTCACCGTCGCCGACGCAAAGAAAGAGGATGGTCTCCGATGAGCGCCAAAGGCGCGAAGAGGCCAAACCGCAGCGCAAAGAAGATCGCCCCAAAGCGCTCAAAAAAGAGAAGTCCCGGTGGCGACAGAACAGCGCGCTCAAAAAAGAGCAGTGGGACTGGCAGTACCCACGCACGCTCACAAATCGGTCGCAACGCCAAGCCCCCCCTCGGAGCCAGCCCCATCAAGTTCGGCCTTCGCCTCCCGAGCTTCGCCCTCGGCGCCCGCACCGCGACGCTCGCCGAGATGGGCGCGTATCTGCGCCGCGCCGAGGACCTCGGCTTCGACTCCGCGGTGTCCATCGACCACCTCCTGCTGACCCCGCCCGCCTACGCGTGCACCTGGCTCGAGCCGGTGGCGCTGCTCGGGGCCCTGGCCGGAGTGACACGTACCATCAAGCTCGGCACCATGGTGCTGGTGCTGCCGCTCCGCAACCCGGCCTACTTCGCGAAGGAGTGGGCCACGCTGGATCTCGTATCAGGCGGCCGCACCATCCTGGGCGTGGGCGTGGGCTGGCACGAGGAGGAGTTCGGGCTCATGGGCGTGCCGCACCGGGAGCGCGGCCGGCGCATGGACGAGATGCTGGAGGCGGTCACCGCGCTCTGGGCGGGCGATCACGTGAGCTACGACGGCAAGTACTACACGTTCCGCGACCTCACGATCGACCCGAAGCCGCTCCAGAAGCCGCACCCGCCCATCTGGATCGGCGGCGGCAGCCAGCCCTTCGAGAAGGTCTACGGCCAAACCGTCACCAACATCGACCCGGTGCTGCGGCGCATCGCCAAGTACGCGAAGACCTGGGTCCCGCATTCCTCGGCGACCGCGGACATGGTCAAGGGGGACTGGGAGAAGATCCAGCGCTTCATGGGCGACTTCGGCCGGCGCCCCGGCGACATGAGCAAGGTCTACTCGAACTTCGTCTGGGTGCTGAAGAAGGGGCAGAAGCCCGAGAGCGCGATCCCCCACTTCAAGACCTTCTCGGGGATGGATCTGCCCTACTGGCGGGAATTCTATCTCCTGGGAGAAGCCGAGGAGCTGGCCGAGAGGATCCGCGCCAAGGTCGCCAATCTGGGTGGCTGCGAGCACATCGTGCTCAATCCGCTCGACTGGAGCATGGAGCAGCTCGAGCTGCTGGCGAGCGAGGTGCTGCCCCGCGTGGCCAGGCCGTGACGAGCGAGTGAGCGCTCCTCCGCCTCCCCGCTACCTGGGCGCCCACGTCAAGCGCCTGGAGGACCCCCGTCTCCTGGCCGGGCAGGGGCGCTTCCTCGACGACATCACGCTTCCCGGGCTGCTGCACGCGGCCTTCGTGCGCAGCACCCACGCGCACGCCATCATCCGCGCGGTGGATGCGGAGGCCGCGCGTCGCGTCCCGGGGGTGGTCCTGGCGCTGACCGGCCGCGATCTCGAGGGCGAGGTGGCGCCTCTCGTCCCTCGGCTCGAGGCGCCCGGCTTCGCGCCCACCGCGTGGCCCGCGCTCGCGGCCGAGCGGGCGCGCTTCGTCGGTGAGCCGGTGGCCGTCGTCGCGGCGCGGAGCCCCTACGCGGCGGTGGACGGTGCCGCGGCCGTCGAGGTCGACTATGACCCGCTGCCTGCGGTCGCGGACGTGGCGGCCGCGG
>DATGBR010000085.1:0-2220 GCA_035312605.1 Candidatus Methylomirabilota bacterium
CTCGAAGATCTGCGCGCCGCAGTAAGAGGAAAGCGTCGAGATGCCCATCTTCGAGAGGATCTTGCGCAGCCCGGCCTCGGCCGCACTGCGGAACCGGACGCGGGCGTCGTCCTCCGCGACCTGCTCCTGCACCGACTCGAGCGCGAGCCACGGGTGCACGGCTTCGGCACCGTAGCCGATCAGCGCCGCGAAGTGGTGCACGTCCCAGGCGTCTCCCGCCTCGGCGATGAGCCCGAGGCGCGTTCGCAACCCGTGCTCGAGCAGGTGCTGGTGCACCGCCCCCACGGCCAGGACCATCGGGAGTGGGACGCGCTCGTAGCCGGCAGCCCGGTCGCTGAGAATCACGATTCGGGCGCCCTCCTGCACCGCGTGCCCGGCCGACCGGCACAGCCCGTCGAGTGCGGTGCGCAGCGCATCAGGACCACCACCGGCGGAGGCGCTCCAGGTCGTGTCCAGGGTAACGACCTGCACGCCCGCACCCGACCGCAGCGCCGCGATTTCCTCCGCGAGGAGGACGGGATGCTCGTTCCGCACGAGCCGCAGCCCGGCCGGCCGGTCGGCGAGCAGCGAGCCCCGGCGCCCGATATGCATCCGCAACGACATCACCAGCGTCTCGCGCAGTGGGTCGATCGCCGGGTTCGTGACCTGGGCAAAGCGTTGGCGCAGGTAGGCGTACAGCCCGGGCGGGATGCGCGCGAGCGGCGGGATGGGCGTGTCGTCGCCCATGCTCCACACGGCGTCCTGCCCCGCGCTCCCCATCGGCTCGAGCACATAGCGCAGGTCCTCGAAGCTCCACCCGAAAGCGATCTGTCGCGCGACGCGCTCCGGCTCCGACGCGGGCGGCGCATCGGGCACGGCCGCGGTCGCCCGTAGCAGGCGGATGCCCCGCGCGGCCCACCGGCTGTAGGGGCGCCGCCGGGCTACCTCGCGCTTGGCCTCCGCGTTGCGCAGGATCGCTTTGCGGCGCGTGTCCACCACCAGCAGCTCGCCGGGACCGAGTCGACCGCTCTCCACCACGTCGCCCGGGTTCAGGTCCACGAGGCCCGACTCGGAGCCCGCCACCACCAGTCCGTCGCGGGTGATCTTGTAGCGGCATGGCCGCAGGCCGTTGCGGTCGAGTGCCGAGCCCACGAACACGCCGTCCGAGAAGGCCAGCGCGGCCGGCCCGTCCCACGGCTCCACCAGGCATTCGTGGAACTCGTAGAAGCCCCGCAGGGCGGGCTCCATCTCCACGGCGCCCTCGTGGGCCTCGGGGACGAGCATCATGAGGGCGTGCACCGGGTCACGCCCGGAGCGCACCAGCAGCTCGAGCGCGTTGTCGAGACTGGCCGAGTCGCTTCCCTCCGACCAGATCACGGGCTTGAGGCGGTCCACTGCGTCGCCCCAGGGCGGCCCGGCGAGCGCCGGCTCGCGGGCCAGCATCGCGTTGCGGTTTCCCCACAGGGTATTGATCTCGCCGTTGTGGGCGAGCATGCGGAACGGCTGGACGAGCGGCCAACTGGACGTCGTGTTCGTCGAGTAGCGCTGGTGGAAGATCGCGAGCGCCGTCTCGTAGTCCGGGGACTCGAGGTCGGGAAAGAAGCCGGCGAGCTGGGTGCCGGTGAGCAGCGCCTTGTACACCAGCGTGCGGCATGAAAGCGAGCACACGAAGAACGGCTCGAGGCCGGGTCCCGCCTCGCCAATGCGGCGCTCAATGGTCCGGCGCGCGAGATACAGGGAGCGCTCCCACGTCGTGTCGTCTTGGCGTCCACCGGCAGGCGCCTCGATGATGACTTGTCGAATCGTGGGACACGAGGCGCGGGCACCCGCGCCCAGGACGTCCAGGTTCACCGGCACGTCGCGCCAGCCGAGCACCGGGAGCCCCTCGCGGCAGAGCACTTCCTCGATGATGGCGGTGGCGCGGCCCAGCGCATCGTGCTCGCGCGGTAGGAAAAAGGCACCGACAGCGAACGGCTGACCGGGGACGAGCGCTATCCCGCGGCTCGCAGCCTCACGGTAGAACAGCGGGGCAGGGATCTGAGTGAGCAGGCCGGCACCGTCGCCGGAACGGTCGGTGGCCGCGGCGCCGCGGTGGGCGACCCGCGCCAGCGCCTGCAGCGCGAGGCGCGCGATCTCGGCCGAGCGGTCTCCGGATGCGCGCGCCACGAATCCGACGCCGCAGGCATCGTGCTCCGTCCAGGGGTCGAGCTGCCGCGCGCGGCTGTGGGCCCAGCGCGATCG
>DATGBR010000086.1:0-3742 GCA_035312605.1 Candidatus Methylomirabilota bacterium
CGAGGAGATCGCCACCAAGATGGAGGTGCCGGTCGACAAGGTGCGCAAGGTCTTGAAGATCGCGCAGGAGCCGATCTCGCTGGAGACGCCGATCGGCGAGGAAGAGGATTCGCATCTCGGCGACTTCATCGAGGACCGCAACGTGGTCTCGCCCTCCGAGGCCGTGATCAACATCAACCTCAAGGAGCAGACGGAGGCCCTCCTCAAGACCCTCACTCCCCGCGAGGAGAAGGTGCTGCGCCTGCGCTTCGGTCTCTCGGACGGCTGCGAGCACACGCTGGAGGAGGTCGGCCAGGACTTCGCGGTCACCCGCGAGCGCATCCGGCAGATCGAGGCCAAGGCGCTGCGCAAGCTCCGCCATCCCTCGCGCTCCAAGAAGCTCCGGAGCTTCCTGGAGTCGTGAGCAGCGGTGGTATGATGAGCGGCGGGCCCATAGCTCAATTGGCAGAGCCCCCGGCTCATAACCGGTCCGGTCTTGGTTCGAGTCCAAGTGGGCCCACCACTGGAACCCTCTCCCCGGTGGGGAGAGGGCAGGGTGAGGGGTGCCGGGCGGTCGTGAGATCGAGAGAGGGTAAGTGGACGGAAACCTTCAGACGCTGATCAGTCTCCAGGCGATCGACACGCGGATCGCCGCGCTCGAGGCGGACGCCGCGCGGCTCCCGAAGGAGATCGCCGCCATCCACGCCGCGGTCGAGGAAGCCCGGAAGCAGGCCGAGCAGGTCAAGACCCGCCTCGACGCCGCCCGCAAGGACCAGCGCGCCAAGGAGAAGGACCTCGAGGTCGTCCAGGCCAAGCGCTCCAAGAACGAGGCGCGGCTCTACGAGGTCAAGACCAACAAGGAATACTCGGCGGTCCTGATCGAGATCGAGGAGATCAAGCAGGAGAAGGCCCGGATGGAGGAAGAGGTCCTGGTCCTGATGGAGGCCCAGGAGCGCCTGACCGGCGACATCCGCGAGGCCGAGGGCCGCTTCAAGCAGCGCGAGAGCGAGGGGCGGAGCCGGGAGGCTACGCTCAAGGAACAGCTCCGCGGGATCGAGGCCGACCTGGCCGGGGTGCGGACCGAGCGCAAGGAGCTGGCCACCAAGCTCCCCGCGAACATCCTGGCCGACTACGACCGGATCCTCCGCGCCCGCTCCGGACTGGCCCTGGTCCCGGTGACCAAGCCCAACTTCTGCGGCGCCTGTCGCATGACGATCACGCCCCAGCGCCTGCAGGAGCTCCGCGCGCAGTCCTCGCTGATCCCCTGCGAGTCCTGCGGCCGCTACATCTACTGGCCCTCCTGATCCCATCTCTCCCTCTCCCCGTGGGGGAGAGGGCAGGGTGAGGGGTTCCAGGGCGAAGTGCCAATGCCCGCCCAATCTCCCGTGATCATGTACACGGACGGCGCCTGCTCGGGTAACCCCGGGCCCGGCGGCTGGGGCGTCCTCCTCATCGAGGACGGCCGCGAGACCGAGATGGCCGGCGGCGAGAGCCCCACCACGAATCAGCGGATGGAGCTGACCGCCCCGATCCAGGGCCTCCGCGCGCTCACGGGCCGGCGGCGGGTCGCCATCCACAGCGACAGCGCGTACGTGATCAACTGCTTCCGCGACCGGTGGTACGAGCGCTGGCGCAAGAACGGCTGGCTCAACTCCCAGAAGAAGCCGGTCGAGAACCGGGACCTCTGGGAAGCCCTGATCGCGCTGGTCGAGCAGCACGACGTCACCTGGCACAAGGTCGCCGGCCACAGCGGCCACCCCCAGAACGACCGCGCCGACGCCCTCGCCCGCTCCGGCATCCCCCGCTAGCCGCGGCGGCCGAACACGCCGCGCGGCGTCAGGCGCGGGCGTGCTAATTCTTGCCGGTGCCCGGCGAGCCCCATGCTAAGACGGACGTATGCTGACCGAGCACGACCGCCCGCACCGGATGGACGATCCTCACGACGGCTCGCACGATGGCGAGGCGCCCGGCGCGACCGAGACGCCCAGCCGGTTTCCCGTCCTGGAGGAGCCCTCGTGGCTCGACGACGAGGAGTTCGAGGACGTGGAAGCGCCGCGGGACTCCGCGTTCCGCGGCATCTGGATCGGCGTGGCCGCGGCGGCCATCACCTTCGCGCTCGTGTTCGCGATCCCGCACTGGCTCGGCTGGTACGACCTCGGGCCCTCGGCCCCGCGGGCCAAGCGCGAGCTGACCCCGGATTCGGTGATCTCGACCGTCACCGCCAAGCCCTCGGGCGAGGCCGCCCCCGGCCCGACGGTCGCGTCCGCCCCCGCGCCGCCGGCCGTCGCGCTTCCGCCCGCCCCGGTGACGCCGCGCCCGGCCCCGGTCGGGCCGAAGGCCCCGGCCGGCCCACGCGAGAGCACGCCCGCGCCCCGCGAGGCGAAGGCGACGGTCGCCCCGCACGAGGCGAAGCCCGCGCCGGCCGCGCGCGAGAGCAAGCCCGCGAGCGCCGCCGCGGCGGCGGTGGCCGGCCGGCGGACGTTCGCGGTGCAGATCGCCGCCTTCAAGAACGCCCGGCAGGCCGGGCGAGTGGCCGAGAACGTCAAGCGCGCGGGCTACGCGGCCGACGTGCTCCGGGTCGAGTCCTCCGCGGTGCCGTGGGTCGTGCGGATCGGCGGGTACTCGACGCGCGAGCAGGCCGAGTCGGCCCGCGACGCGCTCGCCCGGAAGGGCTTCCGCGGCGGCTTCATCATCTAGGCCCGGTCAGGGCCGGAGGGGCCACCGGTTCTCGATCGTGAGCCCGGCGCGACGCACCTGGTCGCGGGCTAGCACCTCCACCCGATCGGAGACGGCCCGCTCGTCCACGGTGATGATCCGTGGCCGCGAGCGCCTCCGCGGTGGTCTGCCGCATGCGGTCGGGACCCGACTCCAGATCCCACGTCCAGCGGCCCAGGATCGCCCGCATCCCGAGCCGCTCGACCGCGTCCGCCACCGCGCCGGTGTCGAAGAGCGTGCCCGCCTCGCAGACGCTGGTCGTCCCGGTGCGGATCATCTCGATCCCGGCGAGCAGGGCCGCGTGCTGCTCGTCCTCCGCGATTGAGATGCTCGGAGAGATACACGTGGGTGTCCACGAAGCCGGGCGTCACCACCAGCCGGCTTCCGTCGATCACGCGATCCGGCTCGCGGGGCGGGTGGACCTCGCGCGAGGGACCGACCTGGAGGATGCGGGCGCCGTCCACCAGGACAGAGCCGTCGGCGAAGACGCGCCGCTCGGCATCCACCGTGATGACGGTGGCGTGCTCGACGAGGATCACGCCCGGCGCTGGGTCACCCGGTGCCGCTGTTGTCCGAGGCCGTCGATCCCCTGCTCCACCGTGTCGCCGGGCACGAGGTAGCGCGGCGGCCGGGCCCCGTGGCCGACCCCGGCCGGGGTGCCGGTCGAGACCAGGTCGCCCGGGAGCAGCGTCAGGAAGCGGCTCAGGTAGGCGACGAGCTGCCGCACCGGGAAGACCATGTCCCGGGTGCTGCCGTGCTGGCGCCGCTCGCCGTTGACGGTGGTCCAGAGGGCGAGGGCCTGGGGATCGGCGATCTCGTCGGCGGTGACGAGCCACGGGCCGATCGGCGCGAAGGTGTCGGCGCTCTTGCCCTTGGTGGTGCCGCCGCCGTGCTCCATCTGGAACTCGCGCTCGGAGAAGTCGTCCACGATCGTGTAGCCGGCCACGTGCTTCATCGCATCGGCCTCGCTGACGTTGCGCGCATCGCGGCCGATGACCGCCGCCAGCTCGACCTCGTAGTCGAGCTTGACGCCGCCGATCGGACGCAC
>DATGBR010000087.1:0-2804 GCA_035312605.1 Candidatus Methylomirabilota bacterium
CGCCTCGTCGCGGCGGGGGGCGCGGTGTTGATCGCGCTCGCGCTGTGGGGCTTCCTGCGCCTGACCGACGCGGGCAAGGCGATTCGGGCCCTCTCCGAGGAGCCGGAGGGCGCCCGCCTGGTCGGCATCGACGTGGCGCGCATCCGCGGGGTCGCGTTCGGCATCGGATCGGCGTGCGTGGCGGTGGCGGGGGCGCTGGTCACCCCGTTCTTCTACGTGGCCCCCGACGTGGGCGAGAGCTTCAACATCATGGCCTTCGTGGTGGTGGTGCTGGGCGGCATGGGCAATTTCCTCGGCGCGCTCGTCGGCGGTTTCATCGTGGGCCTCGCCGAATCGCTCGGCGCCGCGTTCCTGCCCGGGTCCCTCAAGCAGCTCGTGGTCTTCGGCCTCTTCGTGATCGTTCTCCTGCTGCGGCCGGAAGGTCTCTTCGGGGGGCGCGGTGGCCGGTAGGATCGGTCTCTTCCTCGTGGTCGCCCTGCTCGCTGCGCTCCCGCCGTTCCTGCCCAAGTACGCGCTCGAAGTGCTGATCAGCGTGCTCTTCTTCGGTTACCTGGGCGCGTGCTGGAACATCCTCGGCGGCTACGGCGGGCAGTTCTCGTTCGGCCACGCCGCGTTCTTCGGCATCGGGGCCTACACCTCCACCTTGCTCTTCCTGCATCTCGGTCTCAGCCCGTGGCTCGGCATGCTCGTGGGCGGCGCGCTGGCCGCCGCCTTCGGGCTCTTCGCGGGCTATCTCTCGTTCCGCTACGGCCTGCGCGGGCCGTACTTCTCCCTCGTGACCCTCGCCTTCGCCGAGATGCTGCGGGTGATCGCGGTGAACTGGAAGGCGGTGGGATCCTCGCTGGGCCTCGTGGTGCCGAACCGCGGATCGGCCCCCGCGCTGTTCCTGTTCGCGGAGAAGCTGCCGTACTACTACGTGATCCTCGCGATGGCGCTCGCCGCGCTCGCGATCACCCGGATCATCGAGCGCTCGCGCATGGGCTACGCCCTCGCCGCGATCCGCGAGAACGAGGACGCGGCGGAGGCGGCGGGGGTGGACGCGCTCTCCACCAAGCTCTCCGCGATGGCGATCTCGTCGTTTCTCACCGCGCTCGGGGGCACGTTCTACGCGCAGTACTTCGCCTACATCGACCCGAGCCTCACCTTCGGGCCCGCGATCTCCATCGGCGGCCTGTTGCCCGCCATCGTGGGCGGCGCGGGCACGGTGGCGGGCCCGCTGCTCGGCTCCTTCGTGCTGACCCCGATCTCCGAGCTGACCCGCGCCGTCCTGCGCGGCCGGGCGGGCGCCGACGTCATGCTCTACGGCCTCATCCTGATCCTGGTGATCTCGTTCCTGCCCAACGGGCTCGTGGGATGGTTCCGGAGCCGGCGGGCCGCGACCGGGAGGACCGCGTGAGCGCGCCCGCGGGTGCCGGGCTCGAGATCCAGGGGCTCACCAAGCGCTTCGGCGGCCTCGTCGCGGTGAGCCGCTTCGACCTCACCGTGGTCCCCGGCGAGATCGTGGGCCTGATCGGGCCCAACGGGGCCGGGAAGACCACCGTGTTCCATCTGGTCGCCGGGTTCCACGCGCCGAGCGAGGGGGCGATCCGGTTCGAGGGCACGAGCCTGGTGGGGCTCAAGCCGCACGCGATCTGCCGGCTCGGGCTGGCCCGCACCTTCCAGCTCGTGCAGCCCTTCGCCGGGCTCACCACCCTGGAGAACGTGATGGTGGGCGCATTCAACCGAGCGCGGGACGTCGCGGGGGCCCGGCGTCGCGCGGCCGAGATCGTCGACTTCGTGGGCCTGGGCCCGCGCCGCGACGTGCCCGCGCGGCACCTGACGCTGCCCGACCGCAAGCGCCTCGAGGTGGCCCGCGGCCTTGCCACCGAGCCCCGGCTCCTGCTACTGGATGAGGTGATGTCCGGGCTCAATCCCACCGAGATCGAGGCCATCATCGGGCTGATCCGCCGCATCCACGCCCGCGGGGTGAGCCTGCTGATCATCGAACACGTGATGCGGGCGATTCTGGCCCTCTCCCATCGTCTGGTCGTGCTGCACCACGGCGAGAAGATCGCCGACGGCGCCCCCGCGCGGGTGGCGCGCGACCCGCGGGTGATCGAGGCCTACCTGGGCGAGAGCGCGGAGGCCGCGCCACGATGAGCCTCCTCGCGCTGCGCGCGGTGGACGTGGCCTACGGGGACCTGCCCGCGCTCACCGCGGTCGACCTGGTCATCGAGCCGGGGGAGATCCTCTCGGTGGTGGGCGCCAACGGCGCTGGCAAGACCACGATGCTCCGCGCGATCTCCGGTCTCCTGCGCCCCCGGGCGGGGGAGATCCTGCTGGACGGCGTGCGGCTCGATCGGCTGCCGACGCACGCGGTGGTGGAGCACGGAGTCGTGCAGGTGCCGGAGGGCCGCAAGATCTTCCCGAGCCTCACCGTGCTCGAGAACCTGGAGCTGGGCTCCTACACCCGCGCGGCGCGCCCGCACCGGCGCGAGAGCCTCGAGCGCGTGCTCGGGCTCTTTCCCATCCTGGGCGAGCGGCGCGGCCAGGCCGCCGGCACCATGTCGGGCGGACAGCAGCAGATGCTGGCCATCGGCCGCGCGCTGATGGCGCGCCCACGCCTGCTGATGCTCGACGAGCCCTCGCTCGGGCTGGCGCCCAAGATCGTGCAGGAGATCTTCCGGATCATCGGCGAGATCAACCGCGCGGGCACCACGATCCTGCTGGTCGAGCAGAACACCCGCCAGGCGCTGGCGCTGGCCGGGCGCGGCTACGTGCTCGAGAACGGCCGCGTCGTGCTCACCGGAGCCGGCCGCGACCTC
>DATGBR010000088.1:0-2976 GCA_035312605.1 Candidatus Methylomirabilota bacterium
CACGCCGCCCGACGCCATCGACCGCGCGGAGGACCGCCGCCGATTCTCCGACCTCCTCGACCGGCTGGGGCTCGCCCAGGCCCCCGGCTCGACCGCGCGCTCGTTCGAGGAGGCGGCGCGGATCGCGGCCACCATCGGCTATCCGGTGCTGGTGCGGCCCTCCTACGTCCTGGGCGGGCGCGCCATGCAGATCGTCTACGACGAGACCGACCTGCAGGCCTACATGACGGAGGCGGTGCGGGTCAGCCCGGAGCACCCGATCCTGGTCGACAAGTTCCTGGAGGACGCGCTCGAGATCGACGTGGACGCCATCGCGGACGGCCAGCGGGTGGTGGTGGGCGGGGTCATGGAGCACGTGGAGAAGGCCGGCATCCACTCGGGCGACTCCGCGTGCGCGCTGCCGCCCTACTCGCTGGGCGACGACCAGATCGAGCGTATCCAGGCCCAGACCCGTGCGCTGGCCCGCGAGCTGGGGGTGATCGGCCTCCTCAACATCCAGTTCGCGATCAAGAACGAGCAGGTCTTCGTGCTCGAGGTCAACCCGCGCGCCTCCCGCACGGTGCCCTTCGTCTCCAAGGCGATCGGAGTGCCGCTCGCCAAGCTGGCCACCCGGGTCATGCTCGGGTCGACGCTGGCCTCGCTCGGCTTCACCGAGGAGCGCGAGGTCGCGCACATCGCGGTGAAGGAGGCGGTGTTCCCGTTCATCAAGTTCCCCGGCGTCGACACCATCCTGGGTCCGGAGATGAAGTCGACCGGCGAGGTGATGGGCATCGACTACGACTTCCGGAAGGCCTACGTGAAGTCGCAGCTCTCGGCCGGCTCGCCCCTGCCCACCTCCGGCAAGGTCTTCCTCTCGGTGAAGAACCGCGACAAGCGCGCGGTGCTGCAGATCGCCAAGCGGCTGGCCGAGATGGGCTTCAGCCTGGTGGCCACCGTCGGCACCGCCAAGCTCCTGCAGCGGCAGGGCATGACGGTGGAGGTCGTGCACAAGGTCAACGAGAACTACCGGCCCAACATCGTCGACCTCATGAAGCGCGGCGAGATCGCGCTCGTGTTCAACACCCCGGAGGACGGACGGGCCCGCCGCGACTCCTACCTGATCCGCCGGAGCGCGGTGACCCTGAACATCTCCTACTACACCACGGTCGACGGAGCCCAGGCCGCCATCGGCGGCATCGAGGCGCTGCTCAAGGGCGAGATCTCCGTCAAGCCACTCCAGGAGTACTACCATCCGCTCCCTCGCGGGGAGCGGGCCGGCTGAGGCCCCCATGCATCCGCCCACCCACGCCAAGGACCGCCTGATCGTCGCGCTCGACGTGGAGACCCTGGTCGACGCCGAGCGGATGGTCGACCGCCTCGAGGGGCTGGCCACCCGCTTCAAGATCGGCTCGCAGCTCTTCACCGCGGCCGGGCCCGGCGCGGTCGAGACCATCCAGAAGCGGGGCGCCGAGGTCTTCCTCGACCTCAAGTTCCACGACATCCCCAACACGGTGGCGGGCGCCGCGCGCGAGGCGACCCGCATGGGCGTGCTGATGTTCAACGTCCACGCCTCCGGCGGGCGCGCCATGATGGCGGCCGCGGCCGAGGGGGCCGCGACCGCGGCCCGGGAGCTGGGCGGCCGGCGGCCGATCGTCCTCGCGGTCACCGTGCTCACGAGCCTCGACCGGGCCGCGCTCGGCCGCGAGCTCGGGGTGGCCGACTCGGTCGAGGGCCACGTGCTCCACCTGGCCGCCCTCGCCGCCGCGGCGGGACTGGACGGCTGCGTGGCGTCGCCCAACGAGATCGGCGCGCTCCGGACCAGCCGTGGCGCGGGCTGGGTGATCGTGACGCCGGGCGTGCGGCCGGCGGGCAGCGCGGTGGGCGACCAGTCCCGCATCGCCACGCCGGGGGCGGCTGCGGCCGCCGGTGCGCACTACCTGGTAGTCGGGCGGCCGATCACCGCCGCGCCCGACCCGGCCCGCGCCGCGGAGGCGGTGTTACGGGAGATGAGCGCATGAGCGCAGCCGTCGGGCTGCAGGAGATGGGCGCATGAGCGCCGACGCCGCGCTCCCGGCCCTCATCCGGCGGCTCTTCGAGATCGGTGCGATCCGCTTCGGCGAGTTCACCCTCAAGTCCGGCATCGTCTCGCCCTTCTACATCGACCTCCGCGTGGTCATCTCCTTCCCCGACGTCCTCGAGCAGATCGGCGCCCTCATGGCCGCGCTGGTGCGCCGCTGCGGGGGCGACCGGGTGGGCGGCATCCCCTATGCGGGGCTGCCCCTGGCGGTCGCGGCCAGCCTGGCCGGGCGCGTCCCGCTCATCTACCCGCGGCGCGAGGAGAAGGGCTACGGCACCCGGAAGCGCATCGAGGGGCAGTTCAAGCCCGGCGAGCGCGTGGTGCTCATCGACGACATCATCACGGACGGGGCGAGCAAGCTCGAGGCGATCGCCCCGCTCGAGGAGGCGGGCCTGGTGGTCCGGGACCTCGTCATCCTGGTGGATCGCGAGCAGGGCGGCCGCGAGCTGCTGGCCGCGCGCGGCTACACGCTGCACGCGGTGCTCACCATCTCCCAGTGCTTCGACGAGGGAGAGCGGGCCTCACTGGCCCCGGTGGCCCTGATCCGCCAGTCGCGGGAGTTCCTCCAGGCCACCCGGTTCGCCTGATGCCGGCGGCGAGCGACGGCCCGGGCGAGATCCTCGTCGAGCGCGAGGCGATCCACGCCGACGTCGCCCGGCTGGCGGCCCAGATCTCGGCCGACTACGAGGGCCGGCCGGTGCACCTGATCGGGGTGCTCAAGGGCTCCGCCGTCTTCCTCTCCGATCTCATGCGGGCGATCACGGTCCCGGTCACGGTGGACTTCATCTCGGTGGGGGCCTACGGCCCCACCATCACCCCCTCGGGCGTGGTGCGCATCCGGAAGGACCTGGACGAGCCGATCGAGGGCCGCGACATCGTGGTGGTCGAAGGCATCTGCGCGAGCGGGCGCACCCTGGCCT
>DATGBR010000089.1:0-7977 GCA_035312605.1 Candidatus Methylomirabilota bacterium
GGGCCGGCCGGCGCGGGCACCTCGACGATGATGGTCTCGAGATTCGGCAGGTCGGCCGCGGTGAGCTTGCGGTAGTCGAGCAGGCTCGGGTTGGTGAGCCGCCCACTGTCGTCGAAGATGAGCCCCTCGGTGAGCGCAATACCGAGGCTCTGCACCGCGCCGCCCTGCATCTGGCCTTCCACCCCGAGCGGGTTGATGGCCTTCCCCACGTCCTGGACGATCACGAAGTCCTGGATCGTCACCTCGCCGGTGTCCGCATCCACCTCGAGCCGCGCCAGCTGGGCCGCGAAGGCGGGGGCCTGCTGGGTGAAGGCGGGGTTGGCCTTGCCGAGCACCGGCGGCGTCTTCGACATGTAGAGGTTGCCCTTCTTGCCGATGGTGGCCAGGGTGATGCCCTTGTCCGGCATGCCGCGCACCGTGACCTTGCCGTCCACCAGCTCGAGGTCGTGGACCGAGGCCTCGAGCTCCGCCGCCGCGATCTCGAACGTCTGCCTCCGGGCGTCTTCCGCCGCCTGCAGCACCGCCGCGCCCACGGTGTAGATGGTCTTGCTGCCCGCGCTCAGCCCGGTCATCGGGGCCACGTCGGTGTCGCCGGTGGTGATGCGCACCAGGTCGGTGTCCACCCCGTAGGCGGACGCCGCGATCTGGGCCAGCGAGATGTTGGTGCCCGCGATGTCCACCTGGCCGGTGAGCACCGCGAGCGTGCCGTCGGGGTTCAGGCGAACTGTTGCGCCGGTGGGCTGCAGGCCGCCGAGCCAGCCGCCGAGGGCTAGGCCCACCCCGCGACGTTTGCCGTTCTTGCCCGCGGCGGCCACCCACTGCTTGCGGGTCTTCCAGTGTGGATGTTCCGCGATGCGGCTCAGGACTTGTTTGGCCCCGTTGGATTGCCAGGGCTGTCCGTTCACCATCGGATCGCCTTCCTGGATCAGGTGGCGCATCCGGAACTCGACCGAATCGAGATCGAGGTCGCGCGCGATCTGCTCCATGTGCGACTCGATCGCGAAGATGGTCTGCGGTGCCACCGGCGCGCGATACGCGGCCACGCTCGGCTTGTGGGTCAGCACCTCGAAGCCGCGGATGTCGAACGACGGCCACTTGTACATGCTGCCGAGGAAGACCGCGCTCACCGCCAGCACCGCGCCGGAGAAGGCGCCGGAGTCGATGACGGTCTCCGCGTCGAGGGCCATCAGGGTGCCGTCGCGCTTCACCCCGGTCTTGAGCTTGATGATGACCTGCGGGGCGGGCATGCCCGCCTGCAGCTCTTCCCGGCGCGTCATCACGTAGCGGACCGGCCGCTTGGTCACCTGCGCGAGCACCGCGGTGATGGGCTCGCAGAGTGCGCGGATCTTGCCGCCGAAGCCGCCGCCGCACTCGACCGGGATCACCCGGATCCGGTTCTCGGGGATGCCGAGCACGTCGGCCACCTCGGAGCGCGTGTTGAACGAGCCCTGGGTGCTGGCCCACAGGGTGAGCAGCCCGTTGCGGTCCCACTCCGCCAGGACCGCGTGCGCCTCGAGATAGCCCTGGTGCACCATCGGCACCCGGTAGGTCTTCTCGAGCACGTGATCGGACTGAGCGAAACCCTTGGCCGGGTCGCCGCGCTGCAGGCGCGCCTGCTGGGAGATGTTCACCGCCTTCGCGGGCGCCTCGCTCTTGGCGATGGCCACCGCGGAGTGGGCGAGTGCCTCGCTGGTGTCGGCCTCGGTTCCCGCGTCGGCCACCGGCGGCGCGCCGGGCAGCATCGCCTTCAGCGGGTCGATCGAGGCGGCCAGCACCTGGTACTCGACCTTGATGAGGTCGAGGGCTTCCTCCGCGATTGACAGCTCGTCGGCGGCCACCGCGGCCACCGGCTGGCCCATGAACACCGCGCGGTCGATGGCGAGGACCGCGTGGGCGCGCGTCGGCGCCTTCTTCTTCAGGTGCGGGATGTCCTTGGCGGTCAGCACCGCGCGGACGCCGGGCAGGGCCTTCGCCGCGCTCACGTCGATCGAGATGATCCTGGCGTGCGCGTGCGGGCTGCGCAGCAGCTTGGCGTGGAGCAGGCCCTTGGGCTGGATGTCGGCCACGTACTGCACGCGACCGGTGACCTTCTCCGGGCCGTCCGGCCGCGGAATCGAGACTCCCACTCCCTTGACGTCGCGCGTGGTCTTCATCGTGCTCATCGGGCGCTCCTCTGCGAGGCGAGCGTGCCCGCCGCCTCGCTGATCGCGGCTACCATCTTGGTATAGCCGGTGCAGCGGCAGAGATTGCCCGCGATACCGTAGCGGATCTCCTCCTCGGAGGGCCGCGGGTTCTCCTCCAGCAGGGCGGCGGCCGCCATCAGCACCCCCGGAATGCAGAAGCCGCACTGGGGGACCCCGAGGCGGACGAAGGCGTCCTGCAGCGGGTGGAGCGTGGTGTCGGCCGCCGCGAGGCCTTCGATGGTGCGAATCTTCCGGCCCCGCACCTGCATGGCCAGCATCAGGCAGCTCGCCACGACCTTGCCGTCGACGTGGACGGTGCAGGCGCCGCAGTCGCCGGTGCCGCAGCCTTCCTTGGGACCGGTGAGACCCATGTCCTCGCGCAGGGCGTCGAGGAGGGTCACGTAGGGCTGGACGAGCACATCGACGGCCTCGCCGTTCACGGTGCAGCTCAGGACTTGTTTGGCCACGTGGATGTGCCTCCGGATCAGGCGTTCGCGCGTGCGAGCGCGGTCGTGAGCGTGCGACGGGTGAGGACGCGGACCAGGTGCTTGCGGAACTCGATGGAGCCGCGCTGGTCGTCGATGGGCTTGGCCGCCTCGATCGCGAGACCGGCCGCACGCTCGATGGCCTCGGGCGTCACCGCCTGGCCTTCGAGCGACCGCTCGGCCGCGGTGGCGCGGACCGGCGTCGGCGCGACCGACGCGAGCGCGATGCGCGCCTTGGTGCACCGACCGTCCGCGATGGTCAGCTGAGAGGCCACCCCGACCACGGCAATGTCGAGCTCGCGCCGCGGCGTGTGCCGCAGGTACTGGCCGCCGCTGTGGGCGCCCGGCGGAGGAACGACCAGCTCGATCAGCATCTCGTTCGGCGCCAGCACTGTCTGGCGGACCCCGGTGAAGAAGTCGACCATCGGCACGCGTCGCTCGCCCTTCGGCCCCGCGATGACCGCCTGGGCCTCGAGCGCCACCAGCGGGGGCGCCATGTCGGCCGACGGCGCCGCGTTGCAGAGGTTGCCGCCCACCGTGGCGAGGTTGCGGATCTGCAGCGAGCCGACCATGGCCGCGCTCTCCGCGATGGCCAGATAGGCCCCGCGCAAGGCCGGGCTCAGCTCGAGCTCGCGCGCGGTGGCCGCGGCGCCGATCCGGAGGCCGTTGCCGTTGCCGACCTGGCGGACCCGGGCGATCCCGGAGAGGTCCACGACGACGGCGGGCCTGAGCACGCCGTTCTTCATCTGGGGCAGGAGATCGGTGCCTCCCGCGACCAGCTTGGCCTGCGCTCCTCGCTCGGCGAGGATCTTGAGGCAGTCTTCGAGGGTGTTCGGCAGAACGAGATCGAATCGTCGCATGTCTTCTCCGTGGGGTCTGGCGCGCGCTCGCCATGATACACCGAGTCGCGGGGCGCCGGAGGCCAGTCTGTCCGGCGTTGACTATGCTCTGCCGAGCCTGTATGCTGCCGCTGGCATATGTCGCGATTTCTCGGGATCGTTTGGCTGCTCGCCGGCGCTCTGCTGCTCGGGGCGGGTAGCCACGCCGAGGCCCAGTCGAACGTCGTCCTCCTCTCGACCACCACGAGCACCCAGGACTCGGGCCTGCTCGACGTGCTGGTGCCGATGTTCGAGAAGCAGAGCGGGCTCAGCGTGAAGACCATCTCGGTCGGCACCGGGCAGGCGCTCGCCCTCGCGGCCCGCGGCGAGGCCGACGTCACGCTCGCCCACGCGCCGGGCCTCGAGAAGAAGTACGTCGAGGACGGCAAGATGAGCAACCGGCGCCTGGTCATGTACAACGACTTCGTGCTCATCGGCCCCACCGACGATCCCGCGCAGATCAAGGGCCTGCCGAAGGCGGTCGACGCGCTCAAGCGCATCGCGGAGAGCCAGTCGCGCTTCGTCTCCCGCGGCGACAGGTCCGGCACCCACGTGCTCGAGCAGGGGCTGTGGAAGCAGGCCGGCCTCGAGCCCCGGGGCGCCTGGTACATCGAATCCGGGCAGGGTATGGGCCAGACTCTCGGCATCGCCAACGACCGGCGTGCCTACACCCTGACCGACCGCGGGACGTACCTCGCGTTCCAGAAACGGGTGGACCTGCCGATCCTCGTCGAGAAGGACCGCCTGCTGCTGAACATCTACTCGGTGATGGAGGTGAACCCGGCCAACGGCCCGCGGGTGAACGTGGCCGGTGGCAAGGCATTCGCCGAGTTCATGCTGGCGCCCGAGACCCAGGCGGTCATCAAGGCGTTCGGGGTGGACAAGTACGGCCAGCCGCTCTTCGTGCCGGTGGCGGGCAAGAAGGACGAGGACCTCTAGGGCGGGGCCCGCCGCGCCGTGGGCCTGTTCGGGCAGGGCGTCCTCGAAGCGCTCCGGCTCCTGGTCACCGGGGATCCGGAGGTCTGGCAGATCACCTGGCTCTCCATCCAGGTCTCCGCCACCGCCACCCTGCTCTCGCTGCTCGTCGGCATCCCGGTGGGCGCGCTGCTCGCGCTCTCTCGCTTTCCCGGCCGCGCCTTCGTGGTGAGCTTGGTGAACACCGGCATGGGCCTGCCCCCGGTGGTGGTGGGCCTCTTCGTCACGATCCTGCTCTGGCGCAACGGCGCGCTCGGCTTCCTCGAGCTGCTCTACACGCCCACCGCGATGGTGACCGGCCAGCTCGTGATCGCGGCCCCGATCGTGACCGGGCTCACCCTGGCCGCGGTGCAGCAGGTGCCGGAGGCCTTCCGCCTCCAGCTGCTGGGCCTCGGTGCCTCACGCCCGCAGATGATCTGGGTCCTCCTCAAGGAGGCGCGGCTGCCGATGCTGGCCGCGGTGATGGCGGGCTTCGGCGGCGTGATCTCCGAGGTGGGCGCGTCCATGATGCTGGGCGGCAACATCAAGGGATCCACCCGCGTGCTCACCACCGCGACTGTGCTCGAGACCGGCAAGGGCAACTTCGACGTCGCCATCGCGCTCTCGGTGATCCTGCTGCTGATCACCTTCCTGGTGAACTGGGCGCTGAGCGTGATCCAGCAGCGCCGGCGGGGCTGACGGACGTCGGCGACTGACGCGCCGGTTACCGCTCGATCACTCGGGGCGGGGCTTGGCTCTTTGTCCGGCGGGCGCCGGGCTGGCGCGGGACACGCGGCGACCGTCGCGCCCGCGGGCCGCCACCTCGGCCGCGGTGGGCCCGGTCGGGCCGAGGGCGTCGTCGATCCGATCGCGCAACGCGCGCAGCCGCTGGAGCAGCAGGTGTCCGGTCTCGGTCAGCTCCATGCCCCGGGCCGTGCCGCGCCCGGCACGGTTGCGCACGATCGGGGTCTGCAGCGCGCACTCGGCGCGGCGCAGATAGCCCCACGCGTGCCGGTACGACCAGCCGATCTCGCGGACGGTCTGGGCGAGCGAGCCGTGCTGGAGGATGCCGCCCAGGAGGTGGATGCCGCCGTCGCCCACGAAGAACTCGCCGCCCAGCTCGAGCCAGACCTTGGTCTTGACCCGAGCCGCGATTATGTTCTCGTGAGCACTTTGAAGTGTCGCCGGCGGCTGCGTAGCATGGGGCGTCGGGCGGGACGGTCGGTTCGTCATGGCGTCCACCACAGTAGCACGGTCGAGCGTGGGCTCAGGAGGCGTAGCGATGCGGTTCGCGAGGATTCTCGCGGTGGCCCTCGTGGTGGTGCTCCTCGCCGCGGTGGCCGCCCGCGCGCAGGACGTGACCCTGTCGGTCGCGGTGAGCCTGAAGGAGGTGACCGAGGAGCTGGGCCGCGGCTTCATGGCCGCGCATCCCGGGGTGACGCTCCGCTACAACTTCGGCGCCTCGGGTGATCTCCAGAAGCAGATCGAGGCGGGCGCGCCGGTCGACGTCTTCCTCTCCGCGGCCCAGCGGCAGATGGACGAGCTCGAGAAACAGAGCCTGATCGTGTCCGCGAGCCGGCGGGCCTTCGCCCGCAACGCCCTCGTGGTGATCAAGCCGGCCGACTCGCGCGTCGACATCACCAAGCCCGTCGACCTGCTCGAAGCACGGGTCGGCCGCATCGTGATCGGCAGCCCCCGGAGCGTGCCCGCCGGCCAGTACGCCGAGGAGAGTCTGCGGGCGCTGGGCCTCTGGGACCGGCTGCAGCCGAAGGTCGTCTTCGCGGAGAACGTGCGCCAGGCCCTCGACTACGTGGCCCGCGGCGAGGTCGACGCCGGATTCGTCTACACCACCGACGCCGCGGCGCGCGCCCAGGGGGTGAAGGAGGCGTTCCGCCCACCCGACGACAGCTATCGCCCCATCATCTATCCGGGCGCGGTGGTGGCGGCCTCCAAGCAACCGGCCCTCGCCCAGGGATTCCTCGACCTGCTGGACGGTCCGCAGGGACGCGCCGTGCTGAGTCGCTTCGGCTTCCAGCCGCCGCCCGCCGGCGCGCGCTGAGCGCGGCCTCGGTGAGCGGTCCGGGCCCCGTCCGCTGGGCCGGGGCGCAGCGCGACGTTCTCTCCGGCGACCTCCGCGGGCACGTCGACCTCGAGACCCTGGCGTCCGTGCCGCACCTCTACGCGCTCGGTCCCCTCGAGGGAGTGCGCGGTGAGGTCTCGATCTTCGGCGGCGAGCCGTCCATCGCCCGGATCGAGGAGGGAGCGGTGGTGACCGTGTCGAGCTGGCGCGCGCGGGCCTGTTTCCTGGTGTGGGCCACCGTCCCCGCCTGGGCCGAGCGCGCACTCGAAGCCGGCGCGCCGTCTCTCGACGAGGTCGAGCGCGAAGTGGTCGCGCTCGCCTGCGCCACGGGCCTCGATCCGGAGCGCCCGCTGCCCTTCCGGGTCCGCGCCACCGCCGTCGGCGCCACGCTCCACGTGCTCGACAAGCGCGACGGGCTGCCCCACAATCCGGAGCGACACGAGCAGGCGAAGGTACGGCGGACGCTCCAGCACACGGGCGTCGAGCTGGTCGGGTTCTACTCGCGGCAGCACCGCGGCATCTTCACCCCGAAGGAATCGAACGTGCACGTGCACCTGCGGACCGAGGACGGCCGGATCTCCGGTCACCTCGAGGCGATCCGACTGCCCCCGGGGGCGCGGCTCGCGGTCCCCGCGGCCGGCTTCGCCCAGTGAGACCTCTAGCCGGCGAGAAGGAGAAACGACCATGCGACTGAGCGCACGCAACATCATCAAGGGCAAGGTGCTGGAGGTGAAGCTCGGCTCCACCACCGCCCACGTCAGGATCGACGTCGGCGGCGGCACCGTGATCACGTCGTCCATCACCAACGAGGCGGTCGAGGCCCTCGCGCTCAAGGTGGGCGACGCGGCCTACGCGGTGATCAAGGCCTCCGACGTCATGGTGGGCAAGGACTGAGGGTGGTCGGCGGGCGCGTCGAGCACGTGTACGCGGCGGGCGGCCCGGCGCGTGGCATACTACCCGGGCACCCAGGACACCCATCGTGAGCCCGGACAGCATCTCCGCCCTCCGGCTGTCGCTGCAGGTGGCGGTGGCGGCCACGGCGCTCAACGCGCTCGTCGGCATTCCCATCGCCTACGCGCTGGCGCGGCGGCGCTTCTGGGGTAAGAGCCTCGTCGACCTGCTCGTGACCCTGCCGCTCATCCTGCCGCCGACCGTGGTCGGCTACTACCTGATCGTGCTGCTGGGCCGGCGGGGCCTGCTGGGCGCCCCGCTCTACCAAGCGACCGGCTGGACGGTCGCGTTCACCTGGTACGCGGCGGTGATCGCGGCCACCGTGATGGCGCTGCCGCTGCTGGTACGGACGGTGCGGGCGGCGATCGAGTCGGTGGATCGCGACCTCGAGCGCGCGGCCTACACGCTGGGCCGCTCGGAGCTGCGCACCGTACTCGAGGTCACGC
>DATGBR010000090.1:0-8127 GCA_035312605.1 Candidatus Methylomirabilota bacterium
GAGGGCCGCGCAGAGGGCCGCATTGCCGCCGCCGATCACCACCACGTCATGAGCCATGCGTCGAATCTCCCAAGGGGGCCGGGCGGGTCAGACGAACCGCGCCAGCATCACGAGGCCGAGAGCGATGCGGTACCAGCCAAACGGCACGAAGCTGTGGGTCTGCACCCAGCGGAGCAGCCAACGCACGACCACGAACGCGGTCACCGCCGAGACCACCGTCCCCAGCGCGAGCAGGCCCCACTTCGTGGGCGGTCCTGTCGGGTGGCGCATGGCCTGGTAGGTCTCGAGCGCGCCGGCTGCGAGCAGCGTGGGGACACCCACCAGGAAGGAGAACTCGGTGGCGGCGGGTCGGGCCAGACCGAGCAGCATCGCGATCATGATGGTGGCGGCGGCGCGCGAGGTGCCCGGGAACACCGCGGCGAGCAGCTGAGCGAGCCCCACCGCAACCGCGACCGCCCAGGTCACCTCGGCCCGGCCGGCACGGCCCCGCAGTCCCCATTCCACCAGCAGGATTACCACCCCGCCGATCAATGTGGCCCACGCGATCGGGGCGACCTCTTTCGGCAGCACGAAGCCGAGCCGTCTGATGGCGAGCCCGCCCACCCCGGTGATCACGAACGCGAGCACGAGCTTGGCCAGGTAGCCGCCCGCCGCCGGCTCGCGGACGTGGGCGAGCAGGTCGCGGAGGCGGTCGCCGAAGACCGCGAGCACCGCGAGGGCCGCACCCGACTGGATCGTGATGTTGAAGAGATCCGACTGGCCGGGCAGCAGATGCGCGTTCTCGACGAGGAGCAGGTGCCCGGTCGAGGAGATGGGCAGGAACTCGGTGACGCCCTCGATCACGCCCAGCAGGATGACGGCCAGCCACTCGGGCATGGGAGCGGTCAGCCCACGATCTCTTCGCCGCCGTCGACGCCGATCACGTTGCCGGTGATCCAGTACGTGTCGGGATGGCTCAGCACCACGATGGCGCGCGCGACGTCCTCGGTGGTGGTCAGCCGGCGATGCGGGTTGCGCCGGGCCGCCTGCTGGGAGAACTCTTCGTAGTTGGGGATCTTCTGCGCCGCCGGCGTCGCGGTCACCCCGGCCCGGATCGAGTTGGCGCTGATGCCGTGCGGGGCCAGCTCCGCCGCGAGCTGGCGGATGTTGGACTCCAGCGCGGCCTTGGCCGCGGACACCGGACCGTAGAAGGGCAGCACCCGCGCGCCGCCGGAGGAGGTCATCGCGTAGATCCGCCCCCCGCGCCCCATGAGGCCGCGGCCCACCAGCTCCTGGGCCCAGTACACGAGGCTGTGGGCCATCACGTCGAGGGTCATGTCCATCTGGGCCTTCGTCACCGCCTCCTTGATGGGGTCGGCGACGAAGAGCTTGAGGGTGCCGAAGGCGAGCGAGTGGAGCAGCACCCGCACCTGACCCACCTCGTCGCGCTCCCGCAGCACCCGCTCCATCTCGCTCGCCACCTCGGCCCGCTTCTCCTCGTCGGCCGCATTGACGTTGAAGAAGCGCGCCTGCCGCCCGAGCGCGGTGATCTCGCCGGCGAGGCGCTCCACGTTGGGCAGGGTGGATTTGCGATCGAGGTGGACCCCGAACACGTTCATCCCGGCCCGCGCCAGGGCGAGGCTCGTAGCCGCGCCGAAGCCGGACGACGCGCCCAGCACGAGGGCCCAGCCACGCAGCGTGATCGGAGAGGCGTCGGTGCTCATCGCACTCCTCGCGTAAGGGGTTTCACCGGCTCGCGCCCGCCCATTCTAGCAGAACTGGAACTCCGTGCTACGATGTGCACCGCCTATGGCGAGAACGGCCGGTATCCTGCTGATCGGGAACGAGATCCTCTCGGGCAAGATCACCGACGCCAACGCCGCCTACCTCTGCCGCGAGCTGCGGATCCTGGGCGTGGAGGTGCGGCGCATCACGGTCATCCCCGACGAGGTGGACCTGATCGCGGCGGAGGTCCGCGCGTTCAGCGCCGCCTACGACGTGGTGTTCACCTCCGGCGGGGTGGGCCCGACCCACGACGACGTGACGATCGAGGGCGTCGCGCGCGCGCTCGACGTGCCGGTCATCCGGGAGCCGCGGCTGGTCCAGGTGCTGGAGGGCTACTACCAGGGCCGGCTCAACGAGGCGCGGCTCAAGATGGCGGAGGTGCCGCAGGGCGCCGAGCTCACCGCGGACGGCCAGCTCGTCTTCCCCGCGGTGGTGGTGCGGAACATCTACATCCTGCCCGGGGTGCCCGAGATCTTCCGGCAGAAGTTCGACGCGCTCAAGGAGCGCTTCCGCGACGCGCCCTTCCATCTCTGCTGCGTCTACGTGAGCATGGGGGAGGGCACCCTGGCCGACCACCTGAACGAGCTGCTGGCCGGCCATCCGGACCTGATGCTCGGCTCGTACCCGGAGTTCTCCAACCCCGAGTACAAGGTGAAGGTCACGCTCGAGTCGAAGGACCGCGGCTACCTCGACGCCGCGGTCGGCACCTTCCTGGGCCGCCTCCCGAAGGAGGCGATCGTCCGGGTCGAGCGGTGAGCCGCCGCCGCGGCGGGCGGCTCCGCTGAACCCGCCGCTGGCGGTCGCCATCGTCGCGGCCGCCCTCTTTCTCGGCCGCCTCGGAGCCGCCCCCTTCCTCGATCCGCCCGAGGGCATCCACGCCCAGATCGCGTGGGAGATGCTGCACGGGGCGGGCTGGATCACGCCTCATCTCGACGGGGTCCCGTACTTCGACAAGCCCCCGCTCCTCTACTGGCTGATGGCGGGCGCCTTCGCCTGGCTCGGCCCGACCGAGAGCGCGGCCCGTCTCGTCTCCGGGCTCGCCGCGGTGGCGGTGGCGGTGATCACCGTTCTCATCGGCACGCGCCTCGCCTCCGCCCGCGTGGGGCTGATGGCGGGGCTGATGGTCGCGGCCAACCTCGAGATGTTCCTCTTCGGCCGCATGGTCAAGCCGGACCTGCTCTTCGTCGCCTGCATCCTGCTCGGCCTCTACGGCTTCGTGCTCGCGTACCTGGGGAAGGGCCGGTGGCCGCTCCTGCTCGCGTACGGCAGCCTCGGCCTGGCGGTGCTCGCGAAGGATCTCCTGGGCGCGCTCGGCCCGCTCGCCATCGTGGCGCTCTTCCTGGCCCTGACCGGCGAGGGACGGGCGTGGCGACAGTGGATCCCGCCGCGCGCGGTCCTGCTCCTGCTCGCGGTCGCGGTCCCGTGGTACGTGGCGGTGGAGCTCCAGCACCGCGGCTTCCTCTGGTACACGATCGTCGACAACCACGTGCTCAACGTCACGCGCCAGCGCGTGTTCCCCGACGAGGACGTATCGCTCTCGACGCTCGAGTTCCTCGCGGTGACCGCGGCCGGCTTCTTCCCGTGGGTGCTGGCCCTGCCGCTCGCGACGTGGCGCGCGCTCGCGCGGCCGTGGCGCACGCCCGAGGCGCGGCTCTGGGCCCTGCTGGGGATCTGGGTGGTGGCGATCCTGGGCGTCTTCGCGCTGTCGCCGTTCAAGCTGCCGCACTACGGCCTGCCCGCGTTCCCGGCCATGGCCCTGCTGGTGGCCCGGCTCTGGGACGACGCGATCGAGCGGCCCGCGGGCGCGCCCCGCTCCTTCACCCTGCTCGTCCCGTCCCTGCTGACGGTGGCCGCGCTCGCGATCGCGTCGCTGCTGGTGTGGCGCGGGGTGCTCGGGGTCTCGACCGGGGCGGTCGCGCTCGCGGACGTCTCCGCCCGCAACATGGCGGCCCAGGGCCAGTCGGTCGCCACCGACTTCATCGGCCAGTTCCGTCCGCTGTTCGGGAGCATCAGCGCGATCTTCGGGCTGGTGGCGGCCGCGGTCGCGATGGCCACCTGGCGGCGGCTGCCGCGGCTCGGGGTCGGCGCGATGCTCGCGGGCATGCTCGCCTTCCTTCCGCTCTCGGTCGAGGGGCTCGCGATCTTCGCCAAGTCCCGCTCGGTGCGGGGGATGACCGACGCGCTCCTGCTGCGGGCCGCCCCGGGGGACGTGGTGGCTCACGAGGGAGCGCTCGAGAACAGCGCGTCCGCCCTCCTGCGTCTGGACCGGCGGGTGCAGATCGTCAACGGGCTGCAGTCGAACCTGGCCTTCGGCGCCACGTTCCCCGAGGCGCGTGGCACCTTCTGGGACGGCGCGGCGCTGGCCCGCGCCTGGCGCGCCGACCGCCGGGTATTCCTCTTGACCGCGCTGCCCGCGGACAAGAGCGTGGTGCGCGAGCTGCCACCCGGGCAGGCGCACCTGCTGCTCGAAGGCGGCGGCCGTCGGCTCTATTCGAATCGGCCCTGAGGGACCCGGGTGATATCCTGGATCGTAGGCGGAAAGGCATGAGCGAACCGGTCTACCGACTCAAGGATGACCCGCACTCGAGCCACTCGGTCATCCTCGCTCGACTGGGGGAGGGGCGCGGCCGGAAGGCGCTCGACGTGGGCGCGGCGGACGGGTTCCTCGCCGAGCGGCTCACCGGGCAGGGCTGGAACGTCACCGCGCTCGAGCGCGATCCCGCGCTGGCCGCGCGCGCCCACGGGCGCTGCAAGGAGGTCGTCGTCGCCGATCTCGAGGCGGCCCCGCCGCTGCTCGACGGCCCGTTCGACGCCATCGTCTACGGCGACGTGCTCGAGCACCTGAGCGATCCGCGCGCCGCCCTCGTGGCCCTCGACCGCACCCTGGCGCCCGGCGGGATCGTCATCGTCTCGGTGCCCAACGTGGCCCACCTCTGGGTCCGGCTGTCGCTCCTGGCCGGTCGGTTCGACTACGCGGACCGCGGCATCCTCGACCGCACGCACCTGCGCTTCTTCACCCGGCGGACCCTGATGGCCTTCCTCCAGTCGGCCGGGCTCGCGGTCGCCGAGCTACGGGTCACCCCGGTGCCGCTCCCCCTCGTGGTGCCGCCGCGGTGGCACGGCGCCGGCCTGCGCGGGCTCCACGACCTGAGCGCGCGGATCGCGCGGCTCTGGCCGGGCGGTCTCGCCTACCAGTTCGTCGCGGTGTGCCGCGTCGAGGGCGGCCCCTGATGGAGCGGCCCTCCCAGGTCGAGCGGCCCAAGGTCGCGCCCAAGGTGGTGGTGGTCATGCCCGCCTACAACGCGGGCCGTACTCTTCGCATGACCTACGAGGAATTGCCGAAGGACGCGGTGAACCTGGTGATCCTGGTGGACGACGGCTCCACCGACACCACCCTCGAGGTGGCGCGCGACCTGGGGCTCGAGATCTTCGTGCACGACCGCAACTACGGGTACGGGGCGAACCAGAAGACCTGCTACACCGAAGCGCTGAAGGCGGGAGCGGACATCGTGGTGATGGTGCACCCCGACTACCAGTACGATCCCACCCTCGTGCCCCAGATCATCGCCCCGATCGTGAAGGGCGACGCCGACCTCGTGCTGGGCTCGCGGCTCGCGGGCGGTGGCTCCGCGGTCCAGCAGGGGATGCCGTGGTGGAAGTTCCTCGCCAACCGCTTCCTCACCGGGGTGGAGAACCTCGCCTTCGGCCTGCGCCTCTCCGAGTACCACACCGGCTACCGCGCGTTCAGCCGGAGCGTGCTCGAGGCCGTGAACTTCCGCATGAACTCCGACGGCTTCGTCTTCGACCAGGAGATCGTGGCCCAGGTGGTGTCCACCGGCTTCCGCATCGCGGAGATTCCGGTCCCGGTGCGCTACTTCCCGGAGGCCTCCTCGGCCAGCTTCGCGGCCTCCTGCGTCTACGGGCTCAAGATCCTCTGGGTGGTCTCGCGCTACCTCCTGCACCGCTCGGGCATCAAGCGATCGAGGCGGCTCGCCTCGATCGTGCATCGGTACCAGCGCTACCGGTGATCGCCCGCCTCCTCGCCGTCGCGGCCGCGCTGGCCGCGGCGGCACTCGGCGGCTCGCTCTTGCTGTGGACCGGCCGGCGCGAACACTGGCCGTGGCGGCCCGAGCACTTCTTCCTGCTGACCCTGGGCCTCGTGGCCCTGCGCGTCTGGCTCGCGCCGCGCCCCCTGCCGGCGTGGCGCCCACGACGGGTGGTCGCGGTCGGCGTGGCGGCCTACGCGCTCGTGTTCTCGTTCGTCACCGTGACCCGCCACTTCACGTTCGCGACCCACGCCCTCGACCTGGGCTACTACGTGCAGCTCGGCTGGAACCTCGCGCGCGGGGCCGGGCCCTACGTGAGCCTGCCCGAGATGCACGCCTGGGGCGACCATCTCTCCCCGATCATGTACGCCTTCGTGCCCGCCTTCTGGATCGTCCCCGGGCCGGTGGTGCTGCTGGTCGCGCAGTCGGCCGCGCTCGCCCTGGGCGGCGCCGCGGTGTTCGGCCTGGCCCGCGTCCGCCTCGGCGACGAGCGGCCGGCCGCCGCCTTCGCGCTGCTCTACCTGGCCAACCCGTCGCTGCAGGGGATCAACGTGCGCGACTTCCACACCGCGGCCCTCGCCATCCCGCTGCTGCTCGCCGCCGCGTGGGCGGTGGAGGCGGGCCGGCCCTGGTGGGCGCTCGCCCCGGCCGCGCTCACCCTTCTCTGCCGCGAGGACGCGGCGCTGCCGGTGATCGGGCTGGGGGTCTGGATGGCGCTGGCCCGCCGGCGCTGGGCCCCCGGCGCGATCGCAGCGGTGGGGGCGCTGGCGGTGCTCGCGATCGACGTGCGCTTCATCGTGCCCGCGTATCGCGGCGAGCCGTACTCGCATTTCGGGCGCTACCCGCAGCTCGGCGACTCCCTCGGGGCGATCGTCGCGACCATTGCCCTGCACCCCTTTCACACGCTTGGCACGCTGATCACCGCAGACCGGATGCTCTACCTGGCCGCGATGCTCGCCCCGCTCGGTCTGTTGCCGCTCCTCGGCGGCGGGGATCTCGTCGGCGTCCTGCCCGGGCTGGCCCAGAACCTCCTGAGCGTCGACTCCGTGCTCTACGACTACCGCGCCCAGTACCAGGCCTTCGTCCTGCCCTTCCTGGTCCTGGCCGCGATCGGCGGCTACGCACGCCTCGAGCGGCGGCGGCCGGGGCACTGGCCGGTAGCGGTCCTGGTGGCGGCGCTCGTGGTGAGCCTCGCCCTCGACTCGCGCACCGCGAACAACCTCGCGGTCGCGCGCTTCTGGCCCACGCCCGCACAGATGGCCGCCTACCGGGTGCTCGCCGCGGTCCCACCCGAGGTCGCGGTGACCGCGCAGGATCCGTACGTCCCCCACCTGAGCCTGCGGCCGCGCGTCTTCGTCTTCCCGGTGGGCATCGAGAAGAGCGACTACGCGCTGGTCGACCTCGACACGTACCCGTGGCGCAACCTGCCGGGAGTGACGCTCGCGCGGGAGGGCGCGACGGTCACGATCGTCTCCGGTGGAGTCGAGTACCGCTACACGGTGGCCGCGGAGGCGGGCCCTCACCTCCTGCTGCGCCGACTCTGATCGCGCGCGGCCGGCTCAGGTCAGGGGAACGTAGTCGTACTCGCCGAGCCCCTGCAGCACGAGGAACACCGCCGAGGTCTCGCCCCCGTTGGTCACCAGGTGCGCCCGGCCGGGCCGGACGGTGTAGGTCTCTCCGGGCTCGAGCCGGATCTCCTCCTTGGGATCGCGGAGGAAGAGGCGGAGCCGGCCCTCCAGCACGTAGAACGTGTCCTGGATCGTGCTGTGGTAGTGCCACGGCACCTGCTGGCGCGGGCCGATCTGCAGCTCGTTGATCCGGAATCCCGGGCGCTCGGCGTGGCGGGCCCGGCGCTCCACTTCATAGAGATGGCTCGCGTCCTTGACGCCTTCGTTGGGCATGGGGCACGCTCCTCCGTTCGATCAGGCTCCCGTCGACGGGTTGCCGGTCAGGATGTGCGAGGCGTGGTGGTGGATCATGCGCCACTCGCCCGCGCTCCGCTCGAAGATGTTGGTGGCCAGCACCGACGTCACCGAGATCTTGCCGCGCGTCTCGGACAGGATGTTCTCGGTGCAGGTGACCCAGCCGAAGACGCCCTCCACGTACGCGTTGATGTCGGTGATGCTGAAGCGCATCTCCTCGCTGTGCTTGAAGATGGCCTCCCACGACTGGCGGACCGCGTCCCAGCCGGTGAGGAGGCCCCAGCCCGGGTGCACGCAGCGGACGTGCTCCCCGTGGGCCCAGACCTCCTCCATCTGCCGGAGATCGAGGGTCTCGAACACCCGGTAGAAGCGCGCGTTGGCCTCCTCGACCTCCG
>DATGBR010000091.1:0-6296 GCA_035312605.1 Candidatus Methylomirabilota bacterium
ATCGCCGCCTGCTGTCGGTCGTCGCATCGCATACGCACCTCCTCGGGGAGTGTTACGCGGATGGTAAACCGGCGCTCACCACGTCTCGACGTCTTTCGTCGAGTTCTTCAGCATCCTGCTAGCCGGCCAGGCTCAGCAGCACCACCCCGGCCAGCATCACCAGCGCGCCGGGCGCGATGTCCCGCACCTTCTGCTTCTCGTGGAACATCACCGTCCCGATCACCATCGCGAACAGGATCTCCACCTGCTTGACCGCCTCCACGTAGGAGGACAGCGTCATCAGGTAGGCGGTGCCCTGGCTCACGGTGGTGAGCGAGGCGAAGAGGCCGAAGCTCACGAAGGCCTTCCAGTAGCGCGGGATCTCCACGAAGTGCCGCCGCGAGGTCACCAGCACGATCGGGGTGACGAGCAGGCTCGAGGCCAGGTAGCCGCCGAGGGTGCCCATGTACTGGTCGGAGCACTGCATCGCCCACTTGATCGTCACCACCGAGGGGGCGAAGAACAGCGCGGCCAGCAGGGTGTAGCGCAGCCCGCGGTCGGTGAACAGCACCGCCATCGGGGCCCACCACGCGATGTGGGCCCGGTTGACGTTGAGCAGGTACACGCCGCTCATGCTGATCAGAATGCCGAGGATTCCGAGCAGGGTCGGCCGCTCCTTCAGGGTGAAGTACCCGAGCACGACCAGCACCAGCAGGCTCACCTTCCACAGCGCAGTGACCATCGAGATCTCGGAGAGCTTCAGCGCCTTCGAGAGCGCCATCGTGGAGATGGTCTGGCAGACCGCGAAGGACGCGCAGGCGAGGTAGAAGCCGGGCTTGATGACCGGCACGCCCTTCCAGAGCACGAAGGCCGCCGCGAACGGCAGCAGGAAGGTGAAGCGCCCCCACACGTTGATGTACTCGTCGAGCGAGTGACCGAGGCGCTTCATCACCGTGTTGCGCAGCACCTGGCAGAGGGCCGCCACCAGCGCGAGGACGAGCCACACGGCGGGGGCGGTCAGCGCGTCCGCGCCAGCAGCGAGAGCAGCGCCTCCACCACCGCGCCGGGCTGCTCGCGCGGCAGGAAGTGCCCGGCGTCCGGCACCACCCGGCGCTCGGTGCCGGGCGGGAAGAGGTCCGGATGTCGCTCCGACTTCTGGGGACGGTCGACCCCGTCGTCCCGGCCGTGCAGGATCACGGTCGGCACCTCGATGCGCGGCCGCTCCGCGAGCCGGCGCTCGATCGCGTCGAAGCGCGGATCGCCCGGCGCGTTGCGGTGGCGGTGCCGGTAGGAGTGGATCACCACCGGGACGAAGTCGGGGTTGTCGAAGGCCACCGCGGTCCGCTCGAAGGTGGCGTCGTCGAAGCGCCAGCCCGGCGACCAGTCCCGCCAGAGGAGACGGCAGATCGCGCGCCGATTCTGCTCGAGCCCCAGGCGCCCGCGCTCGGTGTTGAAGTACCACTGGTACCAGTAGCCGCGCTCGTCCTCCGCGGCGGCCGGCCGAGGCGGGGCCAGCGTGTTCTGCACGTTGTAGCCGCCGATGGTGACGAGCGCCCGCACCCGCGCCGGGGCCAGGATCGCCGCGAGGCAGGCCGCGCGCCCACCCCAGTCGTAGCCCGCGAGGCTCACGCGTTCGAGGCCGAGCGCGTCCATGAAGTCGAGCAGGTCCTGGCCGATCGCAGCCTGCTGGGCCATGCGCGGCTCGCCGGGATCGAGGAACCGCGTCGGCCCGTAGCCGCGCAGGTAGGGCACCAGCACGCGGCAGCCCTGGGCGGCCAGCGGGCCGGACGCCCCGTCCCAGGCGCGGACGTCGTCGGGAAAGCCGTGCAGCAGGACGACCGGGGGGCCGGTCGCGGGGCCGTGCTCCTCGTAGCCGATCTCGAGGATCGGCGTCCGGACGGTCGGCACGAGCGGCCGCGCCCCGGGCTAGAAGCCGCTGACGTACGGCAGGCGCTTCGCGGTGGCCTCGATGGCGTCGCCCGCCTCGAGCAGGACGCCGGTGGGATTCCACGCCCCCGATACGAGCTGGTTGCGTGCCCCGTCCGGGATCACGCCCTTGATCACCCGGTCGCTGACGCGCACCTCCTGCTTCTCCACGTCCACCGTCACCGGCTGCTTCGGGTCGCGCCCGATCGCGCGCTGCAGCCAGAGCACGTCCTCGTTGTCGATCCGGAGGCACGGGATCCCGAGCATGGTGCAGTTGCCGAAGAAGATCTCGCCGAAGGAGGCGCCCACGATGGCCTTGATGCCCCACTGCTTGAGCGATTCCGGCGCGTGCTCGCGCGAGGACCCGCAGCCGAAGTTGATCCCGGCCACCAGCACCGACGCGCCCTCGTAGGCCTTCTGGTTGAAGGGGTGCTCGGGGTCGTGCTTGCGCGCGTCCTCGAAGGCGTGGAGCCCGAGCCCCTCGTTCGTCACCGTCTTGAGGAACCGCGCCGGGATGATCCGGTCGGTGTCGATGTCGTTGCCGGGCACCGGAATCGCCCGCCCCGCGACCTGCCGCCGCGCGCTCTCGGTCATCGCTCTATCTCCCGCTCGTAGGTTGGAGCATCTCCCGCACGTCGGTGACCGCGCCGTTGAGCGCGGCCGCCGCGGCCATGGCGGGGCTCATGAGCAGAGTCCGCCCGGTGGGGCTGCCCTGTCGCCCGATGAAGTTGCGGTTGCTGGTGGACGCGCTCATCTCGCGGCCCCGCAGCTTGTCGTCGTTCATGCCGAGGCACATCGAGCAGCCCGCGTTGCGCCACTCGAAGCCCGCCTCGCGGAAGACCTCGTGCAGCCCTTCCGCCTCCGCGACCTTGGCCACCTGCTGCGAGCCCGGCACCACGATGGCCCGCACTCCCTTGGCCACCCGGTTGCCCTTGGCCACCGCGGCGGCTACCCGGAGATCGGAGATCCGCGAGTTGGTGCACGAGCCGATGAAGACCACGTCGATCTTGGCCCCCGCGATGGGCTGGCCGGCCTCGAAGCCCATGTGGGCCAGTCCCTCGCGGTAGGTCGCCCGCTCCTGCTCGGGCGCCGTCTCCGGATTCGGGAGGCGCTCGCCCACTCCCACCGACTGCCCCGGATTGATGCCCCACGTCACCATCGGGGGGATCGCGGAGCCGTCGAGCCGCTTGACGTCGTCGTACCGCGCCTCCGGGTCGGAGGCCATCCCCTGCCACCAGGTGACCGCGCGATCGAACGCGGCGCCCTGCGGCGCGTACGGGCGGCCGCGCAGGTAGTCGTACGTGGTCTGGTCCGGGTTGACGTAGCCGAAGCGCGCCCCGCCCTCGATCGACATGTTGCAGAGGGTGAGCCGCTCCTCCATGGTCATGCGGTCGACGACCGGGCCCGCGTACTCGTAGGCATAGCCCACCCCGCCGTTGACGCCGAGGGTGCGGATGATCGCGAGGATCACGTCCTTGGCGTAGACGCCCCGGGCGAGCGCGCCGTCGACCCGCACCTGGCGCAGCTTCGGCTTGGCCATCGCCAGGCACTGGGTGGCCAGCACGTCGCGCACCTGGCTGGTCCCGATGCCGAAGGCGATCGCCCCGACCGCGCCGTGCGTGCTGGTGTGGCTGTCGCCGCACGCGATGGTCATGCCGGGCTGGGTCAAGCCCAGCTCGGGGCCGATCACGTGGACGATCCCCTGCTTGCCGCTGTCGAGGCCGAAGAACGGCACCCCGCTCTGCTGGGCGTTGCGCGTGAGGTGGACCGTCATCTCCTCCGCGACCTCGTCGGCGAACGGCCGCTGCTGGGCGGTGGTGGGGATGATGTGGTCGAGGGTCGCGAAGGTCCGCGCCGGCATCCGCACCGGCACCTTCAGCTCGCGCAGCGCCTGGAACGCCTGCGGCGAGGTGACCTCGTGGATCAGGTGGAGCCCGATCAGGAGCTGCGTCGATCCCGAGGGGAGCGTCCGGACCGTGTGGGCGTCCCACACCTTGTCGAGCAGTGATGACGGCATTGGCATCCTCCGTGGCCGCCGAGTGTGCCGCGGCCCAACCGTTAAGTATAGTGAAATATTCTTTCCGGTCACGTAAGCTCACCTGAATGATCGATGCGGCCCTCCTTCCGGCCCTCCTGAGCCTGCTGGCCGTCGCACGCAGCGGGTCGGTGGGGGCGGCGGCGCGCCTGCAGCACCGCACCTCGTCCGCGATCAGCCAGCAGATCGGAAAGCTCGAGCGCCACCTGGACGTCAAGCTGCTCGAGCGGGCCGGCCGGGGCGTGCGGCTCACCGCGGCCGGGGAGGCCGCGCTCCCCGGCATCCTCCAGCTCGGCACCGAGACCGAGGCGCTCTTCGCGCAGCTCGCCGAGCTGTCCGGCCACCCGCCCGCGATCCTCCGAGTGGCGGTCAGCGACTACCTGGGCCGCGACCTGCTGGTGCCGGTGCTGCACGAGCTGCTCGAGGAGCAGCCGCGCCTGCGCTTCGAGATCGCTACCACCCATTCGCGCGAGAGCGTGCGGCTGGTGGGCCTGGGCGAGGTGGACTGCGCAGTCGTCACCGGCCAGGAGGCGCCGCGCGGCATCGAGGCGGCGCGGCTCTTCGACCAAGCGTTCGTCTGGGTGGGTCCACGGCGGGCGCGGCGTCGCACACCGCTGGCCGACCGGCTCGCCCGCGAGCCGCTGCTCCGCCTCGGGGCGGGCAGCCAGGGCCGCCGCCTGCTCGAGGACTACCTGGCTCGCGAGCACATCCAGCCGGTCTCGACGATCGACGTGCCGAGCGTATCGCTGCTCCTGACCTACGTCTCCGGCGGCCTCGGGGTGGGGCTCGCTCCCGCGCTGGCCCTGGCCGAGGGCGGATCCGAGCGACGGGCCTACGACTGGGAGCGCGCGGCGGTGCCCACGCTCACCGTCACGCTGGTGCATCGCCCGGGCTTCCGCCGGAGCACCGCGGCGGAGCGCTTCGCGACCCGGCTCGCGGCCGAAGGCCGGCGCGCGGGCGCGCGCCTCCGCCGCATGGGCCTCGGCTAGGCGAGCAGGCCGGGCAGCGCGGAAGCCTGGAAGCCGGGGAAGAGGGGCCCGGCGGGCGCGCCCAGGTGGCGCACCGCGACCTCGGTGAACAGCGCGCGAAAGTCGGTGGTGACGGCCAGGTCGCGGCCCTCGAAGAGCTGCTCGCGGCGGAGCCCGGGCCACCGCCCGTACACCCGGCCGCCCTTCACCCCGCCCCCGAGCGCCAGCATCGCGGTGGCGTGCCCGTGGTCGGTCCCGCGATTGCCGTTCTCGCGCACGGTGCGGCCGAACTCTGACATCGTGAGCACCACCACGTCGCTCATCCGGACGCCCAGGTCGCGGTCCAGCGCGGCGAGCCCCTCGCCGAACTCGCGCAGGCGGGTGGCGAGCTGGCCGCGCTCGTTGCCCTGGCCCGCATGGGTGTCCCAGCCCCCCACGTCGGCGAAGGCCACCTCGAGACCCACGTCGGCGCGGATCAGCTGGGCGATCTGCCGGAGGGTGTCGCCGAACCGGCCCCGCGGATACACCGCCCCGTTGTCGGGGCCGAGGCGCTGGGGGGCGGCCGCCTTCAGCATCTTCACCGCCTCGAACGTCTCGCGGCCGGTTCCGTACAGGAGATCGCGCACACCCTTCTCGTACATCGACTCGAAGCCCTGCCGCGCGCCGGGACGACCGGCCATGCCCGCGCCCTCCTTCACGTCGAACTCGCTCACGCTGGTCATCGCGACCGCGCCCACGTCCCCGCGCAGGATGCGCGGGAGCGCCGCGCCGAACGACACCGCGCGGAACGGCGAGGCCGGCTCGCGGGCCGGCATCCCGGCGAGCCCGCGGGCCAGCCAGCCGTCGGGCGTGCTCTTCACGCCGGGCGTTCCCGACTCCATGTAGTCCTGCGCGTCGAAGTGCGAGCGGGTGGTGTCGATCGAGCCGCACGCGTGGATCACCGCGAGGCGCCGGTCGTCCCAGAGCGGCTTGAGGGGAGAGAGCGACGGGTGCAGGCCGAAGAAACCGTCGAGGTCCACGGTGGCGTCGGCGACGCCCGGAGCCGGCCGCGCGATCGCGATGGAGCCGCGGGCCCCGTAGTAGTCGGGATCGCCGTGCGGCACCACCATGCTGAGGCCGTCGACCGCACCGCGCTGGAAGATCGCGATGAGCACCTTGGGCCGCCCGGCCCGCTCCTGCGCGAGCGCGGTGCGCACCAGGAACCGCGGGGCCGCGCCGAGCGCGACCAGCGCGAGCGCACCGCCCTTCACGAACGACCGCCGCGTGCACTCGGACATGAGCATCTACCTCCGCTGGAATTCGGGCGAGCCCAGGACGAGCGCGGCCAGCTTCTCCACGTCGGTGTCCTTGGCCACCCGGTCGTAGGGGGTGACGCGGGTGATCTCGGG
>DATGBR010000092.1:0-14309 GCA_035312605.1 Candidatus Methylomirabilota bacterium
GGCCAGGTCGGAGCCCGCGTTGGGCTCGGAGTAGAGCTGGCACCACATCTCCTCGGCGGTGAGGATTTTCCGGAGGTAGCGCCGCTTCTGCGCGTCGGTGCCGTGCACCACGATGGTGGGACCCGCGATGCCCAGGCCCAGCCCGTTCGTCGGAGCGGGCGCGCCCGCGCGGGCCATCTCGTCCGCCACGATCGCCTGCTCCATCGGCCGCGCGCCCTGGCCGCCGTACTCCCTGGGCCAGCCCATGCCGAGATAGCCGGCCTCGTAGAGGCGGCGATGCCAGGCCCGTCGCTCGTCGAGGTTCTTGATGTGGCGCGGCATGTGGTGCTCGAGCCACGCGCGCACCTGCTTGCGGAAGGCGACGTCCTCGGTGGTGTAGTTGAGATCCATTGGCGGGGGGCCTCCTCACGTCGGCCAGGCCGGTTGGGTCAGTCGCGGATTCTTGTCAGCCGGAGTTTCTAAGAGGTAGCCCCGGTTCTAGCACGGGCCGCGAGGGACGGTCAACCGCGGACGGCGCGCCGTGCTACCGTCGCGGGCGAGCGGCCGATGACGATCGATCGGAGAGCGTGGCTGAAGGGGGCGGGTGCCGTCACCATCCTGGCCGCCGGGGGAATGGCCTGGCGCGCGCGCGAGCAAGGCGTGCTCGCGGGCGGGAGCGGGCCGGCCTACGAGCCCTGGGCCACCTGGCGCCGCGACGCGGCCGAGGGGCCGCTGGCGCTGGTGCGGGCCGGCATCCTCGCCGCCAACCCCCACAACACGCAGCCGTGGCTCTTCCAGGTGGGTGCCGCACGGGTGGCGCTCCTCGCCGATACCGCCCGGAACCTGGGCTCCTTCGATCCCTACCTGCGCGAGCTGCACATCGGCCTCGGCTGCGCGATCGAGAACATGGCGCGCGCCGCCCGCGCCTACGGCTACGAGGCGACGGTGACGCTCCGCGGGGGGCCGCTCGCGGGCCCGGCCTCGCCGCCGCGCCCGGAGCCGGTCGCGGTCCTCGAGCTCGCGCCGGCCCGCCCGCGTCCGGATGCGCTCTTCGACGCCATCGGGCGCCGGCACACCGATCGCGCCGCCTACGACGCGGCCAGGCCGGTGCCCTCCGACGCGCTCGAGGCGATGTGGGAGGCCTTCAAGGAGGATGCCGAGGTGCGCCTGTTCCTCTACTCGGCGACGGAGGAGCGGCGCCAGTTCGGCGCGGCGGTGATCGCGGCCACCGAGCGCATCGTGGACGACCCGCGGATGATCGAGGACAGCCAGCGCTGGTTCCGCCACCGCTGGGCCGACGTGCAGCGGCTGCGCGACGGCCCCACCCTCGACGCGGCGGGGCTGCCCGCCTGGATGACCGCGGCGGCCAAGCTGCTGCCCCCGCCGTCGCCCGAGACCAACCACCGCTACTGGCTCGACGCCACCCGCGACGTGCAGGTCAAGACGGCCGCGCTCTTCGGCCTCATCGCGGTGCGGGATCTCTACGACCGCGCGCAGGCGCTGCGGGCGGGACGGCTCTGGCAGCGGCTGCACCTGCTGGCGGTGAGCCGCGGCCTCGCCATGCAGCCGATCAACCAGTCGGTCGAGCTGGTGGATCGCGAGCGCGCGCTCGGCCGGGAGCCGCGCGCGGCCGCGACGCTCGCGGTCCTCACCGGCGCCGCCGAGTGGAAGCCCACCTTCGCGTTCCGGATGGGCTTTCCCACGCGGGCCGCCGCGCCGAGCCCGCGACGTCCGGTGGACGCGGTGGTCGTGCCCTAGCCCGCGGCGCGGCGCCGGGTCGTCGGCTCGTCCTCCTCGAGGAGCGTGGCCAGGAGCGCCAGCAGGTCGTCCTCGGTGAGCAGCCCCACCAGGCGATCGCCCTCGGTCACCGGGAGCGCGGGAAGCCGGCGCGCCCGCATCAGGCGGATCGCGTCGACGAGCGGAGTGCGCCGTCCGACCGAGGTCACGGCCGGCTGGATGACGCGATCGATCCGGACGCGGTCGAGACGGGCGGGGATCTCGCGGATCGCGATCGTGCTGGCCACGGACGGATGCGCGCGATCGACGTCCACCGCGGCGAGCAGGCCGACGAGCGCGCTTCGGCGCAGCACCGGGAGCGCGTCGATCCGGTGCCGGGCCAGGAGGCGGCCCGCGAGGCCGAGGCTCTCGCCCGGGCCGACCGCGACCGGCTCCCGCCGCATCCGCTCAGCGACGCGCATCGCGCGCTCCGATGCGGGGAACGGCCAGCACCGGGCACGGAGCCAGCCGTGCGAGCCGATCGCCCAGCGTCGCGACAAGCCCGCCCAGGACGCCGCGGCGCGCCGGCGTGCCGATCACGATGAGGTCCGCGGCGAGCTCCTCGGCGCGCTGCGCGATCTCGCGCGCGACCGGACCCTCCGCCACCTCGCACTGCACGTCCCGGTCGCGGCCCGCCTCGCGCAGAATGGCCATCGCCTCGTCGGCGACGTGACGCCGCGCTCGCTCGATGGCCACCATCGCCTCGGCCTCGAGGCCAGGGATCGGGCGGGCGGCGGGCAGCACGTGCAGCGCGGTCACGGTGGCGCCGGTGGTGGCCGCTATGCGCAGCGCCTCGCCCAGCGCGCGGCGGCAGCCGGGGCGCAGGCTCGTGGCGGCGAGGACGTGGCCGAGCCCGGTCGGGTCGCGATGCGCCAGCAGGCCGCTCAGCACCGCGAGCAGGTCGCTCCGGCTGACCACTCCCGTCACCGCGCCGTCGTCGACCACCGCGAACGCGTCCGCCCGCCGGTCGCGGGCGAGGCGGGCCGCCTCGGCCACCGGCGTCTCGGGATGGAGCGCCAGCGGGTCGCGCGCCATCACGTCCGCCACCACGAGACCGGCGACCGCGGCCGCCCAGTCGTGGCGGGCGATCTCCGGGATGCTCGAGACGTCGGCCCGTTCGATGTCGCGCTCCGCGAGCATGCCCATCAGGCGATGGTGGTCGACCACGGGCAGGTGGCGGATCCCGCGGCGGCGCATGAGCGCGCGCGCATCGCGGAGGGGAGTGGCCGGCTCGATGGTGATGGCCGGTCGCGTGAGCAGGGTCTTGATCTGCATGGGCTCCTCTCTTCTATGCGGACCGCAAGCATCGCGGGCCGCTCGTCAGCACGGGAATCGGGACGGCGCCAAGATCATCCGGGCGTCGAATCACGCCGTCGGTCACGACGAGGACGTCGGCGTCCAGCTCCTGGATGACGGCGCGGGTCACCGGGACCGGCGCGCCGAAGCGCACGTGGGTCCACACCGTCGTCCCGTCTTCCCGCAGGCGGCCTGCGACCGACGCGAGGTAGGCGCGCGCGGCGGCCCGCGCGGCGTCCTCCAGCTGATCGACGAACGCCACCGTTCGCCCGCCGGCGGACAGCACCCGCGCGGCCGGCTCGATGATCAGGAGGTGGAGCGCGCTGCCGGGTCCCCGGGCCAGGTGGCGCGCCCAGGTCAGGGCGCGCTCGCCGCGCTCGGTCCCGTCCAGCAGAACGAGAAGACGTCGGTAAGCGCTCGATCGCATGCGCCCAGGGTACCGACCGGCTCGACGGCGGCTCGCTAAGCTTTCGTGACGTGTCGGCCCGGGCCGGATCGTGCTACCTTCCTGCCAACGATCCCCCGAGATCGCACGAAAACGAAAGGATCCGACCGATGGCCGATGCCCCGCTGCCGACCCGTGATCGCGTCGAAGCCTACTTCAAGGAGCTGAACAACTGGGGCCGCTGGGGGCACGACGACCAGCTCGGTACCGTGAACCTGATCACGCCGGCCAAGCAGGCGCAGGCCCAGCGGCTGATCAAGAAGGGCCGCACCGTGTCGCTCGCGCGCGACGTGGTCCCGCGGCCGGTGTACATGTACCACATGACGTTTCCGTCGAAGCGGGAGCGGGTGGACGTGGTGCTCGACCGCTTCGACATGGTCTACCACGGCTTCTGGATCACCCACGTGGACGCGCTCTGCCACGTGGGCTGGGACGGCGAGCTCTACAACGGCCGCCCGTTCGCGGAGAGCCTCACCGTGGAGGGCGCGCTCTGGTGCCCGATCGACCCGATCTTCGCCCGCGGCATCACCACTCGCGGCGTCTTCCTCGACGTGGCGGCCGGGCGCAAGGAGGGCTACGTCACGGTGGGCCGGCCGGTGACCCCGCGCGAGCTCGACGAGGCGGAGCGGCGCGCGGGCGTGAAGGTGGAGCCGGGCGACGTGGTGGTGCTGCGCAGCGGCGACGAGAAGTTCCGCCTCGAGAACCCGGACTGGAAGCCTCGGATCTCGGAGCACCCGGGTCTCAACGTGTCCTGCCTCGAGTGGTTCCGCGAGAAGGACATCGCGGCGATCTCCTGGGACATGATGGACGAGCGGCCGAGCGGCTACCCCGGCTTCGGCATGTCCACCCACCTGGCGATCCCGTTCCTGGGCCTGGCCCTCATCGACAACTCCGACCCCGAGCGCCTGGCCAAGGCGTGCGCCGAGGAAGGGCGCAACGAGTTCCTGTTCACCGCCACGCCCCTGCGCCTGGTCGGCGCCACCGGCGCGCCCGCGGACCCGATCGCGATCTTCTGATGAGCCGACACGTCCCGGGCCGATCCATCCGGCCGCTCGCTCTCGTCGCGCTCCTCTTCCTCGCGACCGCCGCCTCCGCTTTGGCAGCTGAAGGCGAGATGCGCTGGGGCCTGCACGTCACGCTCGCCCCCAAGTGGCTCGATCCGGCCGAGACCGAGGCGTTCAGCACTCCGTTCATGGTGCTCTACGCGGTGCACGACGCGCTGGTGAAGCCGATGCCGGGCGGGCTCAACACCCCGAGCCTGGCCGAGTCGTGGCAGGAGTCGAAGGACCATCTCTCGTTCACGTTCACCCTTCGCAGGAACGCGCGCTTCCACAATGGAGAGCCGGTCACCGCGGAGGACGTGAAGTTCTCCTGGGACCGCTACAAGGGAGCCAGCGCGGCCCTTCTGAAGGAGAAGGTGAAGGAGGTGCAGGTGCTGGGGCCGACCCAGGTGCGCTTCGTGCTGAAGGAGCCGTGGGCCGACTTCATGACCTTCTACGGGACGACCGCCTCGGGGGCGGCCTGGATCGTGCCCAAGAAGTACGTGCAGCAGGTGGGCGAGGACGGCTTCAAGGCCGCGCCGGTCGGCGCGGGCCCGTACAAGGTGGTCTCGTTCAAGCCCGGCGTCGAGATCGTGATGGAAGCCTTCGACGGCTACTGGCGGAAAGCCCCGTCGGTGAAGCGCCTGGTCATGCGCTCGATGCCGGAGGAGACGACGCGCGCGGCCGCGCTCAAGAGCGGGGAGGTGGACATCGTCTACCTGCTCACCGGGCCGACCGCGGAGGCCATCCGCAAGGCGCCCGGCTTCACCCTCAAGGCGCCGCTGCTCTCGGGCGCATTCTGGCTCGAGCTGCCGGAGCAGTGGGACCCGAAGTCGCCCTGGCACGATCTGCGGGTGCGCCAGGCCGCCAGCCTCGCGATCGATCGCCAGGCGGTGAACCAGGCGGAGACCCTCGGCTTCTCGCGCCTGACCGGCAGCATCGTGCCGCGTATCTTCCAGTACGCGGTGCACTACGAGCCGCCCGCGTACGATCCGGCCCGGGCGAAGAAGCTCCTGGCCGATGCGGGCTACCCCAACGGGTTCGACGGCGGCGACTTCTACCCGTTCCCGCCCTACACCTCGATGGGCGAGGCCATCCAGGGCTATCTGCAAGCGATCGGCATCCGCACCACGACGCGCACCATGGAGCGGGCCGCCTACTTCACCGCGTGGCGCGAGAAGAAGCTCCACGGGGTGATCCTCGTGATCAGCGCCGCCTTCGGCAACGCGGCCACGAAGATCGAGCCCTACGCCACGAGGAACGGCATCTATGCCTAGGGGAGCCTGCCCGAGATCGACGACCTCTACTCGCGCCAGGGTCGGGAGCTCGATCCCAGGAAGCGCGAGGCTCTGCTCGCCCAGATCCAGAAGACGCTCGTGGACAAGGTGATCAACGTGCCGATCTACGAGCTGGCCTTCATCTGGGGGATCGGGCCGCGCGTCGAGGAAGGCGGGGCCGGGCTCATCCCGGGCTTCTCCTATTCGGCGCCCGCGGAGGACCTCCGGCTCAAAGCGCGCTGAGGGAGGCCGCGTGGCCCAGTACTCGCTCGGCATCGACATCGGCGGCACGTTCACCGACCTCGTGGTCTACGACCACGACACCGGCATGCGATGGAGCCGCAAGGTCCTCACCACCCACGACGACCCCGCGCGCGCGGTCGCCGCCGGGGTGGCCGGCCTGCTCGACCAGGCGCGCGTCGATCCGGCCGCGTTCTCCCGGGTCGTCCACGCCACCACCCTCTTCACCAACGCGCTGATCGAGCGCAAGGGCGCGGTCACCGGCCTGATCACGACCGCGGGCTTCGCGGACACGCTCGAGATCGGGCGCGAGCGGAAGTACGAGCTGTACGATCTCGCCATCACCAAGCCCGAGCCGCTGGTGCCGCGGCAGCTGCGGCTCGAGGTGCCCGAGCGCACGAAGGCGGACGGGCGCATCGCGCGGCGCCTCGACACCCGCGCGGTCGCCGCGCGCGCGGCCGCGCTGGCCCGCGCGGGCGTCGAGGCGATCGCGGTGGTGTTCCTGCACGCCTACGCCAACCCGCGCCACGAGCGCGAGGTGGCCCGGCTGATCGCGCGGCGCCATCCCGGCATCGCGGTGACAACGTCGCACGAGGTGGCCCCCGAGATCCGCGAGTACGAGCGGGCGTCGACCACGGTGGCCAACGCCTACATCAAGCCCCTCGCCCAGAAGTACCTGGCCCTCATGGCCGAGCGGGTGTCGGCGCTCGGGATCCCGGCCCCGCTGCTGCTCATGCTCTCGAGCGGCGGCCTCACCCACGTGGCCGAGGCGCAGCGGGTGCCGGTGCAGATGCTCGAGTCCGGTCCCGCCGCGGGCGCCATCGCGGCCGCCTTCTTCGGTCAGGCCGACGGCAACGGCCGGGTGCTCGCCTTCGACATGGGCGGGACCACCGCCAAGCTCTCGCTGGTGGACGACGGCGAGCCGCTCACCGCCTACTCCTTCGAGGCCGCGCGGCAGCGGCGGTTCATCGAGGGCAGCGGGCTGCCCATCCGCATCTCGACCATCGAGCTGATCGAGATCGGCGCGGGCGGCGGCAGCATCGCGGCGGTGGACGAGATCGGGCTCCTCAAGGTGGGCCCGCGCAGCGCCGGCTCGCACCCGGGGCCGGCCGCGTACGGGCTGGGCGGGCGCGAGCCCACCGTGACCGACGCCGACTTCCTGCTCGGCTACCTGAACCCGGACTACTTCGCGGGGGGCGAGGTGGCGGTCGACATGGCGGCCGCCATCGGCGCGGTCGAGGAGCTGGCCCGGCGGCTCGGGCTCGAGTCCACCAAGGTCGCGTGGGGTATCCACGACATCGTCAACGAGAACATGGCGGGCGCCGCGCGCGTGCACATCGCGGAGCGCGGGCGCGACCCGCGCGACTACGCGCTGCTGTGCACCGGCGGCGCGGGGCCGGTGCACGCCTACTCGGTCGCCGGCAAGCTCGGGATCGGGCGCGTGATCTGTCCGCCGTCGGCGGGCGTGGCGTCGGCGCTGGGCCTGCTGGTGGCGCCGGCCCGGGTGGACCGCGGGGCCACCGTCGGCATCCGGCTCGATCGGGGCAGCATCGGGGAGCTCGAGGCCGGCTTCGCGCGGCTCGAGGAGCAGGCGCGCGCGGTGATGGCGGAGACCGGGCTCAAGCTCGAGTCCGCCACGGTGGAGCGGCTGGCCGACGGGCGCTTCATGGGCCAGGGCTTCGACCTGGTGGTGCCGCTGCCGGCCGGGCCCTACGAGGACAGCGAGCCGGGGCGCGCGGTCCTGCGCGGCGCCTTCGAGAGCGCGTACCGCGAGAAGTTCGCGCTGACGCCGCCCGGGGTGCCGGTGGAGTTCATCAACATCCGGGTGGCGGTGCGCGCGCCGGTCTCGGGCAGCGACGTGGTGCTCGAGGGCCGTCCGGGCGAGGGCGCCCGCGCCGCGCTCAAGGGGACGCGACGCGCCTACTTCCCCGGCGCGGACAGCTGGGTGGAGACCACGGTATACGACCGCTACCGGCTCGGGGTGGGGGACCGGCTGAGCGGCCCGGCGGTGGTGGAGGAGGAGGGGTCGACGCTCGTGATCGGTCCGGGGGCGACCGCGGAGGTCGCGCCGAGCGGCAATATTGTCATGACCCTCCCGGGGTGATGACCCTCCCGGAGTGACCGCGCCGGCCGATCCTCAGTCGGGCTGATCGAGGGGCGCGCCCACGTCGGCCTCGAGCTGGTAGATCGCCACGAGGTAGGCGCCGACCGCCTGGAGATGCGCGAGCGCGGTCTCCCGGTAGGTGCGCTGCGCGTCGAGGAAGTCGAGCAGGCTCTGTCCGCCCCGGCGGTAGGCGTACTCCACGACCTCACGGGTCCGCTGCGCCTTGGGCAGATACACGTCCCGGAGGACGAGCACGCGCTCCCGCTGGGTCACCGCGGTGCGTAGATCGACGTCGAGCCCGGCGAGCGCCTGCTGCTCGGTCGCCTGGCGGGTCGCCTCCAACCGGGCGATCTCGGACCGCGTGCGCTCGATCTCGCCCTGGTTGCGATCGAAGATGCGCAGCGGGAAGGAGAAGCCGAACCCGATGGTGTTGTCCGGGCCAATGCGCTGGTACTCGATCTGCGGCGTGACGTCCCACCAGGCGTTGGCGCGGGCGAGCCGGTGGTCCGCCTGGGCCCGCTCCCGATCCGCGATGGCCGCGCGCAGGTCCGGCCGGTTGGCCACCGTGAGGCGCCGGAGACGATCGGGGTCGAGGGAGACGTCGGAGAACTGGAGATCGCCGGCGACCTCGAAGTCTTCCGCGATGGCGGCGGGCGCGGCGGTGCTCCGCAGGGTGATCCGGGCCACGTCGAGGGCCTGCCGGGCGTCGGCCGCGTCGCGCTCGAAGGTGAAGCGCTGCACCTGGACGCGGAGCAGCTCGAGCTCGGACAGGTCGCCGCGGTCGACCCGCAGGCGCTGCAGTCGGGCGGTCTCGTCGAGGGCCCGCAGATTCTCCTCCGCGAGCGCGAGCTGCTCGCGCGCCACCAGGGCCCCCGCGAAAGCGGTCTTGACCTGGAGGACGGTGAGCCGCCGCACGTCCTCGAGCTGGAAGGCGGTGACCCGCGTCGCGGCGCGGGCCGCGTCGACGCGTCGGAGGCGCTTGCCGCCGAGCTCGATGGGCTGGCCGATCGAGAAGGTGTGCTGGACCAGGGCCGCGCTGCCGCCGCCGAACTGCTCGGCGAGGTAGGTCGCGGTCGGGTTCGGTCGCAGCCCCGCGGTGATCTCGCCGGCCCGCACCGACCGGAGCTCCGCGCTCTTGGCGCGCACCGTCGGGTTCTGGCGCAGCGCGAGGGCGAGCGCCTCGTCGAGAGACAGTCGCCGGATCGCCTCCTGCGCGAAGCCGGAGCCGGCGAGCCCGCAGAGCGCCGCCGCCACCACTCCTACCACCGCGATCGTCCTCGCCACCAGTTTCCGTTTCGTCGCCTCGTCCATGGTCACCTCGGCGGGCATGGTCGCCCGGAGCGGATGAAGGAATCCTGAAGGCGCCCGGGCCGGTGCTCCAGTTACGACGCGAGCGGGAGGCGGATGCGGATGCTCGCGCCGCCGCCGGGCGCGGGCTCCAGCGTGATGCTGCCACCCTGGGACTCAACCACGAGGCGGCAGATCGCGAGACCCAGGCCGACACCAGGCGTGTCGGTGGCCCGGGCCGAGCTGCCCCGGTAGAAGCGCTCGAAGAGCCGTGGCAGTTCCTCCTCGGGCACGCCCGGGCCGGTGTCCGACACCGCCACCACCGCGGCGCCGTCCTCCACGAAGGCCGCGATCGTCACCTTGCCGCCGGGCGGGGAGAACTTGATCGCGTTGTCGAGCACGTTGCTGATCACGAGGCTCACCGCGGCGGGGGCCACGGCGACCCGGAGCGTCTCCGGGACCTCGAGGGCCACGCTGATGTCGCGGGCCTGGCCGCCGCCCCCGAGCCGCGCGGCGGCCTCGCCGAGGATCGGCGCGAGCGCGACGTCCTGGCGCGGAGCTTCCCGCGACTCACCCGCGTCCAGGCGGGCGAGCGTGAGCAGCGCCTCGGTCAGACGCGAGAGGCGCGCCACCTCGGCCAGGCAGGAGCGCAGCGCCTCCTCGTACTCCGGGCGGTCGCGCGGCCGCCGGAGCGTCACCTCGAGCTCGGCGCGCAGCCGCGAGAGCGGCGACCGCAGCTCGTGGGAGGCGTCCGCGGTGAAGCGGCGCTGGGCCTCGAAGACGTGCTCGACACGGGCCAGCATCTCGTTGAGCGTCTCCACGAGCCGGCTGATCTCGTCCCGGCCGCCGGGGTGCGGCAGCCGCTCGGCGAGACCGCTGGCCCCCATGACCCGGGCCCGGAGCACGATCTGGTCGATCGGCCGCAGGATGGCCCGGGCCAGCATCGCCCCGGTGAGCACGACCGCGCCGAGGATGGCCAGCGACATGGCCAGGAAGAGCCAGCGGGCCCACCGCGTCGCGACGTGGACGTCGTCGAGCGAGCCGCCGACCTGGATCACGTAGGCTCCCGTCCCGAGCTGGAGCGGCACCGACAGCAGCCGGAGCGGCTCGTCGCCGAAGTCGGGCAGCGTCTCGAGCACGGGCTCGCCCTGGCGGAGCCGGGCGATGAGCCCCGGCGGAGTCGGCAGGCGGGCCGAGCCCAGATTCGCGCTGCGCGCGACGACGTGACCGTCGAGATCGACGATCTGGATGAGCTTGTCCAGGCGGGGAAACGAGGGTGCCGCCGCGCCCGGCGCCATCTCGTGCACCCGAGGCGGCTGACTCGGGTTCGCGAGGGCGGCGGCGGCCTCGGTCTGGGCCAGCTCGAGCAGCGAGTGGTCGAACTGGCCCAGGACCATCCGGGAGAAGGCCCAGTTGGCCCCCACCGCGGCGGCGACGAGGATGAGGCCGACCGCGATCACGTGCAGCAGGAAGACGCGGGCCTTGAGATTGAGCGCGATCATTCCGCGGCCGGTCCCACCAGGTAGCCGCGTCCGCGGATGGTGTGGATGAGCGGCGGCCCTCCGGAGCCGTCGACCTTCCGCCGGAGATGGCTCACGTGCACGTCCACCAGGTTGGTGAGGGCATCCTGCTCGGTCTCCCAGACGCGATCGGCGAGGCGGGCCCGGGTCACCAGCTGCCCAGCGTGGCGCATCAGCACCTCCAGGATCGCGTACTCCTTGGGGGTGAGGTTGATCGGGAGGCCGCCGCGCGCGACGCGGTGGCTCTGCGGATCGAGGGTGAGATCGGCCACCGCGAGAACGACCGGGCGGGTGAGCTCCGAGCGGCGCAGGAGGGCGTGGATGCGGGCGATCAGCTCGGAGAAGCCGAACGGCTTGACGAGGTAGTCGTCGGCGCCGGTGTTGAGGCCGGTCACGCGATCCTCGAGCGCGTCGCGGGCGGTCAGCATCAGGATCGGCGCGGCCAGGCCCCGCGCGCGCCACTCGCGACAGAGCGCGGTCCCTTCCTGATCCGGCAGGAGCCAGTCGAGCACGATGAGATCGTAGTCGGTGGCGGTCGCCATCTCGTCCCCCTGCTCGGCGGTGGAGGCGACGTCCACCACGAAGCGCTCCTCCCGGAGACCCCGGGCGAGGATCTGGGCCGCCTTGCGATCGTCGTCGACGATCAGGAGCCGCATCGTGCCCGTACGATACCGCCGGGCCCCCGGCGCGGCAAGAAAGGGGGCACCCCGGCGCCTTCACGATTCCTTCAGGTTCGCGCGCTAGACTGCCCGCCATGTCGAGACGGCTCTCGGGGGCGGCCGGCCTGGCGCTGGCGCTCTGCGCGCTGGCCGCCGGGGCGTGCGGCCGCGGCGAGACCGCGTCCGGCGCCACGAAGAGCCCGGCGGATGCGCCGGCCAACGTGGTGGTGCTGGCGGCCGACTCGCCGCAGCTCAACCAGATCAAGGTCGAGCCAGTCCAGATCGCCGAGGTGGCGAGCGAGGAGCTGGTCGCGCCCGCCCGTGTTATCGCCAATCCGAATCGTACGGCGCGGGTGTTGTCGCCGGTGCAGGGGCGGGTCACTGGCGTGCTGGTGCGGCTCGGCGACCGCGTCGAGCAGGGGCAGCCGGTGGTGACGCTCGAGAGCCCGGACGCGGAAGCGGCGGTGGCCGGGTTCCTCCAGGCGCAGGCGACCGAGCGCCAGGCGCGGGCCACGCTGCAGAAGGCGGAGGCCGATCTCGCGCGCGCGACGGATCTCTACCAGGTCCGGGCGGTGGCCGAGAAGGACGTGTTGAGTGCGCAGAACGACGCGGCCCAGGCGCGGCTCGGGATCGAGGGCGCGGAGGCCGCCCGCCAGCAGGCGTCACGCAAGCTCGAGCTACTCGGGCTCCGGTCGGACGCGTTCCGCCAGGCGGCCCTCGTCCGTGCACCGATCTCCGGCAAGGTGCTCGAGATCAACGTGGCGCCGGGGGAGTACCGGGCGGCCGTCTCCTTCAGCACGGACACCACCGCGCCGCTCCTGACCATCGCGGACCTGAGCACGGTGTGGGTCACCGCGGACGTCGCCGAGCCGTTCCTCCGCCTCGTCCACGTCGGCCAGCCGGTCGCGGTCAGCCTGGTCTCGTTCCCCGACGAGGTGTTCAACGGCTCGGTCTCGCGCATCGGTGACGTGCTCGATCCCCAGACCCGCACGCTCAAGGTCACCGTGGACCTGCCCAACCCGGGCGGCCGCTTCCGCCCCGAGATGTTCGGCAGCATCCGGCAGCCGGGGCCCCGGCGACCGCTGCCGGTCCTGCCCCCCGACGCGGTGGTGCTCGAGTACGGGCGGCCGGTGGTGTTCGTGGAGCGCGCCCCCGGCCGGTTCGAGCGGCGGCCGGTCGCGACCGGTGCCCGCGCCGAGAGCCTCGTGGCGATCACGCAGGGCGTGCAGGCCGGCGACCGCGTCGTGGTCGACGGCGCCGTGCTGCTCCGGGGCCGCTGAGCGCGCGGTCCGGCCGCCGCGCCCATCGCGGGAGACGCCACCGTGATCGCCGGGCTCGTCCGCTTCGCCATCGCGCGGCCACTCGTGGTGGTGGCGGCGACCCTCGTGCTGGCCGCCGCCGGGGTGTGGGCGTTCGACCAGTTGCGGATCGAGGCCTATCCGGATCTGACCGACCCGACCGTGGTCGTGGTCACCCTCTTTCCCGGCTTCGCGGCCGAGGAGGTCGAGCAGCAGGTCACGGTCCCGATCGAGCGGGCGCTCAACAACACGCCCTATGTCATCTCGCGCCGCTCGCGCACGATCTTCGGGCTCTCGGTCGTCGAGCTGACCTTCGAGGACGGCACCAACGACTTCCTGGGCCGACAGCTTGTCCTGGAGCGCCTGCAGGGCGCCCAGCTCCCGGACGGGGTGACCCCCACGCTCGGCCCGCTGTCGGGCGGCGTGAGCGAGTTCTATCGGTACGTGGTGGCGGGGCCCGGGGTCGAGACCGCGACTCTGCGGGAGATCCAGGACTGGGTGATCGGCCCCCGGCTCCTCCAGGTGCCGGGAGTGGCCGACGTCGCCACGTTCGGCGGCCTCGTGCGCCAGTACGAGGTGCAGGTCGATCCCCGTGCGCTCGACAAGTATCGCCTGAGCATGCGGCAGATCGCGGACGCGGTGAAGAGCAACAACCGGAACGCGGGTGGGGCCCTGCTCCGGATGGGGCAGCAGGAGCTTCCCATCCGCGGCTCCGGGTTGATCCAGTCTCCCGCCGACCTCGAGGGCATCGTGCTCGACGCGCCGCGGGGCGTGCCGATCCGAATGGGCGACATCGGCCGGGTGCGGATGGGCGCCCTGCCCCAGACCGGGATCTTCGCCATGGACGACGAGCCGGTCGGCTCCGGCGGCGTCGAGGGCATCGTCCTCATGCGGCGCGGCGAGAACCCGAGCGAGGTGCTGCCCCGGGTGCGCGAGGCGGTGGAGGAGCTGAACGCCACGCGGCTGCCCAGTGGCATGCGGATCGTGGCCATCCACGACCGATCGGACCTGGTCGCCAGCACGCTCCACACCGTGTCGCACGTGCTGATCGCGGGCTTCGCGATCGTGGTGATCGCCCTGCTCGCATTCCTCCTGAGCGCGCGCGCCGCCCTGCTGACCGCGGTCGTGATTCCCCTGTCGCTGCTGTTCGCGCTCGTCTGCATGTACGCGAGCGGCGTGTCGCTGAGCCTGCTCAGCATCGGCGCCATCGACTTCGGCATCATCGTCGACGCGACGATCGTGATGGTCGAGCGCATCATTCGAGGTCTCGAGGGGCGAGGTCTCGAGGGGCGCGGTCTCGAGGGGCGCGGTCTCGAGGGGCGCGGTCTCGAGAGCAACCCGCACGGTGACCCGCGGGAGACCATCGTCGTCGCCGCGGTGGAAGCCCA
>DATGBR010000093.1:0-7925 GCA_035312605.1 Candidatus Methylomirabilota bacterium
AGAACCACAGGACCGGGGTCCCCGCGGTGCCGTCGCCATGCGTGACGAAGCGGAGGAAGGTCCCGCGACGGTCGAAGGCGGGGTGGTCGAGGGACAGGTAGCGGCAGCGGCCGTCACGCCAGAGCGGCGCGACGCCGCCGGGCTCCGTGTAGAGCTCTCGCGTCAGCTGCTGGACGAGAAGCTCGAAGCGGACGGTGAGCGGCAACACGATCTCGGCCGCCTGGCCGGGGGCGGGCGCGCTCAGCACGCCGGCCAGGGCCCAGGCCGTCAGCCATCGCCGGGTCCGCCACCGCCGGGCCCGCCACCGGGCCGCGGACCCGTGCGTCCGCTCGGGAATCATGGGAAGTGCCCTCGGCCTGGGATTTTACTCTGTCCCGGGAGGAGGCTCTCGCTTCCCCTGGCTCCGGGCTCCAGCCCCAGCTTCTGTGTTAACGTTGGCGCCCTCGGGAGGAGCGCTCGTGCAGATCGGCGTGGACATCGGCGGCACCTTCACGGACATCGTGGCCCTGGACCGCACCGGCCGGCTCGCGCTGACCAAGGTGCCGAGCACGCCCAAGGACCTCCTGGACGGCATCGCGACCGCCACCGCCAGGGTGCTCGCGCTGGCCGGCGCTGAGCCGGGCGACGTCGAGCGGTTCATCCACGGCACCACCGTGGCCACGAACGCGGTCCTCGAGCGGAAGGGGGCCACGACCGCCATCCTGACCACCGAAGGGTTCGAGGACGTGCTCGAGATGGGGCGGATGAAGCGCTCCCGCATGTACGACCTCGACATGGACCCGGAGGTGCCGACCTTTCTCGCGCCCCGGCGGCGTCGGCTCGGCATCCGCGAGCGCCTCGACGCGAAGGGGCGCGTGCTGGTCCCGCTGCACGAGGCCGACGTGCGGCAGGCGGTGGAGACCCTGCGCGCGCAGGGGGTGTCGGCCATCGCGGTGTGCTACCTCTTCTCGTTCTTGAACGGAGCGCACGAGCGGCGGACGCGCGACATCGTCGCGGAGCTCGCGCCGGATATCAGCGTCTCCCTCTCGTCGGAGGTCGACCCGACCTTCCGGGAGTACGAGCGGCTCTGCGTGACCGCCTTCGACGCCTACCTCGGCCCGGTGGTGAAGCGCTACCTCGTGGGCCTCGCCGACACCCTGCGCGGCCTCGGGGTCCCCGGCGTGCCGCTGATCATGCGCTCGCGCGGCGGCATCGTCTCCGCGGCGCTGGCCGCGCAGCAGCCCGTCACGCTTTTTCTCTCGGGGCCGGCCGGCGGCGTCATCGGCGCCGCGTTCGCGGCCGAGCGCTCCGGGGTGGCCAACTTCGTCTCGCTCGACATGGGCGGCACCAGCAACGACGTGGCCCTGGTGCGCGAGGGCCGTCCCCTGCTGGTTGGCGAGGGCGCGATCGGGCCCTTCCCGGTGCGCACCCCGATGGTGGACGTCAACACCATCGGCGCCGGCGGCGGCAGCATCGCGTGGATCGACGCCGCCGGCGGCCTGCGGGTGGGGCCGCGCAGCGCGGGCGCCGAGCCCGGGCCCGCCTGTTACGCGCGCGGCGGCGACGAGGCCACCGTGACCGACGCCAGCGTCGTGCTCGGCTACCTGAACCCCGCGCGCTTCGCCGGCGGCGCCCTGACCCTCGACGTGGCCGCCGCGGAGCGCGCGGTCGCCGTCCTCGGCCGCCGGCTGGGCCTCGACCCGGTCGCGGCGGGGGCCGGCATCCATCGTGTCGTCAACGCCCGCATGGCGGACCAGATCCGCCTGGTGACGATCAAGCGCGGCTACGATCCGCGCCAGTTCTCGCTGGTGGTCCTGGGCGGCGCCGGTCCCGTGCACGGCGCCGCCCTCGCCGAGGAGATGGGCATGGCGGAGGTGGTCGTGCCCGAGGCGCCCGGCGTGCTCGCCGCCTTCGGCCTGCTCGCCGCGGCCATCGAGCACCACCACGCGCGAACGCTCCAGGCCCAGACCGACGTGGCCGACCTCGGCGCCATCAACGCCTGCCTCGGCGAGCTCGATGCCGCCGGGCGCGCGCGCATGCGCGAGGAAGGCGTGCCCGCGCCGGCAGTCTCCGTGGCCTACGCGGCCGACATGCGGTACGTGGGCCAGGCCTACGAGCTGGAGGTCCCGATCGCGGCGCCGGTCACCGCCGCCTCCGTGCCGGCGATCGTGGCCGCGTTCCACGCCGTGCACGAGCGCGTCTATGGCTACGCCCGCGCGCAGCAGCCGGTGGAGTTCGTCAACTTCCGCGCGGTCCACTCGTTCCCGCTCCCCCGGCCCGCGGTGAGGCCGGCCGCCCACGCGAGCGGCACGCTGGCCGACGCGCAGGTCGGTGAGCGCCGCGCGTACTTCGGCCGGTTCGTGTCGACCGCGATCTACGAGCGCGGCCGGCTGCCGCTGGGCGCCCGCCTCGCCGGGCCGGCCATCGTGGAGCAGATCGATACCACCACCGTGATCCCCCCGGGCGTCACCGCGCTCGTGGACCCGGCCGGCAACCTGCGGCTCCGGAGAGACCCCCCGTCCGGAGGACACCCATGACCGCGATCGACCCCATCCTCCTGGAAGTTCTGCGCAACCGGCTCGACGCCATCGCCGACGAGATGGAGGTGACGCTGCTGAAGAGCGCGGCCTCGCCGATCGTGAAGGAAGGCCTGGACGCCTCGGCCGCGCTGTTCAACACGCGCGGCGAGACCATCGCCCAGGCGGCCGCCATCCCGATCCACCTCGGCGCGCTGCAGTTCGCGGCGCAGCGGATCGTCCGCGCCTTTCCCCCGGAGGCCATGCGCGAGGGCGACGCCTTCCTGCTGAATGACCCCTACGACGGCGGCACCCACCTGCCCGACATCACCCTCGCGGTGCCGGTCTTCGCGGACGGCGCGGCCGTCGCGCTGGCCTGCACGATGTGCCACCACCAGGACGTGGGCGGCCGCACCCCGGGCAGCGTGCCGACCGACGCCACCGAGCTCTACCAGGAAGGCGTCATCATCCCGCCCACCCAGCTCTTCCGCGCCGGGGTGCTGGACGACAACCTCTTCCGCCTGCTCACCCGCAACGTGCGGCTCCCGGAGGTGTTCACCGGCGACCTCATGGCCCAAGTGGCGGCGGGACGGCTCGGCGGGGTCCGCCTGCGCGAGGTGTTCGCCGCGCACGGCGCCTCGACGGTGGTGGCGTACATCGAGGAGCTGCTCTCGCGCGCCGAGCGCCTCACCCGCGCGCAGATCGAGGCCATCCCCGACGGCGACTACGCCTTCGAGGACTGGCTCGACGACGACGGCGTGGACATCGGCCACCCGGTCAAGATCGCGGTGACGCTGCGCGTGCGCGGCTCGGCCATGACCTTCGACTTCACCGGCAGCGACCCCCAGGTCCGGGGGCCCTTCAACTCGGTGCCGGCCTCGACGATGTCGGCGGTGTACTACGCGGTCCGCGCGATCTCCGACGCCTCCATCCCGAACAACGGCGGGTGCTTCCGCGCGGTGGACGCGATCCTGCCGGAAGGCACCATCGTGAACCCGCGCCCGCCCGCGCCGGTGAGCTGCCGCACCGCCACCATCAAGCGCATCGCCGACACCATCCTGGGCGCCCTCGTGGCTGCGCGGCCCGGCAAGATGCCGGCCGCGAGCTCCGGCACCCTGCTCGTGATGGCCTTCGGCGGCCGCGACCCCGAGACCGGCCGGCCGTTCGTGGCGAGCGAGCTCGCCGCCGGCGGCATGGGCGCCCGCCCCGACAAGGACGGCATCGACGTCATCGAGACCGACGTGTCCAACTGCATGAACATCCCGGTGGAGTCGGTCGAGATGAACTTCCCTCTGCGCATCCCCCGGGTGCGCCTCTGGAACGGCTCGGGCGGGGCCGGGCGCTTCCGCGGCGGCCTCGGGCTCGAGAAGGTATTCGAGGCGACCACCACCGACGTGACGGTGTCCCACCGCGGCGAGCGGTTCACCTCGTCGCCCTGGCCCCTCGAGGGCGGCGCCCCGGGCGCCCGGGGCCACGCCTTCATCCTTCGAGCCGACGGCACGCGCGAGGACCTGCCCTCGAAGAAGATGATCGTGCTCCACCCGGGCGACCAGCTCTGGGAATACATCGCCGGTGGCGCCGGCCACGGCGACCCGCTCGATCGGGATCCGGCCGCCGTCCTGGCCGACGTGCTGGACGGCAAGATCTCGACCACCGCGGAGTACGGCGTCGTCCTCAGCCCGGATGGTGCCGCGGTGGACGAGGTGAAGACGAAGGAGTGCCGGGAGGCCGTGGCCGGCCGGCGCGTGGGCGCGGACGGGCGGTAGCGCCCGGCGCGACAGGCGTTGATGGACCGAGCCGGGGGCCCGAAGCGGCCGGCTCTGATCCTCGGCGGGCGGTTTCTCTGGGCGCTGGCCATGGTCCGGAGCCTGGGGCGTCGAGGTGTTCCGGTGTATGTCACCGCGACGAGGGGCCACTTCGTATCCTATTCCCGGTGGCACCGGGCGGCGCCCGCGGAGTGGGGCGAGGCGCCGAGCCCGACGACGTTGTGCGACTACCTGACCGGCGTGCCCCACGAGGGCATGGTCCTCATCCCTCCCACCGACGAGTGGGCACTCGCGGTCGCGCGGTTACCGGCGCCGCTGGCCGCGCGGTTCCCGACGAGCCTGCCCCCGCTGGCGAGTCTCGAGGTGCTCGTCGACAAGGGGAGGTTCGCGGCAGTGCTGGAGCGGCTCGGAGTGCCCCACCCCCGTACCGTGTGCGTCGGTCCCGAGGAGGACTGGGCTCGTCTCCCGGCCGACGCCTTCGCCGATGCGTTCCTGAAGCCGCGCGACTCTCAGACTTTCCGGCGTCGCTTTGGTGTCAAGGCGCTTCACTTCAAGACACCGGACGAGGCGGTGTCCCTCGCGCGCGAGGCGGGCCAGGGTGGCCTCGAGCTCATGCTGCAGGAATACGTCCCCGGGCCGCCGAGCCACCACTACATGGTGGAGGGGTTCGTGGACCGGACCGGCCGGGTCTGTGCCCGGTTCGTCCGCCAGCGGCTGCGCATGTTCCCGCCGGACTTCGGCGACAGCACCTACATGGTCAGCGTCTCGCTCGATCGGGTCCGGGCCGCGGTGGACTCACTCGACCGCCTGCTCGCCCACCTGTCCTATCGCGGGGTCTTCGAGGCCGAGTTCAAGTACGACGCGCGCGACGGGCAGTTCAAGCTGCTCGAGGTGAACGGGCGCCCCTGGTACTTCATCGGATTCGCGGCCGACTGCGGCGTGGACTTCTGCGCGATGGCGTACCGGGATGCGCTGGGTCTCGCGGTCGAGCCCGTGCGCACGTACGCGCCGGGCCGTCACTGCGTCGTGGGATCCGACCGCTCCGCCTGCTGGGCGCTGTTCCGCCAGGGCCAGCTCTCCGCGTGGGCCTGGCTGCGCTCGTGGATCGGAGCCCGCCAGATGCTCTTCTCGTGGGACGATCCGATTCCCGGCTTTGTCAGGATCCTGCAATCGCTGTGGATTTCGACCGTCCGCAAGCTGGGCGGCATCCTGGCCTCCGGCCAGGGGCGGCGTTAGCATGAGGGACATGCGCCGACTCGTGCTGGTGACCTGCTTCGTGGCCTTCTCGACCGGCGTCGCCGGGGCCGCCGGCCCCGCCGACGTCGCGCGGGGCAAGTACGTCTTCGGCGCCGCCGCCGGCTGTGGCTGTCATACCGAACCCAAAGGCGCGGCGAACGCGGGCGGCAGGAAGTTCGAGGGCCCCTTCGGAAGGGTGTATGCGGCCAATATCACCCCGGACCGCGAGACCGGTATCGGCGCCTGGACGGACGAGCAGATCATCACCGCGATCCGGTCGGGCCTCCGACCCAACGGCGAGCGGATCCTGCCCGTGCACCCGTTCACGTCGTTCAATGGCATGGCCGAGGAGGACCTCAAGGCCCTGGTGGCGTTCATTCGAACGGTCCCGCCGGTGCATCGTCCCAACACGCCGAAGAAGATCACGGTGCCCATGTTCGAGCGCGTCTTCTTGCCGGTCTGGCTCGCCACCTTCGCCTCCCGGGAAACGCCGCCGCCGGCCGCGCCCGTGTCGGGTCTGCCGCGCGGCGAGTATCTGGTGCGAGCCGTCGGGCACTGTGGTGAGTGCCATACTCCCCGCTCCGCGCTGACCATGGCCGTGGACAACGCGCGCTTCCTGGCGGGCAACTCGAAGAAGACCGGGCCCGAGGGTCAGGCGGCGCCGAACATCACCCCCGACAACGCGACCGGGATCGGCGAGTGGACCGAGGAGCAGATCGTCACGTACCTCGGAACGGGCAATCGACCCGATGGCGACGTGGCCGGCGGGCTCATGGGCGAGAACATCCAGGGGACGCTGGCCGGCTACAAGGACATGACCCAGGCCGATCTGCGCGCGATCGCGCAGTTTCTCAAGAGCATTCCCGCGGTGAAGAACCGGATCGAGTAGCGCCCCCGTCTGGGTGCCGCCCCACTGGGGCTGCTGCTACTGAGAGGCCTTTGACAGCGGTCTCTTCGTCCACGTAGACTCCCGTCTCGCGGGAGGTGGTGGCGCGATGATGAAAGCGGTGGTCCTGCATGAGGCCGACGACATGCGCGTGGAGCAGCGGCCGGTGCCCGATCCGGGATCGGGGGAGGTCCTGCTCAAGGTCAACGTCACCTCCATCTGCGGCACCGACGTGAAGGTTCTGCACCGCAAGCTCCTCGGTCAGCCCGACGGTCCGTTCATCATGGGGCACGAGTACGCCGGGACGGTGGCCGCGCTGGGGCCCGGAGTGGACGAGTTCAAGGTGGGCGATCGCGTGGCCGTCGAGGTCCACAAGGGGTGCGAGCGCTGCGAGAACTGCATCAAGGGCTGGTACACCTCGTGTCTTAACTACGGCAACCTCGCCAAGGGCCATCGCGCCAAGGGGTTGACGTGCGACGGGGGGTTTGCCGAGTACGCGGTGAATCACGTCAACACCCTCTACAAGCTTCCCGACAACCTCACGTTCGAGCAGGCCTGCATGGTGACCACGGCGGCCTCCCCGCTCTGGGCGATCGATCTCATGGGGGGCTACCTCGCGGGCGAGACCGTGCTCGTCCAGGGCCCGGGCCCCATCGGCCTGCTCGCCGTCCAGCTGTGCAAGGCGCTCGGGGCCGAGCGGGTGATTCTCTCCGGCACCCGTCCCGAGCGCCTGGAGATCGGGCGGCGACTCGGGGCCGACTTCGTCGTCAACGTCCGCCAGGAGAGCCTCGCTCGGCGCGTGGCCGACATCACCGGCGGCAAGGGGGCGGATTCCGTCCTCGAATGCGCGGGCGGGCCCACGTCGATGCAGGAAGCGCTCGAGAGCGTCAAGCGCGGCGGACGTATCGGGGTCGTCGCGTGGTACGCCGGTCCCGTCGAGATGGACATGAACCTCGCCGTCCGCAGCAACGTGCGGATCTACGCGGCCCGGGGGGAAGGTGGGATGAATTCGGGCCGCTCCCTGGCCCTGATGAGCGCCGGCAAGCTCGACGCGGACGCCATCATCACCCATCACTTCGCCCTCGATGCGGTCCACGAGGCCTTCCAGACCTACGTCGACCGGGTCGGCAATGCGCTCAAGGTGGTCATGCGCGTGTAGCATGCGCGGGCGGCTTGTCGTGGTGATCCTGGCGGTCCTGGTGGCGGGCGCGTCTGCCGCCGCTCAGGAGAGTCCGCGGCGCGGCGGCGAGCTGATCTTCGTGGTGCCCGCCGAGCCTCCGTCGTACGACGCCCACCGCGAGGAGACCTTCGCGGTGGTGCACCCCGCCGCGCCGCACTACAACACCCTGCTGCGGGTGGATCCCACCGATCGGACGGGCACGAGAATCGTCGGCGATCTCGCCGAGTCGTGGGCGGTCGCGCCCGACGGCCGGGCCTACACGGTGCGGATCCGCCGGGGCGTCCGTTTCCATGACGGCAGTGAATTGACCGCGCGCGACGTCAAGGCGAGCTACGACAAGATCATCTTTCCCCCACCCGGGG
>DATGBR010000094.1:0-15337 GCA_035312605.1 Candidatus Methylomirabilota bacterium
GGCCGCGGTGGACGACTGGCTGCGCCAGATGGGTCCGGCCGGCGCGCAGATCCTGGACGCCTACCGGGCGCGGCTCGCCGGCCGCTGACCTCCGCTCAGCGCACCTCGACGACCAGCTCCACCTCGGCCGAGACGTTCGAGGGCAGGGAGGAGAGGCCGACCACGGAGCGCGCGTGGCGTCCTGCGTCGCCGAAGAGCTGCTGGAGGAGGTCCGAGGCCCCGTTGATGATGGGGGGATGAGCGATGAAGTCCTGCCCCACGTTCACGAAGCCGACGACCTTGATCACGCGGTTCACCCGGTCGAGCGAGCCCACCGCCTGCTTCACGCAGGCCAGGCAGTTGAGCATCGCGTCGCGCGCCGAGAGGTAGGCGTCCGCCTCGCTCACCTCCTGGCCGACCACCCCCACGTAGCGGCGCACCCCGTTGATGCGCGCGGTCTGCCCGGAGGTGAACACCAGGCGGCCCACTCGCGCGGCGGGCAGGTAGTTGCCGACCGGCACCGGCGGCGGCGGGAGCTCGAGCCCCAGCTCGGCGAGGCGCCGCTCGACGCGACCGACCGCGGCGGCCATGCGGTCAGCCGATCCGCTCGGCTTCGGCCACCATCGCCTCGTAGCCGGCGAGCAGGCCGTGGCACTGCGGGCACAGGAGCAGGTCCTGGTCGGGCGGATATGCCGCCGGGCAGCCGAGACAGTCGAATCCGGTGAAGTACATGGGGCGCCCCTTCCCGGGCGATAGTATGCTCCCGGCATGGCCCGTCTCAAGCTCGTCCTCGCGATGATGATGCACGAGACCAACACCTTCTCGCCGGTGCCCACCCCGCTCGCGTCCTTCCGTCCCCTGCAGGGGGAGGCCGCGATCGAGGAGTTCAAGGACACCAACACCCAGCTCGGCGGCTTCCTCCACGTGGCCCGGGAAGCGGGCGCGGAGATTGTGCTGCCGGTGGCGGGCGGGGCGCACCCGTCGGGCTACGTGGAGCGGGCGGCCTACGAGGACATGGCGGAGGCCATCGTGGGCGCGGTGCGCGGCGGCTGCGACGCGGTCTTCCTCGCGCTGCACGGGGCGATGGTGGCCGAGCACGTCGACGACGGCGAGGGCGAGCTGCTGCGGCGCCTGCGCGCGGTGGCCCCGCGGGTGCCGATCGCGGTGGGCCTCGACTTCCACTCCCACATGACCGCGGCCATGGTCGACCACGCGACCGTCATCGCGGGCTACTGCACCTACCCGCACGTGGACATGGGCGACACCGGGCAGCGCGCCGGGCGCACCATGCTGCGCGCGCTGCGCGGGGAGATCGAGCCGGTCATGGTCTGGGGCTCGCTCCCGATGATGACGAGCACGCTCGTGCACGCCCCCTCGCGCCAGCCCATGAAGGACGTCATGGACATGGCGATGGCCGCCGAGGCCTCGGGCGCGGTGCTCAACGCCTCGGTCTTCGGAGGCTTCCCGCACTCGGACATCCCGCACGTCTCGCTCTCCACCGTGATCGTCTGCGATCGGCGGGCCGACGCGGGGCTCGCGCTGCGCGATCGGCTGCTCGCGATGGCGTGGGAGCGTCGCGAGGAGTTCCTCTACCGGGGCGCGCCCCTGGCCGACCAGGTCGCGCACGCCCGATCGCTAAGCGAAGGACCAATCGTGTTAGTAGACCACGGCGACAACACCGCGTCCGGCGGCACCCAGGACGTGATGAGCGTGATCGAGGAGGTGATGCGGCAGGGACTCACCGACGTGGTGGCCGGGCCCATCTGCGACCCGGCCGGCGTGCGGCGCCTGGTGGAGGCGGGGACCGCGGCGGGGGTGACCCTGCCGCTCGGCGGACGCGTCGACATGCCCCAGATCAACCTGCTCGGCAAGCCGCTGCCCGTGACCGGCAAGGTCACCCGCATCACCGACGGGCAGTTCACCGTCACCGGGCCGATGGCCACCGGCACCCGAGCGCGCATGGGGCGCACCGCGGTGCTCGACACCGGGGCCATGCAGATCGTGGTGTCGGAGGGGCGCAGCGAGCCCTTCGACACCGGCGTCTTCACCCACTGCGGGATCGACCCGCGCCGCAAGAAGTACGTCCTGATCAAGTCGCGCCAGCACTTCCGGGCCGGGTTCGAGCCGATCGCCCGGCACATCGTCCTCTGCGACGGTGACGGCGTGACCAGCTCCGACCTCCGGCTCTTCACGTTCCGGAACCGGCGGCGGCCGCTCTTTCCCTTCGAACGAGATCTGTAGCAGCGATCTGTCAGGAGGCTTGCCATGGACTACGGTCTCTTCACGATGCCGTCGCACCCGCCGGAGCGGAAGCTGTTCGATGGGCACCAGTGGGATCTCCAGCAGCTCCGCTGGGCCGACGAGCTGGGCTTCAGCGAGGCGTGGATCGGCGAGCACCACACCTCGCCGTGGGAGCCGCATCCCTCGCCGGACCTGCTGGTGGCGCAGGCGCTGATGCAGACCAAGCGCATGCGCATCGGGCCCGGCGGCTTCCTGATGCCGTACCACCATCCCGCCGAGCTGGCCAACCGCCTCGCGATGCTCGACCACATGGCCCAGGGCCGGCTCAACTTCGGCGTCGCCGCGAGCGGGCTGCCGAGCGACTGGTCGATGTTCAACGTGGACGGCATGTCGGGCCAGAACCGGGAGATGACCCGCGAGTCGCTCGACATCATCCTCCGTCTCTGGAGCGACGAGCCCGAGTTCGACTACAAGGGCAAGTTCTGGCACGTCACCAAGACCGGCACCATGTTCGAGACACTCAAGCCGCACATCCTCCCGTTCCAGAAGCCGCACCCGCCGATCGGGGTGGCCGGGCTCAGCAAGGGCTCGGACACGCTCAAGCTGGCGGGCGAGCGCGGGTTCTGGCCGATGAGCCTGAACCTCAACCCGACCTACGTGGGCAGCCACTGGGAGGCGGTCGAGCAGGGGGCCGCGCGTAGTGGCCGAACCCCCAAGCGCTCGGACTGGCGGATGGTCCGCGAGGTGTTCGTGGCCGACACCGACGCGGAGGCGATGCGGCTCTCGGTGGGCGGCATGATGGGTCGCATGATGACCGAGTACTTCCTGCCGCTCCTGGGTGCCTTCGCCTTCACCGAGTACCTGAAGCACGACCCGAGCGTGCCCGACTCGGACGTGACGCCGGAATACTGCGCCAAGCACAACTGGCTGGTGGGCTCGCCCGACACCGTGTCGCGGAAGCTCAACGACATCTACGAGGAGGTCGGCGGCTTCGGCACCCTGCTCCTGTTCTGCTTCGACTACAGCGAGAACCCCGATGCCTGGCGGCACTCCATGGAGCTGCTCGCCAAGGAGGTCATGCCCCGCTTCAAGGGCATGGTGCCCAAGTAGCCGGTGGACCAGGGCGCGCTGCGGCCGACGGTCGTCGAGATCAGCCTGGCTCGTCTCGCGGAGAACTTCCGCGCGATCCAGGCCGCGGTGGCGCCGGCGGTGGTGATGCCCATCGTCAAGGCCAATGCCTACGGCCACGGGCTCGTGCCGGTGGCCCGGCATCTGGCCTCGCTCGGGGCGCAGTCGCTCGGCGTCGCCTTCCTTGAGGAGGCGGTGGCTCTCCGCGAGGCGGGGCTGACGCTGCCCATCCTGGTCATGGGGGGCATCTTCGGCGACCAGATCCCGATCTTCCTGCGCCACGGCCTCACCCTGACCGCGTCCTCCATCGACAAGCTCAAGCAGATCGACGAGACCGCCGGGCAGATGGGGGTAGGGGCGCGGGTGCACCTCAAGATCGACACCGGCATGGAGCGCATCGGCGTGCACTACTACAGCGCGCGCGGCCTGCTCGAGCAGGCCGCCGGGTGCCGCCACTGCCAGGTGGAGGGCATCTACTCGCACTTCGCCAACGCGGACGCGGCCGATCTCACCTCGGCCCGCCTGCAGCTCGCGCGCTTCCTCGAGGTGCTCGAGTGGTACGACAAGCAGGGCGTGAAGCCGCCGGTGCGCCACATGGCCAACTCCGGCGCGGTGCTGCAGCTCCGAGAGAGCCATCTCGACATGGTGCGGCCGGGGATCCTGCTCTACGGGGTCTATCCCTCGGACGAGGTGCGCAAGACGATCGCGGTCGGGCCCGCCTTGTCGCTGCGCTCGCGCGTCGTCTACTTCAAGGTGGTCACGCCCGGGCACCCGGTCAGCTACGGCTCGACCTGGGAGTCCGACCACCCGGTGCGGGTGGTCACGGTGCCGGTGGGCTATGGCGACGGCTACTTCCGGGCGCTCTCCAACGTGGCCCACGTGCTGATCCGCGGCAAGAAGTACCCGGTGGTCGGCCGCGTCTGCATGGACCAGATCATGGTGAACATCGAATGGGATAGCGCCTACAACGGCGACGTGGTCACCCTGCTCGGCGCCGACGGCGACGAGTTGATCACCTGCGAGCACATCGCCGACTGGGCGGGTACCATCCCCTACGAGGTCCTCACCAACCTCAACACCCGCATCCCTCGCGTCTACGTCTAGCCGGCGACCCACCCGTAGAAGCGGTGGCTGGGGGCGGGGCCCTCGTCGAGGTAGGCCATCTTGATCTGGCTCAGGTAGTCCTTGGGCACCTCGTTGCGCTTGGCCCGCACGTCCACGCTGAAGAGGCGGGCCGCGTTGAGGCCGAAGATCTGCTCCTTCACGAGGCGGTTGAGGGGCTGATAGCCGTGGGCATCGACCAGGGCCTGCGGGATCTCGAAGCGGCGGAAGGCCTCGATCTGCCACTGCGGGGTGCCGTACCAGATCGAGTCGGTGCCCCACAGCACGTGGTCGGCGCCGAAGGCGTCGACGATCTGGCCCATGAGGTGCGCGCACGCGGTGGGGTTGGTGGTGGCGAGCTGGCCGAAGGTCGACCCGAGCTCCATGTAGATGTTCCGGAGCCCCAGCTGCTTCTTCTTCATCCGGCAGAACTCGGTGGTCCACGGCACGTCCGCCGATTGCGTGCGAGGCACGGTGAGCAGCCCGGCGTGGTAGAGCACGAAGTCGATGTCGGGGAAATCGCGCGCCGCCTTGATGACGTCGCGCGGATGGTTGTAGTCGGAGACCGGGCCGAGCGGCAGGCCCTTGTGCAGGCACACGCGCTTGATCCCGAGCTTGCGGGCGCGCTCCAGCATCGGGTACGCGATCTTCTCGTCGTCCACGAACCACCCGCGGTCGAAGCCCTTGGGCGCGGCGCCGGTGTAGCCCTTCCACGCGTCCACCTTGAGCGTCGTGGCCTGCTGGTCCATGAAGTCGAGGTCGACCTGGCCGAGCTGCGGGGTGATGAGCCCGTGGGCGAGCATCCGCTGGGACTGGGTGACCCGGTTGATCTCGTCGCGGATGTGCGTCATCTCTTTCGGAGGCACCACGGCCTCTTGTGGATACGGGCCCGGCGGCGTGGAGACGAGCCCGACGTCGGTCTCGCTGTCGAGGAACACCTCCTTGACCATGTTCGCCCAGGCCAGATCCGCCAGGGTGCCGCGGTCGGCGGCCAGCTTCGGGTTCAGGCGCTTCGAGCCCTGCCGCAGCCCGAGGAGGGCCTGCTTGCTCACCGCGCCCCGTCGGCCCGTCTCCTCGTCGCGGGGATCGTAGCCCGCGCCCACGTAGTGGAGCTGCACGTCGAAGATGAAGTAGGGATCGCCGCTCCGCTCCTTGAATGCGGCCGGGTCGGCCGCCTCGACCGGCTGCACGTCGAAGAACCGGCCGAAGACCGCATTCATCGCCAGCAGCGACGTGGCCATGCCACCGCTGCCACGCAGGAAGTCCCGGCGGCTCAGCCCGAGCCGCGGCGCGAGCCGCGCGGCCTCGGCGAGGATCCGGTCCTCGACCCGGCGCTGCGCGGGCGTCTGGGGCAGGGGCGGGAACTCCTCGTTCGAGACGAGGCGCGTCGGCAGCGGCGTCTCGGCGCGGAGGCCGCGGCGCATGCCGGGAAGGAGTCGGAACGCGTAGCGATTGCCGGTCGTCATGATCGTCGCCTCCTGCTCACCGAGTCTAGACGCGGAGGCGGTCTTGTCAATCGGGACACGGGGCGGGTATTGTTCGATCGAGGGGGAGCGCCATGAAGGCACAGGGTACGGTGAAGAAAGACGCGGTGCGCACGGAGGTGCGGGCCCTGGTCCACGGGCCGTCGTACATGACCTTCGACGACGTGGTGGCCGACTTCCCGATGACGCACATCAACACGCGGCCGCCGAACGTGCCCTACACGCCCTGGCACCTGCTCGAGCACATGCGCATCACCCAGCGCGACATCCTCGAGTACATCGAGGACGACGAGTACCGCCAGCCCGATTGGCCCGACGACTACTGGCCGAAGCCGGAGGCGACCGCGGACGCGAAGGCGTGGCAGAAGACGATCGCCGCCTTTCGGCGGGACCGCGTCGCGCTCGAGAAGATCGCCGCGAATCCCCGCGTGGCCCTGGGCTCGGCGCTACCCTACGCGCGGAAGCACACGCTCATCCGCGAGCTGCTGATCGTCTCGGAGCACAACACCTACCACATCGGCGAGTTCGCGATCCTCCGCCAGGTGATGGGCACCTGGCCCGCGCGGCACTGACCGCCGGTCCGCGACCGGGCGTTCAGATCGCTCCGCGCGCGCGCAGCTCCGCCACCGCCGCGGGCGACATCTCGAGCACCTCGGCCAGCACCTCGTCGGTGTGCTGCCCGGCCAGGGGGGGCGGCGTGGTCGCCGCCTTGCCGGAGGTGAGGCGGATCGGGCAGCCCGGCACCCGGAAGCGGCCGCGCGTGGGATGCTCGATCGTCTCGATCGCGCCGCGCGCGTTCATGTGCGGGTCGTCCAGCACCTCCTGAGTGTCGAAGATCGCGCCGCAGGGCACACCGGCCTTGCCCAGGACCGCCAGCACCTCCTGCTTGGGCCGCGCCCCGGTCCACTCCCGCGCGATGCCGTTGAGCGCCTCGCGATGCTGCCACCGCGTCGGGGCATCCACGCAGCGCGGGTCGGCGATCAGATCCTCGCGGCCGATGGCCCGCGCGAAGTCCTCCCACATGCCCCGGTTCATCGGCTGCACGTAGATGTACACGTAGTCGTTGGGCCCGCCCGGCGCGCACGCGTAGAGGCCGTCGGGCACCGCGCCAGGCGGCGCCCCGTTGCCGCGGCGCGGGGTGGGCTTGCCGTCGCGGTAGTGGACGACGTAGCGCTGGCGGATGAGGTTGGCCACCGCCTCCTGCATCGAGACCTCGACCACCTGGCCCTGGCCGGTCCGCTGCCGCTCGATGATCGCGGCCATGATGCCGGCCGCCATGTGCACCCCGGCGCCGCTGTCGCCGATGTTGGCCCCGCAGAGCACCGGCTCGCGATCGGGGAAGCCGGTCACGCTCATCACCCCGCCCATCGCCTGGGCGATCATGTCGAAGCTCTTGTACTCGTGATACGGCCCGGAGAGCCCGAAGCCCTTGAGGCGGGCCAGGATGATCCGCGGGTTCACCGCGGCGAGCCGCTCGTAGTCGAGCCCGAGCCGCTCCATCAGCCCGGGGGCGAAGTTCTCGGTCACCACGTCCGCGCCCTCGACCAGGCGCAGGAAGAGCGCGTGGCCCTCCGGGTTCTTGAGGTCGATGGTGACGCTCCGCTTGTTGGCGTTGAAGAGCAGGAAGAACATCGCGTCGAGGCCGGGCACCTCCGGCCGGTTGCGCCGCGATTGCTCACCGCCCGGCGGCTCGATCTTGATGACGTCCGCGCCGAGCCAGCCCAGGAGCTGGGTGCAGGAGGTGCCCGCCTCGAACTGGGTGAGATCCAGGATCCGGATGCCGGACAGCGCGTGATCGGTCACGATCCCTCCAGGCCGTAGAAGCGCCGGGCCCCGCCGCCCAGGATCTCGCGCTTGGTCGCCTCCGACAGCTCGGTTCGCCCCGCGATCAGCGCGGGCGCGCCGGGGAAGAAGCCGTCCGGATGCGGGTAGTCGGTCGCCCACAGGATCTTGTGCGGGCCGATGTAGTCGGCGAGCACGCCGAGGCAGCCCTCGACCGGCTCGAAGGAGATCCAGCAGTTGCGCTGGAACAGCTCGCTCGGTCTCATGGACAGCCCCGAGTCGTTGAACCCCTGGTCGTCGAAGTGGCGGTCCATGCGGTCGAGCCACGGCGCGATCCACCCGCCGCCCGACTCGAGGAACGCGATGCGAAGGCGCGGGTAGCGGTCGCACACCCCGCCCCAGATCACGCTCATCGCGGCCAGCATCATCTCCATGGTGTGGGAGATGATGTGCCGCGCCCCGCGCGTCTCGAACCGGTCCACGCCCACCTGCGGCATCCCGCCGCTGGCGCCCTCGTGCAGGCCGATCGCGAAGTCGAGGTCCTGCGCCTCTTCCCAGAACGGCGCGTACGCGGGGTCGTGCAGGGTCCGCCCGTTGTAGGGGTTGGGGCGCAGGAAGCCGCCGCGCATGCCCAGCTCTCGCCGGGCGAACCGCATCTCCTCGATGGCGAGCTCGATCGACTGCATCGGCAGCATCGCCACCCCGAACAGGCGGTCGGGGTAGGGATGGCAGTAGTCGGCGAGCCAGCGGTTGTAGGCGCGGCACATGGCGCCCGCGAGCCCCGGCTCGCGGACCGCGCCCGCGAAGAGGCCCACGCTCGGGTAGAGGAAGGCTGCGTCGATACTGTCCAGATCCATGTCCGGGATGCGCGCGTGCGGATCGAAGCCGCCCGCGCGGCCGTCCACGTACTTCATGGTGGCCTCGGGAACCACGCCCTGCCGGGACCCGATGGCGCCGACGACGTTGAAGCCCTTCTTGCTGCCGAGCACCTGCCCCTCGACGAGCAGGCGCTCCTTGCCGTCCGTGTCGACGATCATCCGGGGGGCGCGCTCGCGGTAGGCGGGGTCGATGTACTTGTCCCAGAGGTCGACCGGCTCGAGGACGTGACCGTCGGCGTCGATGATGTGGTAAGCGCGGGTCATGGAGGGCCTCCTTTCGGAATCTCGGGAAGACTCTAGCAGCGCGCGCGGCCGTCCGCACCATCCTTGACAAGGGCGCGCGGGTATTGTGAGATGCCGCTCTACCGATGAAGTCGACGACGTCGAGCACCATTCCCGCCTTCCTGAGCGTCGACGTCGAGCCGGATGGGTTCCAGCTGGACCGCCGCGACCCCCCGGAGTGGGGCGGCTACGTGGCGATGGTCGAGTACCTCACGCGGCTGCGGGCGGATCTCGACGGCTGGACCGGGCGGACCCCCCGCTTCGGCTGGTACGTGCGGACCGATCGCCAGATCGCCGAGGTGCACGGGCGTCCCGACCACGCGCTGGTGGCGTTTCCGGAGTGCGTCGACCGGCTGCGGGCCGCGGGCGACTACTTCGGCGTGCACTCGCACCTGATCCGCTGGGCTCCGGAGTGCGGCCAGTGGGTGCACGAGTTCGGCGACGGCGACTGGCAGGCCCACGCCACCCGGTTCGCCCTCGACGCCTTCGGCCAGTGGGCGGGGACGCCGCCCCGGCTCTTCCGGTCGGGCGCCGGGTTCCTGAGCGATCGGGTCCTCGAGACGGTCGAGCAGGCCGGCGTCGCGATCGACCTCTCGCTCGAGCCGGTGACCGGCCGGGGCGTGGGCGCCCCGGCGGTTCCGACCGCGGTGGACTCCACGCCCATCGTGGGCGCGTACCCCGACTGCGCGGGCGCGCCGCGCGTGCCGTACCGGCCCGCGCACCACGACTTCCGCGTCGACGGGGGCCGCGCGGGCCGACGGCTCCTCATGGTGCCGCTGACCACGCGCTCGCTTCGGCCGCCGCGCCCCCGCTGGCGGCGGGTGGCCCGGCGCGTGTTGCGCGGCCGCGCCCCGATCACGGTGGAGGTACTCTATCCCATGGCCCGCTGGCCCAGCGCGGACGGGTACTGGGACATCGTCGACCAGCAGCTCCGGTCGATGCCGCGGCCCTATCTCTCGCTCGGCATCCGCACCGACGCGGTCGCCTCCGAGACGGCGGCCAGTATTCGCCGGATCTTCGATGCCCTGCCGGGGCATCCGCTGGCGCAGCGACTGCGCTTCGAGAACCCCCTCGTCACGTTTCGCGACGCACTCTAGCGCGACCCACTCCAGGAGGACGACCGATCATGCTGATGCGCAAGCTGGGACGCACCGGGCTCAAGGTGGCCGCACTGTGCCTGGGTGGCAACACGTTCGGCTGGACCACCGACCAGAAGGCCTCGGAGGCGGTGCTCGACGCCTACGTGGAGGCGGGCGGCAACTTCATCGACACCGCGGACGTGTACTCGCGCTGGGCGCCCGGGAACAAGGGCGGCGAGTCGGAGTACGCGCTCGGCCTCTGGCTCGCCGCGCGCAAGCACCGGCCGTCGGTGCTGATCGCGACCAAGGTCTGCGGCCCGATGGGGTCGGGACCGAACGACAAGGGCCTGTCGCGGCAGCACATCATGGAGGGGGTCGAGGCCTCGCTGCGACGTCTCCAGACCGACTACATCGATCTGTACCAGGCGCACTGGGACGATCGCGAGACGCCGCTCGACGAGACGCTGCGCGCCTTCGACGACCTGGTGCGGCAGGGCAAGGTGCGCTACATCGGCGCCTCCAACTACCCGGCGTGGCGGCTCACCCGCGCGCTCTGGGAGAGCGACACCAACGGCACCGTGCGCTACGAGTGCCTGCAGCCCAAGTACAACCTGGTGATCCGCGACGAGTACGAGCGCGAGCTGGAGCCGCTCTGCCTCGAGCAGGAGGTGGGGGTGATCCCGTACTCCTCGCTCGCGAGCGGGTTCCTCTCCGGCAAGTACCGCGCGGGCGAGGCCCTGCCCAAGACCGCGCGCGCGGGTGGGGTGGAGAAGACCTACATGAACGCGCGCGGCTTCCGGGTGCTCGCCGCGGTGGAGAAGGTGGCCGCGGCGGCGAGCGCGACCGCCGCGCAGGTGTCGCTCTCGTGGCTCGCGCACCGGCCCGGCATCACCGCGCCGATCGCCAGCGCGACGACGGTGCCGCAGCTGAAGGAGCTGGTCGGCGGCATCGAGCTCAAACTGGACGCCGAGGCCACCGCCGCCCTCGACCAGGCGAGCGGCTGGCGGGAGGGCTAGAGCCGCGGCCTGCATGACCTGTTCGGCCTGCGGTCAGGCGAATCCCGGTCCCGCGCAGTTCTGTGGCGGCTGCGGGGCGCGCCTGGTCGCGGTCTGCCCTTCCTGCCAGGCGGCGAACCCGCCGGACAATCGGTTCTGCCACCAGTGCGGCGGGACGCTCGGATCGAGACCCGCCGCCGTCGCTCCGGCCCCGGCGCCCCGCTCCTACACGCCCCGGCACCTGGCCGAGAAGATCCTCATGACCGGGGCCGCGCTGAAGGGCGAGCGCAAGCAGGTCACCGTGCTGTTCGTCGACGTGTCGGGCTTCACGTCGCTGTCCGAGCGGCTCGATCCCGAAGAGGTCCACCGGCTCATGAGCCGCGCCTTCGACCTCATGCTGGCGGAGGTGCACCGCTACGAGGGCACGGTCAACCAGTTCCTGGGGGACGGGATCATGGCGATCTTCGGCGCGCCCATCGCGCACGAGGACCACGCGATCCGGGCCGTGCACGCCGCGCTCGGTATCGCGCGGGCGTTGGAGGCCTACCAGGCCGAGCTGCGGCCGCGCGGTATCCGCTTCCAGGCTCGCCAGGGGCTGAACACCGGCCTCGTGGTGGTGGGCAGCATCGGCAGCGACCTACGGATGGACTACACCGCGGTGGGGGACGCCACCAACGTGGCGGCCCGCATGCAGCAGGTGGGCGAGCCCGGCCGGGTGACGATCTCGGAGGCGACCCACCGGCTCGTGCAAGGCTACTTCGAGACCCGGTCTCTCGGGGCGCTGTCGATCAAGGGCAAGGCCGAGGCCATCGCCGCGTGGGAAGTCGTGGCCGCGCGCGAGACCCGGACACGGCTGGAAGTCGCCGCCGATCGAGGGCTCACCCCGTTCGTGGGCCGCGAGCGCGAGCTGCGCGTGCTGCTCGATGCCTTCGAGCGTGCTCGCGGCGGCCACGGACAGGTGGTGTTCCTCGTGGGCGAGGCGGGTATGGGCAAGTCGCGCCTGCTCGCGGTGTTGCGTCAGCGGATTGCCGGGGAGGCCGGGTGGCAGGAGGGGCACTGCCTGTCCTTCGGCCGGGCGATGACCTTCCACCCACTGGTGGACCTGCTGCGACGGCAGCTCGGGATCGAGGAAGGGGACGATGAGGCGGCCGTCGCGGCGAAGATCGAGCGCGGGCTGGCCGGGATCGGCCCGGATCTCGCGTCCGCCGCCCCGTATCTCCGGACGCTGCTGTCGGTCGACCCGGGCGATGCGGAGGTGCGGGCGATGAGCCCCGCGCAGCGGCGCGGGGAGACCTTCGAGGCGCTGCGGCGAGTGGTGGTCCAGAGCACCGAGCGGCAGCCGCAGGTGCTCGTCATCGAGGATCTGCACTGGATCGATAGCGCGAGCGAGCAGTTCCTGACGACCCTGATCGAGAGCGTGCCGGCCCTTCGCGTGCTGCTCGTGTTCACCTACCGGCCGGGCTACGCGAACCCGTTCGGGGAGCGGAGCTACTTCACGCGGATCGTGCCGGCCGCGCTGTCGACCGAGGAGAGCGCGCGCATCGCGGAGTCGGTTCTCGGGGTCGACGTGCTTCCCGTGGACCTGCGATCCGTCGTCGCGGCGAAGGCCGAGGGCAACCCCTTCTACATCGAGGAGCTGGTCAGATCGCTGGAGGAGAGCGGCGTGGTCCAGCGAGTGGAAGGGCGCCTCGCCCTCATCCGGCCGCTGTCGCAGATCGCCATTCCCGACACCGTCCAGGACGTGATCGCGGCGCGGATCGACCGCCTGGCCGAGGCGCCCAAGCTCACGCTCCAGCTCGCCTCGGTGATCGGGCGCGAGTTCAGCCGGCGCCTGGTCGACCGGGTCTCCCAGATCGGGGACGGGACCGGCGGCGCCCTGCGCGAGCTCAGCGCGCTCGAGCTCATCCTCGAGCGGCGCCGGCTGCCCGAGCTGGCCTACGCATTCAAGCACGCGCTGACCCAGGACGTGGCCTACGCCTCTCTGCTCGTGCAGCGACGCGGCGAGCTCCACCGGCTGGTGGGCATCGCCATCGAGGAGCTCTACGACGATCGCCTGCCCGAGCTCTATGAAGTCCTCGCCCATCACTTCTCGCACACCGACGATGCGGCGCGGGCGCTCGCCTACCTGGTGCGGGCCGCCGAGAAGGCGACCCAGGCCTTCGGCCTGCGGCAGGCGATCGATCTGTACGGAGAGGCGCTGGCCGCCGCCGCTCGGCTCGAAGATCGCGCGCCCGCGGCAACGGTGATGGCCATCCACGCCGCGCGCGCGGACCTCTTCTTCGGCGTCGGAGACTTCGAGCGCTCGCGCGAGGCGGCCGAGACCGTCGTTGACCTGGCCCGGCGCGTGCAGGACCGGGCCGCGGAGGCCAATGCGCTGATCCAGTGCGCCTCGGCGCTGCAGTGGGCCGAAGATTTCCCGGCCGCGCTGGAGCGCGCGGAGGAGGGGATCGAGCTGGCCGAGACGGCGGGAGCCCAGCGGCCGCTCGCCGGCGGCCTGTATGTCCGCGGGTACGTGCACGCGGTCAGCGGCCGCCTCGACGCGGCGAAGGATGACGTGGCGCGCGCGCTCACCATCGGGCGGGCGGTCGGCGATCCCGCGCGGCAGGCCCTGGCGCTGCACATACTTGCGATGCACTCGGCCTGGCAGGGCGACTACCGGGGGAGCCTGGAGCTGGCTGGCGAGGGGGTCCGCCTCGCCCGCGAGCATCGCCTGGTCGTCCCGCTCCTGCGCTGCTTCTGGAATCAGGGAGCGGCGCTGAACGACGCGGGCGAGTACGACGCCGGGCTCGCCGCCCTGACGGAAGGGCTGGCCCTCGCCGAGCGGATCGGCGACGACGCCTTCATCCCTCGCTTCCAGAACACGCTCGGCTGGCTGCACATGGAGTGCGGCGATCTCGGGCGAGGCATGGAGCTGTCCGAGCAGTCCTACGAGGTGACCGGCCGGTCGTCGCGGGCCGGGCACGGGACCGGAGCCGAGCGCCGGGCCTTCATCCGGAACAACGAGGCCGACGCCTGGATGATTCGCGGGGACCTCGCGAGCGCGGCCGACGCGCTGGCGGAGTCGAGTCACATCGTGCGGCACCCTCCGCCATCTCGCTGGATGAGGTGGCGCTATGGGACCCACTGCTACGCGAGCCAGGGCCAGCTCGCGCTGCTGCAGGGCGATCCCGACCGCGCGCGCCGCCTCGCCGAGCAGAGCCTCGAGCTGAGTGTGCCGACGCGCTCGCGCAAGTTCGAGGCCTGGGCGTGGCGGATCAAGGGAGAGAGCGCCACCGCGCGCCGGGCGTGGGACGAGGCGGATGAGGCGCTGCGGCGCTCGTTCGCCCTCGCGGAGGCGATCGGCCAGCCGCGCCAGACCTGGCTGAGCCACGTCGCGCTTGGACGGCTCGACGCCGCGCGTGGGCGGCGGGACGACGCCGCGGCGCGGTACCGGGACGCGTGGAGTATCATCACGGGATTGCGCACGATGACCCGGGATCCCGGCCTTCGGGCCGGGCTCGAGTCATCGCCGCTGATTCGCGAAGTCGAGACTCTGATCGGGAGGTAGCCATGGCGGTCGAGCTCGGCGTCCTCATTCCCACCCGCGAAGCCATCATGTCCGGCCGCCCGGAGACCGCTCCGCTCATCACCATGGCCGAGCGCGCCGAGGCCGCCGGCTTCGACTCGGTCTGGATCGGCGACTCGATCACCGCGCGACCCCGCCACGAGCCGCTCACCCTGATGGCGGCCATCGCGGCCCGCACGCGGCGGGTGCGTCTCGGCACCGGGGTGCTGCTGCCCGCGCTGCGCAACCCGGTGGTGCTCGCGCACCTGATCGCCACCGTGGACCGGGTGGCCGGGGGGCGGGTGATCCTGGGAGTCGGGATCGCGGCGGACGGCCCGGCCATCCGGAAGGAGTTCGCGGCGTGCGGGGTGCCGTGGGATCGCCGGGTGGGCCGCTTCCTCGAGACGCTCGAGATCTGCCGCGCGCTGTGGACGCGCGACGGCGTCACGTTCAACGGCAAGCACTTCACCCTGGAGGGCTCCTCCGTCGAGCCCAAGCCGCACCGGGCCGGTGGCCCGCCCATCTGGATCGGCGGCAGCGGGCCCACCGCGCTCCGCGAGGCGGCGCGCTTCGACGCCTGGTTTCCGACCGGACCCAGCGTGGAGTTCTTCGCGGAGCATTTCCCGGGCGTGCAGAAGGCGGCGCGCGCCGCCGGGCGCCCGGCCGACGCGGTGACCGGTGCCGCGTACGTCACCCTGGCGCTCGACGCGAATCGCGCCGCGGCCGAGCAGCGGCTCCACACGTTTCTCGAGACGTACTACTCGGCGCCGGCCCACACGATCATGGCCCGCCAGGCGACGTACGCGGGGCCGATCGAGGGCTGCGCGGAGTGGCTGCAGCGCTG
>DATGBR010000095.1:0-15078 GCA_035312605.1 Candidatus Methylomirabilota bacterium
GACGGCAGATGCGGCAGCACCCCCTGGCTGAACCCGAAGTAGCCGACCAGGACCGTGACCAGGACGAGCTGGATCCAGTAGTAGCCCTGCGCGATGTTCGCCGGACACACCGGAGTGGTCGTGCGGATCCGGCACGCGGGCAAGGACGCCTGCACGAGCATGAAGGCGAGGATGCCGACCACCGCGAGCGGATACTCCTCCGCCACCGGCCCCGACACGAATCCGATCAGGGCGAGGGCGCTGATCGCCAGCACCCAGAACGTGGCGCCCGGCATCGGGCTCCTCGTCGAGACCCTCATCGCTCGCTCCGGTGCGCTCTCATGAAGTGGATCGTCGTCGCGGCCAGCGCGGCCGCGGTCACCGCAAAGGCGATCAGGCTGCCGAGCGCCATCCCCTGCTCGCGGTAGATCGGAATCAGCTGCCACGACGCGAGGGCGAGGACCGCGGCGAGCAGCACGTCGAGGACGAAGCGCCCCATGACAGCCCCCCGGCTCACCAGGATCTGGCCCAGCAGGTTGTTGAGCACCACCACGACCGCCGAGGCCGACAGGATGACCAGCGTCATCCAGCCGCCGCGATACTCGTCCCCGAAGAGGCCCATCGCGGGCCCCGCGCACAGCATGATGCCGATCGACGGGACCACCACCACCGCGATGCTGACCGCCAGGTTGAGGCCAAAGAGCCGGCGATAGGCGTCCGGATCCTTCCGGCCGTGCAGGTTGCTCAGCGTCGTGAGGATCACCGGTGAGAACGACGCGGGCAGGAACAGCAGCAGCTGCCGCCAGCGCTCGGCCGCGTTGAAGACGCCCAGCGCGGCGTAGCCGCCGGGCTGCGCGACCAGCACCAGGTTGGCGAACCACATCGCCGACATCGTGCAGATGCTCCCCAGCAGGCTCAGCCCGCTGAAGCGACTCATCAGCATCAGCTCGCTCCAGGCGGCGCGGCGGTCTCGCCCGGCGACCGGCGCGGGAAGGATGCGCCGCAGAGCGACATGGTTGGCCAGCACCGCGATCGCCTCGGTCAGGACCAGGCCGACGACCCCGCCCAGGACACCGCCGACCGCGATGCCGGCGATCAGGAACCCACACAGGCACACGCCCCGGATGCTGCTCAGGACCGCCACGGTACGAAAGTCGCCGAAGCCGACGAGGGCGCCCGTCTGCACGCCGTTGATCGTGCCGAAGAGGACCAGCCCGGTCGCCACTCGCAGCTCCACGGTCAGGTGCGGGGCGCGCAGCACGCTCGACGCCATCACCCCGGAAAGGGCGAGAAGCACCAGCGCCATCACGGTGCCGGAGACCAGGGCGATGGTGGTGGCCAGGGTCGCGCAACGCCCGCTCTTCGTGGGATCGGTCGAGCGAAACTCCGCAACGAACTTGGTCGCGGCCAACCCCAGCCCCGCGCCGGCCACGATGCCGAACAGGCCCTGGGTGCTCTGAATCATGCCGATCTCGCCGAAGCCCGTCGGGCCCAGGAGCCGTCCCGCCACCACCGACGATGCCAGGGTCAGGCCGCGCGACACGACCGCACCCACCAGCGCCCAGAACGCGCCGATCGCGAAATGCCTCGCGGTCGAATCGCCCGGGACGGCGGAGATGGACAGCCCGCTCCTGGCGGCGCTGGTCACGGCCCAGAGACGCGTCGGCATCGCCATCAGGCCCCGGCCGGGATCAGGCCAGCAGGCACTCGACCTCCCGGCACACGCGGTCGACCTGTTCCGGCGTCATGTGCGAGTACAGCGGCAGGGCCAGGGCTTCCCGGCTCGCGGTCACGGTGTGCTCCATCCGCTCGCTCACCCGATGCGGCACGCGCCGGAGGAGGGTCTGCTCGTGCACCGGAGGATAGAAGTAGCGCTTGGTCTGGATCCCGCGCGCCGCGAGGCCCGCGTACACCGCGTCCCGGCCGGCCCGGGCCCGGGCGGTGATGAGCAGCACGAAGTAGTTGCCGCTGCTCGACCGGTCGGGCGGAGCGCTCTGCACGCGGCAGCCGGGCAGCGCGCCGAGCCGCGCCCGGTAGACCTCGATGAGCTGCCGCCGCGCCTTCACCAGCTCGTCCACGCGTCTCAGCGAGAGGAGACCCACCGCGGCGTGCAGCTCGCTCATCCGAGCGGAGAGGCCGAGGTGGACCATGTCTTCACCCTTCTGCGGATCCTTGCCGTAGTCGCGCATCGACCGCAGGCGCGCCGACAGGCGGGAATCACCGGTGCAGATCACGCCCCCCTCGATCGCGGTGACGACCTTGGTCGGGCTCAGCGAGAAGATCTCGCATTGTCCGAAGCCGCCCGCCTTCCGGCCCTGGAACTCGGCACCCAGTCCCTGGGCGCTGTCGAAATACACCGGGATGCCGTGCCGCTCGCCGAGCTCGGTGAGCGCCTCGATGTCCGGGGGCAATCCGTAGACATACGCCGCGCAGATCGCGGCGGTCCTCGACGTCAGGTTCCGCTCGACGTCGGTCGGATCGAGCGTCAGGGTATCCGGCCGGCAGTCGCAGAAGACCGGCACCAGGCCGTTCCACACCAGCGCCTGCGCGGTGGCCGCGAACGTGAAGGACGGCACGATGACCTCGGCGCCCGCCGGCAGCTCGAGCGCCTGAGCGGCCAGCATGAGGCCCGCGGTGCACGACGACATCGCGACCGCCTCGCGCGCGCCGGTCAGCCGGCAGACCTCCTCCTCGAAGGCGCGTCCGATCCGTCCCGTCGTGACCTGGCCCTCGTCCCAGCTGGGACGGACGAGCTCCTCGAACTCGCGGAACTCCGGCAGGGTCGGGCGAATGATCGGCATCAGCTCCATCGGTGGACCTCCTCCATCTTCGACGCGGGCATGCTCGACGCAGGCGCGTCCGTCGCCGTCTCGTTCCCGCGGAAGTGCTCCTCGGTCCCTTCCCCGGGCTGACTGACGCCGACCTGCGCGAGCGCGTGCCAGACCGTCAGCAGCAAGATCCGGGTGTCGAGGCGGAACGACTGGTGCTCCACGTACCAGACGTCGAGCGCGAAGCGCCGGTCCCACGGCAGCGAGTTGCGGCCGTTGAGCTGGGCCCACCCGGTGATCCCGGGCCGCACATCGTGGCGGCGGGCCTGCTCCCTCGTGTAGCGCGGCAGGTACTCCATCAGGAGCGGCCGGGGGCCGACCAGGCTCATGTCGCCCCGGATCACGTTGACGAGCTCCGGCAGCTCGTCGACGCTCGTCCGGCGGAGGAGCCGGCCCAGACGGGTCAGTCGCTCACGATCCGGCAGAAGCGGCCCGTCGGCCGCGCGGGCGCCGCTCATGGTGCGAAACTTGTAAAGGACGAACGGCCGCCCGTGCCGGCCCGGCCGTCGCTGCGCGAAGATCACCGGTCGGCCGAGGACCAGCCGGATCGCCACGGCGGTCACGCCCAGAAGGGGCGCGAGCGCGATCAGCCCCACCGACGCCACCACGAGATCGAAGGCGCGCTTGGGCCACCCCGGCCACCATCCGGGCCGGCGCGCCGGGGGCCTCGCGTCGCTCATCACGCGGCGCCTCGCGACTCGCCGATCACGGCGGCGGGCTTCGTCACGTCGACGGGAAGGATCGGTCGCCCGGTGGGGACTTCCGGCTTCACCGGCAACTCGGGCCGGAACAGCGCGGCCATCGACCCGAGCTGCTGCCTGACGGCACCGGTCGCGCCCTTCTGGGCGAAGCGCTCGAGGTCGGCCACATCGCGTGCGAGACTCGCGGCCGACCGGTCCGGGGCCGATCGGACCCGCCGGACCCCTTCGAGGCGCGACGGCTCGATGGTCTCGTCCGAGGCCACCAGCTCCTCCGAGAGCTTCTCGCCGGGCCTGACCCCGGTGAACACGATCGGAATCTCCCGGTCCGGGATGAAGCCGGACAGCCGGATGAGGTTCCGCGCCATGTCCACCACCCTGATCTCCTCGCCCATGTCGAGCACGTAGAGGGCTCCGTTCTCGCCGAGCGCGGCGGCCTGGAGCACGAGCCGGACCGCCTCCGGGATCGACATGAAGTAGCGGCGCATGTCCGGATGCGTGACGGTGACCGGTCCGCCGGCGCGGATCTGCTCGAGGAAGAGCGGGATCACGCTGCCGTTGCTTCCCACCACGTTGCCGAAGCGCACCACCATGAACCCGGTCGGGCCTCGCCCGGCCAGGGCCATCGCGAGCAGCTCTGCCACCCGCTTGGTGGCCCCCATGACGCTCGAGGGGTTCACCGCCTTGTCGCTCGAGATCAGGACGAACTGCTCCACCCGGTGGCGGACCGCGGCCTCTCCCACGATCCGGGTGCCCTTGACGTTGTTCTTGATCGCCTCGCAGGGATTGAGCTCCATCAGCGGCACGTGCTTGTGCGCGGCCGCGTGGAGGATCAGCTGGGGACGATACTCGGCCAGCACTTCGTCGACCCGCTGCTCGTCGGTGACGTCCGCGATGACGGAGTAGACCGTTCCGCCGGGCGTGAGCCCGGCGACCGAGCGCTCCACCGCCCAGAGGGCGTTCTCGTAGCGCTCGAACAGCACGAGGCTCTTGGGGCCGAGCCCGGCGATCTGCCGGCTCAGCTCGGAGCCGATCGTCCCGCCCGCGCCGGTCACCAGCACCCGCTTCCCCTCCACGAGATGCTTCGCAGTCTCCACGTCGAGCCCGAGCGGCGCGCGCCCCAGCAGGTCCGCCGCCGCGAGATCACGGACCTCGTGCAGCCGCGCGCGTCCGTCGAGCAGGTCGCGCAGGTGCGGCACCGCCTTGATGGGCAGCTTGTGCGACTCGAGCGCCTTCACCACCTGCCGGAGCATCTGCGGGGTGGGGCGGGCGATGGCGACCAGCACCTCGCTCGGATTCGTCTGCGCGATGATCCGCGGCAGGTCCGCCCGGGTTCCCAGCACCGGGACCCCGTGAATGCGCTGCCCGACCTTGGCCGGATCGTCGTCCACGAATCCGACCGGGCGATAGCCGTGCTCACCGCCGTTCAGGATCTCGCGGACCATCGCCTCCCCGGCGTCACCCGCCCCGAAGATCAAGACCGACTTCGTTCGGGCGTTCGCCAGGTACTCCCGCCCGAGGCGCCAGCTCACCCGCACCGCGCCCATGAGGAACACCATGAGCACCAGGTCCGTGACGAACACCGAGCGGGGATAGGCACGCAGCTCCAGAACCCCGCGGATCAGGAGACAGAACAGGACGTTGCTCACGGACACGCTGATCGCGATGGCCCGCAGATCTCTCAGTCCGACGTATTGCCAGACCGAGTCGTAGAGGTGAAACGCGATGAAGGTGAGCCCACGGATCAGCACGAGGCAGGGAACCGTCTGCAGCCAGAGCATCCAGTAGGCGGCCGGGATCGTCCCGTCGAACCGGAGCCAGAAGGCGAGGTAGTTCCCGGCGACGGCCAGCAGCGCATCCGCGAGGAGCACCCGGGCGCGGCGGGTGGTGACGACCGGTCGTCTCAAAGGACGCCGAGATCCTTGTCGAGATTCTCGCTCGACCCTCGCGAAGCGGCGCGCCCGCGCGTCGTCCAGTCCGGCCACATCGACACGGCGGAGGGGCCGGGTTCGCGCTGGTAGTACTGATAGCCGGCGGCGGTGGTCCGAACGTCGGCGTGGTTGAGGACGACGCCCAGCAGTCGCGCGCGGACCGATCCGAGCATCTGCACCGCACGCTGCGCGGCGTCCCGACCGGTGTGGCCGTGGCGGAGGACCAGGATGACCCCTTCCACCCGTGGCGCGAGCACCAGGGTGTCGCTGACCCCCAGCATCGGCGGAGTGTCGATCACGACGTGAGCGAACCGCTCACCGAGCGCGGCCAGGGCCTGGGTGAATCGCGGCGAGAACAGCAGCTCCGTCGGATTGGTCGGCACCGGGCCTGCCGTGATCACGAAGAGCCCCGGGATTCGCGTCGGCCGGATGGCCTCCATCACCCCCACGCCCCCCACGAGCACGTCGGACAGGCCGGGCGTCTGGTCGACTCCGAGGATCCCGTGAAGGTCGGGATGGCGCATGTCCGCGTCCACCAGGAGCACGTCGCCCATCCCGAGCTGAGCCAGCGTGATCGCGCAGTTCGTCGAGACCGAGGTCTTGCCGTCCTGCTGCTGCAGCGAGGTCACCAGCATGGTCTTGGGCGGGCGATCCGGGGTGGCGTACACCACGCTCGTTCGCAGGTTCCGGAAGGCCTCCGCGAGGATCGAGCTGGTGGCCTGGTGCGCGACCAGCGCGAAGGCGCCGTGGCCACCGGAGGGCTCCACGCCCGATCCGAGAGGCCCGCCGTCGAGATGGGCCTGGAGCGCGGAGCGCGTCGGCACCAGCCCGAGGGTGGGCACGCGGAGCACGGTCTCGATCTCGCGGGGATCGCGGATGCTCGTATCCAGGTACTCGAAGAGGAACGCGAGGATCACGCCGCCGACCAGGCCCACCAGGCACCCGACCGCCAGATTGAGCCCGGTACGCGGGCCGGAGCGCTTCACGGGAACGTCGGCCCGGTCCACCACCGAGATGTTCGAGAGGAGGAGCGAGGCGGAGACCTGGGTCTCCTTCAGCCGGGTGGACAGCGCCGCGTAGAGATCCCGGCTCGTGTCCACCTCTCGCCGCAGGAGGTTGTACCGCGCCATCTGGCCGTCCAGCTTCCGCGCCAGCCCGCGCTGCGCGTCCAGGAGCTTCTGGATCTCGGTCTCGTTCTGGAGCGCGGCCAGGTACTCCCGGCGGACCGACTCGACGAATCGCTGGACCTCGGCGCGCAGCTGCTGGCGAACCTCCGCGATGTTCTCGGCCAGCCGCTGCATCCGCGGATACTCGGGCTTGAAGGTCTGGCCGAGCTCCCGGTATCTCGCCTCGAGCTTGGTCGCCTCCTCCTTGAGGTGGCCGACCAGCGGATTCTGCAGGACCGCGGGCAGCGCCTCCGCGTTCGGACGCATCGCCTGCGCCAGCATGCTCTCCTTGGCGACCCGCTCCGCCTTCGCCTTCAGGAGCGAATCGGCCAGGGTGCCCAGCTCCTGGGTCACGAGGGCCTGCCGCTCGCCGACGCGCTCGCCGATCCGATCCCCACCGACGAACAGGATGTCCTGCTCGGCCAGGAACTGGCTCAGCTGCGCCTCGTTGGTCTGCAGCGTTCGGCGCGTTTCGTTCACCTGCTCGGCCAGGAACTCGGTGGCGTACCGGCCCGCCGCCTTCTTCTCATCGAGCTGCTGGGCGATGACCCCGTCGGCCAGGGTGTTGGCGACCTTCGCGGCCAGCTCGGGGTTGCGGCTCTGGAACGAGACCTTGACCAGCCGCGTGTTGCGGACCGGCTCGACCTGCAGCCGCTCGAGAAACGCGTCCGTCAGCTGCCCCGGCCGGTGACCGACCGAGGCGAACTCGGGACTCTGCTCGAGGCCCAGGAGCCCGACGACCCGGTTGGCGAGCGCGCGGCTCTGCAGGAGGCGGTGATAGGTCTGCAGCTGAGTCTGGGCGGACTCGCTCCCGTCGTCCCGCGCGGCTTGCTCGAACTTCAGAACCCGGGGCTCCTCCTTGTCGATACGGAGCATCGCGGTGCCTGTGAATACGGGCCGGGCGGTCACGCTCCAGACCAGGGCAGTGAGGACGGCGGCCACGAAGACCATCGCCACCGCCCGCCGGTGCCGGAGGAGCACCGTCCAGTAGTCCCAGAAGTGCGCCTCGCTGTCCCGGCGGTACTCGGCCTCGAGTCGGACCGGCGGCAGCGGCGCCGGGAGATCCCGTCCGTTCGTGAGCGCGCGACTGAATGTATCGCTCATATTCCCTTCGCCACGCCGAGGGCGCCTTTGAAGAAGTCGAGGAAGCCGTAGAAGAAGGCCTTGCCGGCGTGCTTGCCGACCACCACCACGTCGTTGCGCTGCAGCTCGGGCGCGGGCGCGCCCTTCTCGAAGGCGTCGAGGTCGTAGACGGTGACCTCGACCTTCCCGGACGGTGCCTTTCGATAGAGGCGCACGTCGCTCCAGTCCGCCACGTCCTTGACTCCGCCCGCGGCGAAGATCGCTTGCTGGGCGGTGGTCTTCCCCCTCAGCAGGAACGATCCGGGCCGCTCGACCGAGCCACCGACGTACACCGATCCGGCCCGCGGCACCTGCACCACGTCGCCGGAGCGGAGCTGGACGTTCAGGTCCTCGCGCCCGTCCGCGAGCTCGGAGAGGTCGATCGGCGCCATCACCTCGGCGGTCCCGTCGCCCCCCGTGCCCGAGCCGCTCGGCGGAGGCGCCCCGTTCGCCGCCGCGGTGACCACCGCCATCGGCGCGCGCCGGATCACGTACACCTGCCGATCCGCCTCCTCGGTCAAGCCCTCCGCGAGGGCGAGGGCGTCGGCCAGGCGCAGCGGCCGGGTGAGATTGAACACGCCGCCCTTCCGGACCGCCCCGATGACGGAGATCCGCTGGCTGTTGTGCTCCTGGAGGAACACGGATACCTGGGGATCGTGCATGAACTTGCCCTGGAGCCGGGCGCGGATCTCGTCCTCCAGCTCGGAGGTGGTGCGGCCGGTGGCCTGGATCTGGCCGATGAGGGGAAGCGCGATGACGCCGCGCCCCGGCACACGGAGGCGGATCTTCGACAGCTCTTCGACCTCGAAGACGGAGACCTCCAGCAGATCCCCGGTCCCCACCGGCAGGTCGGTCTCCTGGCTCGACCGCGCGGCCTGCTCCATCAGGCGGCTGTTGAGCGCCGCCGCGCTCGCGGGGCCGGCGTCCTTGGGCGAGCGGCCCGGGTCCGGCGGGCGCTCCGCGCGCGCGGCCACTCCGGCGGGCAATCCGGTCTCCCGGAGCAGCGCTCCCTCGTCCGGGCCGCCGGGCGACCGGGCGCCGGTGCACGCGGCCAGCGCGATCGCCATCACGCTCGTCACGACGTAATGGATCCGCATCGATCGCCCTCCGGGGAAGCGTCGGATCATCTTGCGGAATCCTCACGCCGGGTCCGGGAGCCGTCAATTAGACGAAGGTCATCGACGTGCGACTCCCTCCCGTGGCCACTACGACTTCCGATGTACGACCCGAGCGCGGTTCGAAGCCGGGGGCCAATGTTTCCCCGCGGGCGCTCACGACGACTTCCCACAGTGGGAACGGAAGTCCTCATGACCTCCGCGCACTCCGTCGCACACGAATCATCCGCTGCACTTGTTGCGCGACCCGGCCCCCGACGCGGGTGCTTGTTTCCCGGTGCGATTCATCGAGCGCGTTCGCCTGCACTTCACGCTTGACAACTTCGCGCGCATCATCGAACGTCCTCCACGAAAGTCCTCCACCATCCGCTCTGATCATGGGGGCAGCGCTTGGTCCGCCGCGACGAAGTACGATCGCTCCCGAAGACCACCGGCCCCTCGTCCGCCAAGACGATGTCGCCCACGAGTGCGTCCGCGCTCATCCGCGTCGCGCTCGTCAGCGACAGCGCGCTGTTCCGCTCGGGCCTGCGCAGCATCCTGAACGCGTATCCGGCGGTGTCCCTGGTGGGCGAGGCGAGCGCGCTGCCGGTGCGTGAGCTCGTGCGGGCCGGCGCGCCGCACATCCTGCTCGTCGATGCCCACGTCGTGGGCGCCCTGACCGCCTGTGCGGGGCTCCGCCAGAACGGGGGGAGGCCGAGGGTGATCCTGGCCGGCGCCGACGCGGACGACGCGTGGGCGGTGCAGGCGCTCAAGTGCGGCGCGCGGGGGATCCTGGGCAAGAGTGCCACCGTCGAGACCTTGATCAAGGCGGTCCGCGTCGTCCACCAGGGCCAGGTGTGGGCAAGCCACCGGGTCCTGACCCTCATGGTCGAGGAGCTGGCCGCCCGCTCCGCCGGCGCGGTCCCGCTCGATGCCGCGCTCCGGAGCCGCCTGAGCCGCCGCGAGCAGGACATCTCCCAGCTCATCGCGGGCGGGCTCAGCAATCAGGAGGTGGCCCGCCGCCTCGACATCACCGAGGCGACGGTCAAGGCGCACCTGACCCACATCTTCCAGAAGCTGATGCTGCGAGGCCGCGGGCAGCTCGCGGCGCTGTATCACCGCAGCCTGGCGCCGTTATCGGTCGGCAACGGCGTCAAGCCCGGCTAGACCCGCCGGGTTGACAGCGCCCGCCGCGCGCGGATAATCGGGCCACCGTTCCCGGTCCGGATCCGGCTCGATCCCGAAGGAGGCCAGCTCCCAATGGCTCAGCGCTCCCTTGCTCCGACCCTGCTCGCGGTGCTCGTCGTCCTCGTCGGCCTGCTCGGCTCCCCCGGCGCGCCGCTCGCGGCGGGCCCGGAGGGCCAGCTCACCTGGGCGGTGCACATCTCGCTCGCTCCGACGTGGTTCGACCCGGCCGAGACGCCGGGGATGATCACGCCCTACATGGTCCTCTACGCGCTCCACGACGCGCTCGTGAAGCCCATGCCCGGCCAGCCGCGGGCCAACGCGCTCGCCGAGTCCTGGTCGGTCTCGAAGGACGGGCTGACCTACGAGTTCGTCCTGCGGAAGAACGCCCTCTTCCACAACGGCGACCCGGTCACCGCCGACGACGTGAAGTTCTCGCTGGAGCGCTACCGCGGCACTGCGAGCAAGCTCCTGAAGGAGCGGGTGGCCGCGGTGGAGACTCCCGATCCGACCCACGTGCGCATTCGCCTCAAGCAACCGTGGCCCGACTTCCTCACCTTCTACACCAACGCCACCGGCGCGGGTTGGATCGTGCCCCGCAAGTACGTGGAGAAGGTCGGCGACGAGGGCTTCAAGAAGGCCCCGGTGGGCGCGGGCCCCTACAAGTTCGTCTCGTTCACGCCGGGGGTCGAGCTGGTGCTGGAGGCCTTCGAGCAGTACTGGCGCAAGCCGCCGACGGTGAAGCGCCTGGTGCTGCGGGTCATCCCGGATGAGTCCACCCGGCTGGCCGCGCTCAAGCGCGGCGAGGTCGACATCGCGTACTCGATCCGCGGCGAGCTGGCCGAGGAGCTGCAGAAGACCGCCGGCCTCACCCTCAAGCCGGCGGTGATCCAGTCCCCATTCTGGCTCTACTTCCCGGACCAGTGGGATCCGAAGTCGCCGTGGCACGACCGGCGCGTGCGCCAGGCCGCGAGCCTCGCCATCGATCGGCCGTCGATCAACCAGGCGCTCACCCTCGGGCACTCACGTCTCTCCGGCAGCATCATCCCGACCTCGTTCGAGTACTTCTGGCCGCCGCCCGCGCCGGTCTACGACCGCGCCCGCGCGGCCAAGCTCCTGGCCGAGGCCGGCTACCCCAGCGGCTTCGACGCGGGCGAGTACTACTGCGACGTGTCCTACGCCAACCTCGCGGAGGCGGTGGTCAACTCGCTCCAGACGGTGGGCATCCGGGCGAAGCTGCGGCCGCTCGAGCGCGTCGCGTTCTTCAGCGGCTACTCGGACAAGAAGTACCACAACATCATCCAGGGCTCGAGCGGGGCCTTCGGCAACGCGGCCACGCGCCTCGAGGCCTTCGTGGCCAGCACCGGGGCCTACGCCTACGGCGGCTACCCGGACACCGACGGTCTGATGCAGGAGCAAGCCGTCGATCTCGACCCGAAGCGCCGCGAGGCCACGCTCCGGCGCATCCAGCAGCTCGTCCACGAGAAGGTCATGTACGCGCCGATCTGGGAGCTGGCCTTTCTCAACGGGGTCGGCCCGCGAGTGCGGGAGTCGGGGCTCGGCCTGATCGCCGGCCACGCCTACTCCGCGCCCTACGAGGACGTGGCGCTCAAGGGCAAGTAGACGAAGAGCAGGTGCGGCGGGAGGTAGAGCACGAGCGAGAACGCGACGATCAGAAGCGCGAGGTAGAGCCACGGGGGCAGGCGGCGCTACGGGGCGCCGAGCCCGCGGACCCAGTTCACGTTCTCGGCCGGATCGGTGAGCCGGTAGCTGACCGGCAGCACCACGAGGGCGAGCAGGCTCTGGGCGAGCCACGCGCGGCGGTCGTAGCCCAGCCGATGGACCAGCCACACGAGCCCGATCGGCAGCGGCACGTGGAACAGCGAGAGCGCGCGGAGGTAGCGGGGGATGCCCGCGTCGAACATGTACGCGCTCATGCCGAACATCCGGTGCCCGGTCAGCAGGCGGCCGAAGAAATCCAGGTTCCAGGCGCACTCGGGCAGCAGCACCGCCAGCATCATCATGCTCGCCAGCAGCGGGCTCTCGAGCCAGAGGCTGACCCCGGCGCCGAGCAGCGCGGTGTCGGAGAACCACAGGAAGTTCTTCGGTCCGTAGTGCGCCCAGTACACCGGCACCAGGACCGCGAGGAACAGGGTGTAGGCGATCTTCGCCCCGATGGCGATCGGCTCCGCGGTCACCGGCGTCGCCTAGCCGATGATCACCTTCTCTTCCACCACGAAGGTCTTGTTGGCCCCGATGAAGAGCGCGCCGTCGGCGTGGAGCGCGGCCATCTGAGGCGAGGCCAGCGCGCGCTCCATGCTCGAGCGGTCGGCGAACCACAGCTCGGCGATGCCGTCCACCTGCACCGCCGAGGTCGGGATGTCGGCGCGCTTGAACTCCTCCAGGATGTGCGACTGCACGTAGCGCTCGAGGCCCGGGACCGGCCGGGCGAGCGGGGCGTGGATCTCGAGCCAGTGGCGCGTGAACTGCTCGCGGGTCATGCCGTCCTTCCGGGTCAGCAGCGACACGCGCTTGATCATGCGCCGAGCACCTTCAGCAGCCGGTCCAGGTGCTCCTCGTCGTACCAGCGGTTGAACTCCGCCTCGTGCTGCGGGTCCACGTCGGTCCACCGCATCAGCAGCCCGGTGCCGCGCGTCGTCGCCATGCGCTCCCCTCCATTGGATGGGCCGGACCGCGCCCTTGACTCGACGGCCGGCCTCTCCCAGGATTGGCGGCGGTCGACGTAAACGCGGCGACGATACGGCAGGGGGAGGAGAGACGTCAATGGGACCACAGAATGGGGGACTGCAGAATGGGGCACTGCTCGACGGCAAGGTCGCGGTGGTGACGGGCGGCGGCACGGGCATCGGGCGCGCGGTGTCGATCGGCCTCGCGGCGGCGGGCGCGAAGGTGGTGGTCAACGACTACGGCGTCAGCGTCGACGGGATGGATCCCTCGAGCGAGCCCGCGAACCAGGTGGTGGCCGACATCCGCCGGGCGGGGGGCCAGGCGGTGGCCGCCGCGGACAGCGTGGCCACCATGGCGGGGGGCCGCGCGGTGGTGGATCTCGCGCTGAAGGAGTTCGGCGACCTGCACGTGCTGGTGTGCTGCGCGGGCATCCTGCGCGAGCGCATGATCTTCAACATGAGCGAGGAGGACTGGGACGCGGTCATCGCGGTGCACCTGAAGGGGCACTTCACGGTGATGCAGCCGGCCACCCGGCACATGCGCGAGCGCCGGGCGGGCAGCATCATCACCTTCACCTCCACCGCCGGCCTCGAGGGTAGCCCGGGCCAGCCGAACTACTCGGCGGCCAAGGAAGGCATCGTGGGCCTCACCCGCTCCACCGCGCTGGCCATGGCGAAGTACGGGGTGCGCTGCAACGCGATCTCGCCCACCGCGGACACCCGCATGACCCAGCGCCTGCCCGGCGAGCGCCGCGGGGCCGCCACCGCCACCCCGCCCGAGGCCATCGCGCCGGTCGCCACGTTCCTGGCCAGCGACCGCGCCGCCCACATCACCGGTCAGGTCGTCGGCGTGCGCGGCAGCGAGGTCACCGTGTTCTCGCACCCGGCGCCGCTGCGGACGGTCAGCGCGCCCGGCAGCTGGACGCCCGAGCAGCTCGCCGATCTCTGGGACCGCACGCTCGGCCAGGATCGGCTGCGGCGGCTCGACGCGATGAAGATCCCCTGGCCGCCGCCCACCGCCTGAGAGGCCCCGCCGGACGAAGAACTTCCCGAGCTGCTTGCCGAGCTCGTCGGCGATGCGTCCGGCGTGGCCGGACCGCGATTTCTTGGGTCCATCGACCGCGGGGTGCGGTATCAAGGAGGGAGATGTCCACCGCGCTGGCCAAGCCCCCGACCGCCGAGCCCAAGGCCGCCGCCCCGTCCGCGACCGAGATGGGAGCGCGCCAGCGGGACATCTCGGTCTCCGAGTTCTTCACCAAGAACCGCCACCTGCTCGGCTTCGACAACCCGCGCAAGGCGCTCCTCACCTGCGTCAAGGAAGCGGTCGACAACGCGCTCGACGCCTCCGAGGAGGCGGGCATCCTGCCGGAGGTGGTCGTCACCCTCGAGGTGGCGCCGAGCAACGGCGAAGCTCCGCCGCCGGCCAGCCAGGCGACGCGCTTCCGGGTCACCGTCGCCGACAACGGGCCGGGCATCGTCCGCCAGCAGATCCCGCCCATCTTCGCCAAGCTCCTCTACGGCTCGAAGTTCCATCGGCTGCGCATGAGCCGGGGTCAGCAGGGCATCGGCATCTCGGCGGCCGGGATGTACGCACAGCTCACGACCGGCAAGCCGGTCCAGATCATCTCGCGCACCGGCGCGCGGGCGGCGGCCCACTACTTCGAGGTGCAGATCGACACCAAGAAGAACGAGCCGCGGATCTTCGAGAGCAAGAAGATCGACTGGGAGCAGCCGCGCGGCACCCAGGTCACCCTCGAGATCGAGGGCCGCTACCAGAAGGGCCGCGCCTCGGTGGACGAGTTCCTCGAGCAGGTGGCCATCGCCAACCCGCACGTGAAGCTGGTCTACCGCACCCCGGAGGGTGACACGCGGGAGTATCCGCGCACGATCCACGAGCTGCCGCCCCAGCCCCGCGAGATCAAGCCGCATCCGTACGGCATCGAGTTCGGCATCCTCCTGCGCATGCTCCATGACACCCGGGGCCACTCGCTCGCCGGGTTCCTGGCCGGCGACTTCAGCCGGGTCTCGCCCGCGGTCGCGGCGGAGATCTGCAAGACCGCCAAGCTCTCGCCCAACGCGAAGCCGCGCAACATCCACGGCGAGGCGGCCGAGGCGCTCTACAAGGCGATCCAGGCCACCAAGATCATGGCCCCGCCGTCGAACTGCATCTCGCCCATCGGCGAGAAGGCGATCCTCCACGGCCTCTACAAGCAGATCAAGGGGGAGTTCTACACCGCGGTGACGCGGCCGCCCGCGGTGTATCGCGGGAACCCGTTCGCCATCGAGGCGGGCCTCGCCTACGGCAAGGGGCCGGACCAGGTCGCGGCGACGCGGGAGGCGCCCGCGGTCCCGCTCGCGGAGGGCGAGCAGCGCGACGACGACGACGAG
>DATGBR010000096.1:0-8601 GCA_035312605.1 Candidatus Methylomirabilota bacterium
TGGCCGCGACCGCGCAGGCGCTCTCGGGCGGCCGGGTCATCCTGGGCATCGGCGCCGGCTGGAACGAGGAAGAGTACCGGACCTACGGCTTCCCGTACCCGCCCGCCAAGATTCGCATCGCCCAGCTCGCGGAGGCCATCGAGCTGATCCGGCGCATGTGGGCGGGCGCGCCGGCCGAGTACCAGGGCGAGCACTATCAGGTCTCGGGCGCCTACTGCGAGCCGCGGCCGAACCCGGTGCCCCCGGTGATGGTGGGCGGCTCCGGCGAGAAGTACCTGCTGCGGGTCGTGGCCCGCCACGCCGACTGGTGGAACTACGTCTGGAAGGGCCCGGAGGCCTACGCTCACAAGCAGGAGGTGCTGAAGGCCCACTGCCGCGAGGCCGGCCGCGACTACGACCAGATCGAGCAGGTGGTCCGGGTCGGCATCCTGATCGCGGAGAGCGAGCGCGAGGTCGAGCGCCTCAAGGCGGCCCCGGGAACGCGCTCGCTGAGCGACATCCAGCTCGTGGGCACGCCGCCCCAGGTGACGGAGGCGCTCCAGGGCATCGTCGCGCAGGGTGCGGACCGCCTCACCGTCAACTTCGCCGACGTGCCGCGCCCGGAAGGCACCTGGCTCTTCGCCGCCGCGGTGCTGCCGCATCTCTGAGCCGCCGATGGGCGGGCCGGAACTTCCGACCCGGTAGCTTCTTCGCGCGCCGGCCCGCTCGCGGCCGGTGCATCTTGTTTTTCCGCCAGATCAGCTTGGCGCGCTCGCGGCACATCCGTTGCACTAGTCGCCGGCCATGAGCGCCCTGCGGCTCGACTCGCTGCGAGATCGGATCCTGCGCCCGGTGGTCTTCTTCCCGCTCCTGGCCGGCGTGGCCGTGCTCTCCGTCTACGGCGTCATCCAGACCGGGCTCGTGCTCGCCGATGGCTGGGACCGCAGCCTGATGGCGCGCATGGAGTACTACCGCAGCCATCAGCCCACGGTGATGGTGAGCCGCTACGAGGACCGCCTGCACGCGGTGCGGGTGGCGCTGCGGCAGCGCGGCTACGACGCGGGCCCGGCCGGCGCCGCCATGGGTCCGCCGACCGCGGAGGCGCTGCGGTCCTTCCAGCGCCGCCAGGGGCTGCCGGTCACCGGCCGCCCCGATCAGACGACCCTCACCGCGCTGGGCCTCGAGCAGTAGCTTCGGCCCGACGCCGGGGGGCGGGCCGGGTGCTATCATGCCCGGCCATGACGACCCCGCCTCCCCGTCAGGCTGCGAGCCATGCCCTGTGGGAGCGCGCCCGCCGCGTGATGCCGGGGGGTGTCTACGGCCACCAGAACGGCGCGGCCCTTGGCGAGGACCACCCGCGCTTCCTCGCCCGCGCCGAGCGCGGGCGGGTGTGGGACGTCGACGGCAACGAGTACGTCGACTGGATGTGCGCCTACGGCCCGATGATCCTCGGCTACGGCCATCCCGCCGTGGAGTCGGCGGTCGCCGAGCAGGTCGCGGCGGGGGACTGCCTGCCGCTGCCCGGCCCGCGCATGGTCGAGCTGGCCGAGCGCCTGGTCGCGCTCACCCCGCGCGCCGACCTGGTGGTCTTCGGCAAGAACGGCGCCGACGCGACGAGCTGGGCGGTCGACGTGGCCCGCGCCCATACCGGCCGGCCGCGCATCGTCCGCGCGCGCGGCGCCTATCACGCGGCGCGCCCCTGGGCCCTCCCCCACCTGCCCGGAGTGCCCGCCCACTACCGCGACGATCTGCTCGAGTTCGCGTGGAACGATCTCGACGAGCTGCGGGCGCTCTTCGTCGAGCATCCGGGCGAGATCGCGGTGGTGATGACGACGCCGTTCGACCACCAGACCGGCGCCGCGCCCGCCCCCGGCTTCTTCGCCGGCCTCCGCGCGCTCTGCGACGAGCACGGGGCGCTCTTCGCCATGGACGACGTGCGCGCCGGCTTTCGTTTCCACCTCGGCGGCTCGTGCGAGCACTGGGGCGCCGCCCCGGATCTCATCTGCTACTCGAAGGCCATCGCCAACGGCCATCCGCTGTCCGCCGCGCTCGCGCGCGAGGCACTCCGCGGTGCCGCCGAGCGCGTCTACTTCACCGGCTCCTTCTTCTTCGCGAGCGGCGCCTTCGCGGCCCGCGCTGGCCACCCTCGCGGTGCTCGAGCGCACCAACGCCATCGCGCAGATCCAGCGGATCGGCGGGCTGCTGGTGACGGGCCTCGCCGAGCAGGCCCGGCGCCACGGGGTCCCGATGCTCCCGCCCGGTCAGCCCGCGATGCCGGTGATCCGCTTCCCGGAGGACCCGGAGCGCCGGCGCATCCGCCGCTGGTGCTCGCTCGTCACCCGGGGCGGGGCCTACGCGCATCCGGCCCACAACTGGTTCGTCTCGGCGGCCCACACCGAGGAGGACGTGGCCCGCACCCTGGAGGCCTCCGAGCGAGCGTTCCGGACGGTGGCGGCGGAGGCCTGACCCCCTCACCCTGCCGTCTCCCCCGAGGGGAGTGGCCAACCCGGCGCATCGTGGAAGGCGTGCGCCTGAGCGGCCTCAAGGGCTAGGGAGCTGGGGCCCGTTCATCTCCGGCATGACCACGTCGGTGAGCAGGAGGTGGTCGCGTCCGCGTGGCGCTCGTGGATGCGGCCGGGCGGCTGCTGCCTGGAAGGTTTTGCCGGCCCTTTGAACCTACCGGCGGCCCTGGCCGGGCGCCTCACCGCCCGTCCTGCTCCAGGATCTGCTGGAGCCGCTCGCGCGGCACCGCGATCTGGACCCCCGCCCGCTCCTCCTCGAGCAGCATGAAGCTGCTCGAGTCGCGGTCGCCCCAGCCGCGATTGAGCGCCTCGGTGATCTCCTCCAGCGCGAGATTCGCGAGGCGCATCGGGACCCCGTGCTCGCGTCCGAGCGCGGTGGCGAGGGAGACGTCCTTGTGGCCCAGGCGCAGGGCGAAGGACGGCGGCTCGAACTCGCCGGGCAGGAACTTGTCGACCAGCACGTCGAACGTGCGGCGGCGGCCGGTCGCGCCCTGCCGCACCGCCTGCCACAGCAGCTCGGGCGCCACCCCCGCCTTCACCCCCATGCTGAACACCTCGGCCAGCACCGTGCGGATCGTGAAGCTCGCGCAGTTGTGCACGAGCTTGGCGACCGCGCCCGCCCCGATCGGGCCCACGTAGTAGGGCTGGTCGCCCATCGCCTCGAGCACCGGCCGCAGGCGGTCGAACACCGCGCGGTCGCCGCCTACCCAGATCGCGAGCCTCCGCGTCTTGGCCCCGACCGGGCCGCCGCTCACCGGCGCGTCGAGCACATGGACCCCGCGCGCCGCGAAGAGCCCGTGCAGGCGCCGCACCAGGGCCGGGGCGTTGGTGGTGAGGTCGAAGAGCGCGGTGCCCGCGCGCATGCCGTGGATGAGCCCCTCCGCCCCGAGCGCCACCTGCTCGACCTCGGGAGGCCCGGGGAGCGAGGTGAGCACCACGTCCACGTCCTCCGCGAGGGCCCGCGGGGTGTCCTTCCAGACCGCGCCCGCGCCCAGGTGCGGCGCCGCCGCGGCCCGGCGCACGTCGTGCACCGCGAGCGCGTGGCCTGCCGCCTGCAGATTGGACGCCATGCTGGCACCCATGATGCCGAGACCGATGAACCCGACTCTCATGACGAGGTTCCTCCCGGCCGGAATCTTGGCACAGGCACCCGACCGTTTGCTTGACTCCCCGCCCCGCCGGGCCTAGATTCTGTCCCGGGAGGCGAGCCCAATGGCGCTGACATTCCGCAAGCTTCACCCGTGTTTCGCCGCCGAGGTCAGCCCCGTCGACCTCAAGACGGTCCACGACGAGGCCACGCTCGGGCGCATCCGGGCGGGCATGGACGAGTTCGCGGTCCTCGTGTTCCGGGACCAGGTATGGAGCGACGCGGAGCACCTCGACTTCGCCCAGCGCCTCGACGGCCGGCTCCACACCAAGCTCGGCATCAGCGCGCTCCAGAAGAACCGCCTGGGCAACGAGGCGCTCGGGGACATCTCGAACCTCGACGAGAGCGGCGAGATCATGAAGTCGGACAACCGCAAGCGCATGTACGGCCTCGGCAACCGCCTCTGGCACACCGACGCCTCGTTCCAGGACCCGCCCGGCCGCTACTCGATGCTCTCCGCCAAGGTGGTGCCGCCGGTCGACGCGGACACCGAGTTCGCCGACATGCGCGCAGCCCACGACGCCCTGCCCGAGCCCGAGAAGGCGCGGCTCGAGGGCCTGCGGGTGCACCACTCCATCGCCTACTCGCGCCAGACCCTCGGCTTCGAGTTCTCCGAGAACGAGCAGGAGGCGCTGAAGGGCGCGATCCATCCCCTGGTGCGCACGATCCCCCGCTCGAACCGGCGCTCGCTCTACCTGGCCTCGCACGCCTCGCGGATCATCGACTGGCCGGTCCCGGAGGGGCGGCTGCTCCTCCGCGAGCTGATCGAGCACGCGACCCAGCCGCGCTTCGTGTACCGGCACCAGTGGCGCGTCGGCGACCTCGTGATCTGGGACAACCGGGCCACCATGCACCGGGCGCGCGCGTTCGACGACGCGCGCTATCGGCGCGAGCTGCGGCGCGTGACCACCCTCGACGTGGAGCAGCCGGCGGCCGTGACCACCGGGGTCTGACCGGCCCTCTCCCGTCGCCTCCCGGCCTCGACCCGCCCGCCCCATGCGCACGCCCTACGAGCCCCGGCACCGGCGGCGGATCCTCTGCATTTCCCCGCGCTACGCGCCGTCGTTCGGGACGTTCCACCACTCCTACCCGCTCTTCGGCGGCCGCATCCGGGCCAACCTCGCGCACACCTTCTCGAAGCGCCCGGCCTATCCGCGCAACCCCCAGCGCGCCTCGATGCGCAACGCGGTCTCCGGGCTGGCCCTGCTCGGACGCATCGTCTGGCGGGTCGGAGTGCGCGGCGACTACCGGCGCACCTTCTGGCGGGTCACCCGCCAGGCCCTGCGCCGCGGCCAGATCGAGGACCTGATCCAGGCCGCGGTGGTGAGCCATCACCTGATCGAGTTCACCCGCCAGTGCCTCCGTGGAGCCCACGAGGCCTCGTTCTACGCCCCTCGCGTCCCGGCCGCGCCGCCCACGCCCGTCCAGCCGCTCCGCCTGCCGCGGCCCGGCCTCGAGCGCGAGCGCGCCTCCCGCTAGCGCGGGAAGACAGGAGACTCCCAATGTCGAACGCCCCCGACCGGCCCACGGTGGTCCGGCAGGACCTGGACAACGTCATCCATCCGATCGTGCCCCACAAGCAGCTCGAGCAGCAGCAGCTCGTCATCGTCTCCGGCAAGGACTCCACGGTGGTGGACGCCGACGGCCGCGAGTACCTCGACGGCATGGCCGGTCTCTGGTGCGTGAACATCGGCTACGGCCGCACCGAGCTGGCCGAGGTGGCGGCCGACCAGATGCGGGACCTCGCCTACTACCCGCACACCGCGATGAACCGGCCCGCCGCCGCGCTCGCCGAGAAGGTGAACGGGCTGCTGGGCGGCGACAACCACGTCTACTTCGTCAGCTCGGGCTCGGAGGCCAACGAGGCCGCCTTCAAGTTCGCGCGGCAGTACGCGCGGCACGAGTTCCCCCAGCACAACCGCTACAAGACGATCAGCCGCTACTACGCCTATCACGGCACCACGCTTGCCACCCTCGCCGCGGGGGGCATGGGTGACCGCAAGATGAAGTTCGAGCCGCTCTCCGGCAACGACTTCGTCCACGTGGCCCCGCCCTACTGCTACCGCTGCCCGTTCGGCCTCGAGCCGACGAGCTGCGAGCTCGCCTGCGTCAAGAACATGGAGACCACCATCCAGGGCGAGGGGCCGGAGACAGTGGCCGAGGTGATCATCGAGCCGATCATGAGCGCGGTGGGCGTCGCGGTCCCGCCGGACGGCTACCTGCCCGCGGTGGCCGAGCTCTGCAAGAAGCACGGGGTGCTCCTGCACGTCGACGAGGTCATCAACGGCTTCGGCCGGACCGGGCGGCTCTTCGCCCACGAGCACGCGGGGATCAAGCCCGACATCGTCACGGTGGCCAAGGGCATCTCGAGCGCCTACCTGCCGATGGCGGCCACCGTGGTCCGCAACACCGTCTTCCAGTCCTTCCTGGGCGATCCGTCGGAGAATCGGCAGGTGAACCAGGTCAACACCTACGGCGGCCATCCGGTGGCGGCGGCGGTGGCCCTGCGGAACATCGAGATCCTGCTCCAGGAGGAGCTCGCCGAGCGCTCCGCCGAGAACGGCAAGTATCTGCTCGACGGGCTCCGGACCCTCACCCGGCACAAGTGGCTGGGCGACGTGCGGGGCAAGGGCCTCTACGCGGGCGTGGAGCTGGTGACCGACCGCGCCTCGAAGGCGGTGATGCCCCAGGCCCAGATCAAGCGCATCGTCGAGCGCTGCCAGGAGCTGGGCGTGATCGTGGGCCGCTCGGGCGGCGGCCGCCACCTCGGCAACACCCTCGTCCTCGCGCCTCCGCTGGTCCTCACCCGTCCCGAGATCGACCGCATCGTGTCGGTGCTGGACCGGGTGATCCCCGAGATCTGTCCGGAGGCCGCGGCATGACCGCGACGTTCCCCCACCACGTCCTGCGCGGCAGCCACCGTGAAGTAGGTCGGCAGCACGGCGAGGCCCTGCGTCCCATGATCCGGGCGCACCTCGAGCTGATCTACACCCAGGGCGCCCAGCGCTCGAATCTCGCGCCGGAGACCGCGCGCCGCTGGGCCCTGGTCTTCGGGCCGATGATCGGCGACGCCGCGCCCCACTTCCGGGACGAGATCGAGGGCGTGGCCGAGGGGGCCGGCATCGAGCTCGCGGAGGCGCTCCTGCTGCAGGTCCGCCAGGAGGTCGCGCACGTGGCCCGCTTCGGCACCCTCGACCTCGAGTGCACGAGCTTCGCGGTCTCGGGGCCCTACACTCGCACCGGCGGGACCTTCGCGGGCCAGAACGCGGATCTCGCGGGCGGCATCGAGGCCTTCAGCGCGGTGCTCACCTTCGCGGTGACCGGCAAGCCCGCGGTGATGATGCTGGTGCCGGCGGGGCAGATCAGCTATCTCGGGATGAGCAGCGAGGGCCTCTCGGCCGACGCCAACTTCCTGCGCTCGGCGGGCTGGCGCACCGGCTTCCCGCGCTACCTCCTGACCCGGCTCGCCATCGAGCAGCCGACCCTCAAGGCCGCGGTGGACGCGGCGCTGACCCCGCGGCGCGCGTCGTCACGCAATCTCCTGCTGGCCGACCGCGCCGGGGCCATGGTCGACATCGAGACCACCGCGCAGGAGCACGGCCTCGCCTGGGGCGACGGCTGCCTCGTGCACGCCAACCACCACGTGGTGCCCGGGATGGCCGCGCACGAGATCGCGAACGCCGACGAGCTGCACAACTCCACCTGCCGCCAGGAGCGCATCGCGGCGCTCATGGAGAGCCACCGGGGGCGGCTCGACGCGGACACGCTCAAGACGGTGCTGCGCGACCACGCCAACCGGCCCCACTCGATCTGCGCGCACCCGGGCGAGCGCGTCTCCTACAGCTTCGCCTCCATCATCTCCGACCTCGAGGCGGGCCACATGGAGGTCGCGGTCGGCCCGCCCTGCGAGCACGACTACGTGACGTACCGGATCGCCTAGTAGACGATCACGCTCCGCTTCACCTCGCCCTGGAGCATGAGGTCGAAGCCCTCGTTGAGCTCGGGGAGCGGCAGCCTTCGGGTGATCAGCTCGTCGAGCTTGTACTGCCCGGCCATGTAGAGGTCGATCAACATCGGGACGTCGGTGCGCTGGTGCCCGCCGCCGAAGGACGAGCCGGTGAGCACGCGCTGCTGCAGGAAGAGCGAGGGATCGAGCGAGATCCGCGTCCCCGCCGGGGACACCCCCACCACCACGCACGTGCCGCCCCGGTGGGTGGCCAGCACCGCCTGCTCGATCGTCTTCTGGGTGCCGACCACCTCGAAGGCGAAGTCCACCCCGCCGGTGCCCGAGAGCCGCTGCACCGCCGCGACCGGATCCTCCTTCGAGGCGTCCACCGTGTGCGTGGCCCCGAATTCCTCGGCCCAGGCGAGCTTCTGGCGCATGACGTCCACCGCGATGATCTTGCCCGCGCCGACCATGCGCGCGGCCTGGATGGTGTTGAGGCCGACACCACCCGCGCCCCAGACCGCCACGCTCGCCCCCGGCGGCACCTTGGCGCGGTTGAACACCGGGCCCGCGCCCGCCAGCACCCCGCAGCTCACCAGGCAGACCACGTCGAGCGGCGCGTCGGCGCGGATCGGGATCACGCTCAGCTCGGGCAGCACCGCGTGGGTCGCGTAGCCCGCGACCTGGAGGAAGTGGTGGAGCGGCTGGCCGTTCCGCCGGAAGCGGCTCGTGCCGTCGTGCATGAACCACCGCGGCTTGTCGCGCAGCGCGCACATGGTCGGCTGGCCGCCGATGCAGTAGGCGCAGCGGCCGCACGATGGGATGTAGCTCGAGCAGACGTGATCGCCCACCTTCACCGTCTCCACCCCGGGCCCGATCTTCTCCACCACCCCGGCCGCCTCGTGCCCGAGGATCACCGGAAGCGGATGCGGGTAGTCGCCGGTGACCACGTGCAGGTCGCTGTGGCACACTCCGTTGGCGGCCCAGCGCACGGCCACCTCGTGCGA
>DATGBR010000097.1:0-20024 GCA_035312605.1 Candidatus Methylomirabilota bacterium
CCAGCCCCCGCAGCCGCTGCCCCAGCTCCCACGCCGTCAGCGGCGGCTGCAGGTTCACCACCGTCAGCGCCGGCCGCCCGTGCGCCTGCACCGCCTGCTCCAGCTCGTGCAGCGACCCTACGAAATGCGGCTCCCAGCCACGGACAGGGGCGATGCGCCGGACCACCACGGCAAGATCCAGCGATTCGTCAAGCACCAGGAGATTCACGCGGAGTCGTTCCTCCCGACACCCTAGTCCGGGGTTGCGGTGCTGTGCGTAACCTGGTTGCCACCGCGCTGCGTGGCCTGCTCCAGGTAGGCGAGCGCCTGCGACAGCAGAATCGAATCGGTGTGGCCGTCGTGCGGGAAGGACACCTTCCCGACGCTCACCGTGAGCCGCTGCGGGCGGCCTTCCGGACCCTCGCGGAACGCGACCTGCTCGATGTTCGCGCGGATCCGCTCGGCCACTCGCAGCGCATCACTGCCGGCGGTGTGCAGCAGGATGACCGCGATGGCAGACGAAAGCTGGCCGACCAGGTCCGTCGCCCGGACAAACTCCGGGATCTTCTCCGAGAGGGCTCGCTCGATCTCCTCGCCAATCTGTTGCCGGTCGCCGGGGACGTCGGGCCGCAGAATGCAGACCGAGAAGAAGTCCTGGTACCGCGTCGCGCGGCCCGCCTCGCGAGTCAGCAGATGACGGAATGAGTCCTCATGAAATACCCCTGTCTGGGTATCCATGAATTCGGTCACGTATCCCTCCCTTGCTGTGACAGGTTAATTCCCGATCTGGGCGCGGCCAACGCCGGGCCGGTGCCGGAGCGATCCCTGAGCAAGTCTTGCGCCACGGGCGCAAGAGTGGTCCGATCCGGCCGGGGCGGGGGAGCCCTATCGCGACGGTTTCACTGCGAGTTGCGCGTGCGCTGCGAGGGAGGACGCGGAAGCGAGACTGACTGCGGGGGCGGTACTTGCGACGCCTACGCTAGGAGTTGAGGAACGGACTTAGGTAGTCACCGGGGCAAACGAAGCAAATCATTTCCTACCCGAGCCTCGCTCGGGTCGATCGTCCAGCCCGACCTGGCGGATCTTGTACAGCATGGCCTTGTAGCTGATCTTCAGCAGGCGCGCCGCTTCGGCTCGGTTCCATCGCACCTTCTCGAGCACTTCCTTGATCACCGCCTTCTCGGCCGCCATGGCCGCCCGGCGGGCGATGTCCTTGAGCCCCATCTCCGCTTCGGGGATGGCGGTGCCGACCGTCGTCGGTGGTGCGGCCGACGGCGCGGGCGGCGGAGTGCTCTCGGGCTTTGGGGCCCACGGCTTCTCGCTCCGGAGGGCGATCTCCTGGTGCACGAGGGCCTCGGTCTGGAGCACCACCGCCCGCTTGATCATGTTCTCGAGCTCCCGGACGTTGCCGGGCCAGGAGTAGTCCTGGAGCAGGCGCATCGTCGCCTGGGAGATCTTGAGCGCGTCGCGGTTGTACTGCCGACAGAACCGCGCCATGAAGTACTCGACGAGGACCGGGATCTCCTCGCGGCGCTCGCGCAGGGGCGGAATCGAGATCGCCACCACGTTCAGCCGGTAGTAGAGATCCTCCCGGAACATCCCGGTGGTCATGACCGACGCCAGGTTCCGGTTGGTGGCCGCGATGAGCCTCGCGTCCGACGTGATCACCTCGCTGCCACCGACGCGGAAGAACTGCCCATCCTGCAACACGTGGAGGAGCTTGGCCTGCAGACCGAGCGGCATCTCCCCGATCTCGTCCAGCAGGAAGGTGCCTCGGTGGGCCAACTCGAACTTGCCCGGCTTGCGACGATGGGCTCCCGTGAACGACCCCTTCTCGTGGCCGAACAGCTCCGACTCGAGGAGGTCGCCCGGCAGCGAGGCACAGTTGACCTTGAGGAACGGCTTGTCCCGCCGGTCGGAGATGTAGTGGATGGCCCGGGCCACCATCTCCTTGCCCGTGCCGCTCTCGCCCTGCAGCAGGATGGTGGCATTGGTGTCGGCCGCCCGCCGCACGATGTCTTCCACCGCCCGCATCCGCTCGCTGTTCCGGAACAGCAGCTCGACGTCGAGCGGGGCCTGGGGTGCCGCGGATCCGTTGCCCCCCGGCGACGTGATGATCGGCGCGGCATCGGTCTGGGCCAGGGCCGCCTTCAGGACATCCTTGAGGGCCTGGCCGGCGACCGGCTTGACAAGGAAGTCGTAGGCCCCGGTACGCATGGCCTTGACCACAAGGTCCCGCTCGCCGGTCGCAGAGAGGATGACCACGGGCACGTCGGCGCTCTCGAGCTTGACCTGCCGGGCCAGGTCCAGGGCATTCGCATCCAGATGATCGACGTCCAGGAGGACCAGCTGCGGATGAAGGCTCGACAGGAGAGCGAGCGCCTCGGCACCCGTCCCGGCCTCGAGGACGGAGTAGCCGGCCTCCTTGACGACCCGGACCAGTGCGGCCCGACTCTCCGCCTTGCCGTCGACGACGAGAATCGCTCCGGGAGTCATGGGGCGGCGATCAGACCCGGGCGGCGCCGGGTGAACCAGGCCCTTGACGACGGGGACGCGGGTCCCGATACTGGCACCCGGCGAAGCCAATGAAGATCCTGGTGGTGGATGACGATCCCTCGGTGGCCGAGATGATCGCGGAAGCGGTGAGGACCTTCGGCCATGAGGCCGTGGTCGCCCTCGACGGCACGGAGGGTCTGCGCCTGCTCGAATCGGCCACGGTCGACGGGGTGTTCCTCGACCTGGTCATGCCGGGCCTGGGAGGCCTGGCCGTCCTCACGCGAATCAGGAGTCGGTTTCCCCACGTACCGGTCGTGATCCTCTCGGCTCATGCCGGGGACGAAGAGACCCGGGAGGCGATGGCGCTCGGCGCGTCGGAGGTGATCATGAAGCCTGCCGGACTTGCCCAGTTCACCGAGGTCCTTTCGCGGCTGACCCGCTTGTAGTGCGCGGGGGTAAGGCTTCCCACCAGATTGCCTCATTCTTTCCGAACATTTTCACTCTTGCCCATCTTTATATGAAAAGCAATACCCATTCACGGAACTTAGCACGACGGTCACGGTGCGCAGTGGCTCGTCACGTGGCGGATGCGGCGTATCTGGGTGATTCTCTTGCAGCGGTGGGGCCGTTCTGAGATGATCATGACGTGATGAGTCGCATGGTGATCGGGATGGCGATCGGGTCCGGGCTCCTATTCGTCACGCTGGCCGCTCCGGCCACTGCCCAGAGCCCCATCGAGATCCGTGCGACGGCCCCCGAGAAGCCCCAGCAGCTCCGGATCGTCGAGCCGAGCGAGGCCACCCGCCAATCCACCCGCCCCCGCGAGGCCGACTTCTACCGCGAGGACGTCCGGGTCCGCCACGAGCCGGCGTTCATCGAGCCGTTCGTGGGCCAGACCCAGGGCGGGACCAAGTACGGGCTGTCCGGCTGGACCTCACCTACCACACCGGTCGGCAGCTATGTGTCGCAGGAGCCCTGGGCCCGGAGCGGATGGCCCGCACTGGGAATCACGGTGGTATGGGATTCGGTGCCGGCGGCCTCGACCCCGCGCGTGTCCAATCCTCGCTGAGCCGCGGCGCCTAGCGCCCGGCATCATGCGCTCATCCTCATGCCCCTCCTGAAGGGTAATCTCCACACCCACACGACGTTCTCGGACGGGCGCCTGCCCGCCGACCAGGTGGTCGCACGCTATCGCGAGCTCGGCTACGACTTCCTCGCCATCACCGACCACGACGACCGCATTGACGACGAGTACTGGTTCCAGATCCCGCCCGGCGACGATCGGATGCTCGTGCTCGCCGGCGTCGAGATCGACTACCGGCCGCTGGGGCAGCACGTGGGGAAGGTGACCGGGGATCAGGAGACGCTCTTCATCCTGAACCACCCGGCCCGCTACTCGCTCACCGTGGAGCAGACGCTCCGGCGCATCCGCACCATCACGCGCGACGGCCTGCCGATCCACGCGGTGGAGATCACCGACACCGGGGTCTACCAGGCGGAGTACGACGTCGACACGATCCCTCTTCCCAAGGTCGCCACCGACGACGGGCACCGGGACGAAGACTTCGGGCGCGCCTGGGTCGAGGTCGAGGCGGCCAGGAACCCGGACGCGATCCTGCGCGCGATCAAGGCGGGGGAGTTCTCGGTGAGGTTCGCCGGCGCCCGCCGGCAGCGCTTCGGTAGCTGGGGTCGCTGACCGCGCTCAGGCGCCCGGCGACTTCGCTCCGATGCTCCGCAGGAGCAGGGGAGCCAGGGCCGGGACCGCCTCGGTCAAGAGGTCCGGTCGCCCGCGACAGAGCCACTGCACCACCACCTCGTTGAGCGCGCCGAGCCACGCCAGCGTGGCCACCCGCGTGTCGAGGCCCGGGATCGATCCCTCCGCGACCGCCTCGTCGAGATGCGTCTGGATGAGCGACGCGAAGCGGTCGTGCACCTCGAGACGCTTGACCTGGTACGCCGGCCCCAGGCTCACCGATTCGAGAAGGAGGATCTGGGCCAGCTCCCGGTGCCGGGCGAAGGTCTCGAGCCCCGCGGCGAGCGCGGCCTCCACCTTGCGGAGTGCGCCCTCCGCTCCCCCGATCGCGGCGGCCACTGACCCGGCCAGTCGTCCCGCGAACTCGTCCACGAGCGCGAGGAAGAGGGCCTCCTTGTTCGGGAAGTGGTGGTAGACCGCGCCCTTCGACGTGCGCGACACGCGCACGATGTCGTCGACCAGGGCCCTGTGATAACCTTTCTGCGCGAAGACCTCCAGCGCGGCCTGGAGAATCTTGTCGCGGGTCGCCCGCGTCGTCATCGTCGGATCACAGGGGCCACATCAGGGGAGGTCGCATGCTGATTCGTATCGGTCACAGCCCGGATCCCGACGACGCGTTCATGTTCTACGCGCTCACCGCGGGGAAGGTGAAGATCCCCGGCATCACCGTCGAGCACGTCCTGGAGGACATCGAATCGCTCAACCGTCGCGCGCGTACCGGCGAGCTCGAGGTCACCGCGATCTCCGCCGCCACCTACACCCTGGTCCACCCGACCTACCGGATGATGGACCCCGGCGCGTCCATGGGGAAGGGCTACGGCCCCATCCTGGTGGCGCGCGGGCCGATCGAGCGCGCGCGGCTCGAGGAGAAGGTGGTCGCGATCCCGGGCAGCCACACCACCGCCGCGCTCCTCCTGCGCCTGTACGTGGGGGATCCGCCCACCATCGAGGTGGCCTTCGACAAGATCCCCAAGGTGGTGCTGGAGGGACAGGCCGACCTCGGCCTGCTCATCCACGAGGGACAGATCACCCACCAGCGCATGGGGCTGGTCAAGGTGCTCGACCTCGGCGAGGAGTGGCAGAAGGAGTCCGGCCTGCCGCTGCCGCTCGGGATCAACGTGATGCGCCGCGACCTGGGCGAGGAGACCCACCGGAAGCTCTCCCAGGGCCTCCGCGATTCGATGGACTATGCCTTCGCCCACGTCGACGAGGCCCTCGACTATGCGATGCGCTACGGCCGGGACATCGACAAGGAGACCTGCCGCCGCTTCGTCCTCATGTACGTGAACGACTACACGATGCGGCTCGGCGACGACGGCCGCGCCGCGCTCCGCCGGCTCTACGAGATGGCTCACGCGAAGAAGCTCATCCAGACCATGCCGCCCGTGGATCCCATCTAGGCGGCCCGTCCTGGGCTCAATACGCCTTGATGATCTCGTAGTCGGTGGTGCGCTGGGCGGGGGTGAAGCCGGCGTCGCGGATCAAGGTCACGATCTCCTCCACCGACGTCTTGTTCACGAAGTCCGCCGCCGCGTGCACGTTCTCCTCGAACAGCGTGCCGCCGAAGTCGTCCGCGCCCCACGACAGCGCGACCTGCCCCGCCCGCTTGCCCTCGGAGAACCACGAGGCCTGCACGTGGGGGAAGTTGTCGAGGTAGAGCCGCGACACCGCCAGCATCCGCAGGTAGGCGGTCGGACCTTTGTAGTGCTTGATCCACTTCTCGAGCAGGGTGTTGCCCGGCTTGAACGACCACGGCACGAACGCGGTGAATCCCCGATGCTCGTCCTGGAGGGCCCGGATGCTGTCGAGATGGTCGAGGACGTCCTCGGGCTGCTCGACGTGGCCGTACATCATGGTCGCGGTGGACCGGAAACCCTGACGGTGCGCCTCGCGGTGCACCTCGAGCCACGCGTCGGGCCCGCCCTTCTTGGGCTCGACGCGGCGGCGCACCCGCTCGGAGAGGATCTCCGCGCCGCCGCCCGGGATGCTCGTCTGACCCGCCTGTTTCAGCTGGCTCAGGATCTCGGGGACCGGCTTGCCCGCCACGTCCGACATCGTGCGGATCTCCGAGGCGCTGAAGAAGTGTGGGGTCACCGACGGGAAGCGACGCCGGGTCTCGCGCACCAGGTCGAGGTAGTACTGGAGCGGCAGGGCCGGGTTGTGCCCGCCCTGGAGCAGCACGGTGGTCGCGCCCTCGCGGGCCGCGAACCCGACCTTCTCGAGCACCTCGTCCACCGTGAGGGTGTACGCCTCCTTGTCCCCCGGTCGCCGGTAGAAAGCGCAAAACTGGCAGTCGGTGATGCAGACGTTGGTGTAGTTGGGGTTCGTGTCGATGACGAAGGTCACCCGGCGCTCCGGGATGCGGCGGAACCGCACCTCCTGGGCCAGGCTCCCCACGTCGAGCAGCGGGGCGTCGGTCAGGAGCCACTGCCCGTCGATCCGGTCGAGCCGCTCGCCGGCCTCGACCTTCGCCTGGATGCGGCTCAGCACGAGCCGGCTCCGAGCTGACCGCGCAGCCGGAGGAACTCGGCGGCGCCCTTCTCCTCATCGGGACCCAGACGGAAGCTGAAGTTGCGGAGATAGGCCGCGACCTCGGCCGGGCTCCAGCCCAGGTCGCGATGGGTGGCCGCGATCCGCGGCAGGGCCTCCATCCCGCGATCGAGCGCGGCGTCGAGCGCGGCCACGAACGCGCGCCGCTCCGGGGCGGGCACACGCGCGGCCACCGCCCAGCGCGCGAACACGAAGGGCAGGCCGGTCCAGTCGCGCCACTCGAGGCCCAGGTCGAACACGTGCGGCGCCGCGGGTCCGCGGGTGAGCCGCTGGATCGCCTGGTCGCCGATCAGCAGCACCGCGTCGCAGGGCTCGTCGGCGCCCACCCAGGCCGCCGGCTCGACCCCGTGGCGCAGGGCCAGCAGCACGCGCAGCAGCTCCACCGACGTGGAGGTCTCCCCGGTGATGCCCACCCGCGCGCCGGCGAGCGCCGCGAGCGGCCGGTCGGCGAAGACGAGGACGCTCCGCGCGCCGGTGGGGCATCCGATCCCGTAGGGCAGGGGGACGAGACGGGACTCGAGCCGCACGTAGTCCATGAGCGACAGCGGCCCCGCGTCGAGCTCGCCGGTGGCCATGGCCTCCCCGAGCCGACGGGGGATCAGGTCGACCAGCTCCACACCCTCGAGCCGGTGGAAGAACGGCTCGCAGTTGAGATACGGGATGCGGCCGACGCGCAGCACGGTCAGCTCCAGACCTTGACCACGTTGTAGAGCGCGTCGCGCTCCACCGGGATCTTGCCCGCGTCGCGCACGATCCGGAGGATCTGCTCGGTGGCGAGGCCGGCCGGGCTCGCGGCCTGGGCCATGTGCGCGATCTTCTCGTCCTCGAGGGTGCCGTTGACGTCGGAGGCCCCGAAGTGCAGCGCGAGCGACGCGGTCGCCTCGCCGATCATCACCCAGTACGCCTCGATGTGGGGAAAGTTGTCGAGGAGCAGGCGCGAGACCGCGATCGTGCGGAGGTCGTCGGTCGGCGGAGTCTGCCGGGGCACGAGCTTGGTGGTGCCGGTCTGATAGGAGAGGGGGATGAACGTGATGAAGCCCCCCGAGCGGTCCTGCTGCTCGCGGAGCCTGAGCAGGTGATCCACGCGCTCCTCCATGGTCTCCACGTGGCCGTAGAGCATGGTGGCGTTGGTCTTGAGACCGAGCGAGTGGGCGATCCCGTGGATCTCGCACCACCGGTCCGCGTCGGCCTTGCCGGTGAAGTGCAGGAGCTTCTGCAGCCGCTTGGAGAAGATCTCCGCGCCGCCCCCCGGCATCGAGTGGAGCCCCGCCTTCTTGAGCCGGGTGAGCGCCTCGCGGGGCTCGATCTTCCACCGCCGCCAGAAGTAGTCGATCTCGGCCGCAGTGAACGCCTTGATCTGGGTCTCGGGCCGCCCGTGGTGGATGGCCTCGATCATCCGCTCGAAGTACTCGAACGGCCAGTCCGGGTGGTGGCCGCCGACGATGTGGGCCTCGCGCGTGCCCGGCTTGATCATCGCGAGGACGTCCTCGATCGTGTTCTCGAAGGCGCCCTCCTCGCCCTTCTTCCGGGCAAAGTCACAAAAGCTGCAAGAGAGCACACATACATTCGTCGGGTTGATGTAGCGGTTGAGAACGAAGAAGACCTGGTCTCCATGAAGGCGGGACTTGGCGAAGTCCGCCATGCGGCCCACCGCGTGCAGATCGTCCGTCTCGAAGAGGACGAGACCGTCCGGGCGGGAGAGACGCTCTCCAGCCTGGACCTTCTCCCAGATGCCCGTGAGTCGGGCATCGCGGAAGCGGGGCGGGGCGGGTGCGGCGACGGCCATGTCTGCCTCCATGTTGGGGTGGGTGGCCAGACCGACTGGTCGGTCTGAATTCTAAGTAGGCACCGAGACGGATGTCAAGGTTCCGCCGGGGGACTACTTGATCGCCCCGACCGTGAACCCGGCGATGAAGCGGTCGAGGAAGAAGTTGTAGAGGATAGCGAGGGGCACGCTGGTGATCAGGCACGCCGCCATCAGCGACCCCCAGTAGTAGACGTCGCCGCGGATCAGCGCCACCGGCACCCCCACGCTGACCGTCATGCGGCCCACCGACGAGATGAAGGTCAGGCTGTAGACGAACTCCTGGATCGTGAGGGTGAGCGCGAAGATCACGACGGTGAGCAGGCCGGGCACCGCCAGGGGCAGCACCACGCGCGTGATGGCGCCGACCCGGCTGCAGCCGTCCACCATGGCCGACTCCTCGACCTCCTTCGGCAGGGTCTTGAGGAAACCCATCAGGAGCCACGTGCAGAACGGCACCGTGAACGTCGGGTAGATCAGGACCAGCGCCCAGAGCTGGTTCTGCAGCCCGAGCAGGGCCACCAGCCGCGAGAACGGGATGAAGAGGAGGGTGGACGGGATCAGGTAGGTGAGGAAGATCCCGATGGAGAGCCGCTCGCCCCAGCGGCCGGTCAGGCGCGCGAGACTGTAGGCGGCCGGGACCCCGAGGACCAGTGTGATCGCGACCACCAGGCCGCCCACCCAGAGGGTATTGAAGAGCCAGGTGAGGTACAGCGTGTTGTTGAACAGGATCTGCAGGTGCTCGAGCGTGGGGGGACGATTGAAGACGAACGGATTGTGCGCGGTGTTGGACGCGCCCACGTAGAGATCCGCGTTCTGCTTGAACGCGGTGATCAGCATCCAGTAGAAGGGGAAGATCGCGAACGCGGTGAAGCCCAGGATGAGCGCGCGGTGGCCCACCACCGCCAGGATCCTCCCGCCCCGGCGCCGCGCCACCTAGGCCACCTCGGCCCGCCGCGAGATCCGCAGCATCACCACCGCCATCACCACGAGCAGCGGCACCAGGAAGATCGCCACCGCCGCGCCCCGGCCCACGTCGCCCCCGAGCACCCCGTCCTGGAAGGCCAGGCTCGCGAGCACGTGGGTGCTGTTGTAGGGCCCGCCGCGGGTGAGCAGGTAGACCACGCTCATGTCGGTGAAGGTGAACACGACGCCGAAGAGCACCGCCACCGCCAAGATCGGCAGCATCATCGGGATCGTGATCTGGAACGTCTTGGCCAGCGGCCCGGCCCCGTCGATGTCGGCGGCCTCGTGCACCTCCCGGGGGATCGAGGTGAGGCCGGCGAGCAGGATGACGGTCGAGAACGGCAGCATCCGCCACACGTGCACGGTGATGATCGCGATCATCCCGAGCACCGGGTCGCCCAGCCAGTAATACCACTGGCCGGGGCCGAGCCAGCCCGCCACCTTGAGTAGCCAGTTGATCACGCTGAAGGTGGAGTCGAAGATCCACAGCCAGCCGAGGGTCGCGAGCGAGATCGGGGCCGCCCACGGGAGCAGGATCAGGAACCGGACCAGGAGCTTGCCCCGGAACGGCTTCATCAGCGCCCGGGCCAGGACGTTCCCCATCACGATGACCAGAGCCTGCGAGACGAACGTGAAGACGAAGGTGTTCCACAGGGCTCGTCGGAACACCGGGCTCGACACGACGGCCCGGAAGTTCTGCAGGCCCACGAAAGAGAAGTCGAGGCTGCCCGCGGAGGAGTTGGTGAGGCTCAGGAAGACCGCCAGCAGGAACGGGATCGCGACCAGCAGGAAGATGTAGGTCAGCGCGGGGGCGAGAAGGACCTTGCCGAGCCGGAGGTCCCGGCGCGAGAGGGCCTCGACGGGCGTGGCCCGCGGTCGGGGAAGAGCGATGTCGGGACTCGCCATCGTGGTCACGACCGGGCCGGCGGGGCTGAGGTGCCCGCCGGCCCGGTCGCGGATCAGCGCGGGAGTGGCCTAGCGGTCCTTGGACCCGCCGGCGACCATCCCCTTCTTCCGCCACTTGGTGAAGATCTCCTTGCAGCGAGTGGTCGCCTCGGTCAGGGCGTCCTTGGGCGAGAGCGCCCCGGTGGCCGCCTTGGCGAACATGTCGGTGATCACGTAGGTGTCGAAGATCTCGCCCTCCGCGGGGTTCGCGAAGCCGGGGTAGCCCAGGTTGGTCGACCAGGGCAGGGCCTTCGCGAGCAGCGAGAGCTTGTCGCCCGGCTGCGAGCCGAACGGATCGGCGTTGCACTGCTTGGCGATCCAGGCCGCCCCCGACTCCGCCTTCTTGTTGATCGGGGTATTGGGCTCGGCGGCCGCGCCGTAGAACGACGGGAAGTTGTAGAGCTTGCTCCCGAGCATCGACTCCCGCGAGGCGTCCACCAGGGCCACCAGGAACTCCTTCGCGATGTCCTGGCTCTTGGAGAACTTCCAGACCACGTAGCCGCTCATCACGTGCTCGGACGCGAGCTGGATCCCGGTGGGGCCCTTGAGCGCGGGCACGAAGAAGTAGTTGTCGAGCACTGGCAGCTTGTTGTCCTGCGCGGTCCGGTACGCCGAGATCGAATTCAGGATGTACGCGGTCTCCTGGGCGTTGAACGCCTGGTTGTTCGAGGCCGCGTTCCACGACAGGACCGCCTGGGTCATGCCCACCGAGTAGAGCCGCTTGGCGTACTCGAGCGCCTTCAGGGTCTCGGGGGAGTTCAGCACCAGGTTGCTGTCCTTGTCCTGGATCGAGCCCCCGTGGCACCAGAGGATGTTGCGCACCGCCATGTTGGAGTCGATGTCCTGCGAGAGCCCGACCCCGATCGGAATCTGCATCTGCGGCGCCACCTTCTTGATCTCGGGCGCCGCCTTCACCAGATCCTCGTAGGTCGCCGGGCCGCTGGGCATGCCGATGTCGGTCCACACCTTCTTGTGGTAGTTGCCGGGATCCGGGACCCACATGTCGGACAGGGCGAACTGCTTCTTGGTGAGCGGGTTGTAGGTGCTGCGGGTGGATAGCTCGACCGGCCTGCCGTACTTCTTCTCGAGCGTGCCCGACACCTCCTTGAGGTCGATCACGTGCTCCTCGAAGGCGCTCGCCAGGCCGATGAACATGTGGACGTCGTGGCCGGACTGGGCCGCCACCTCGGCGGTCGCGCGCGGCACCACGTCGCCGAAGCCCACGTGGTCCACCGTCACCTCGACCCCCCGCTTGGCGCCCCACTCCTTCGCCCACGGGTCGAACCACTTGTCGTAGGCGGGCACGAAGTGCGCCCACTGGAGGACCTTGAGCTGCTTGTCGGCCGCGCCGGCTCCACGCACGAATACACTCGGCCCGGCGGAAGCGGCGGCCGCTCCGACCGCCACGAGCTTGGCACCCTTGAGGATGAATTGCCGGCGACTCTGCATGGCCACCTCCGTTGGTGTGGGCATCGGTCGGGCCGGCGAAGACCGGCCCGCTTCCAGTCAACGAGCGTACCATACGGGTCCGCGGAGACTGCGATCCCACGACGCGGGAAGGCGCGAGCCGGCGTGCTATCCTAGGCCCCCGTGAGTGGCGAGCCGGTCGTTTACTTCGAGGATATCCAGCTCGGCGAGCAGTATACTTCGCCCGGCCGCACCGTGACCGAGGCCGACATCGTGATCTTCGCGGGCCTGAGCGGCGACTACAACGTGCTCCACACCGACGCCGAGCACATGAAGGCGTCGCTGTTCGGCGAGCGCATCGCCCACGGCCTGCTCGGGCTGTCGATCCAGCAGGGGCTCCTCGACCGGGTGGTGCCCGGGCAGGCGGTCGGCCCCCTCGCCGCGGTGAAGTGGAAGTTCAAAGGACCGATCAAGATCGGCGACACCATCCACGTCGAGGCGCGCGTCTCGGCCAAGAAGGACGGCGAGCAGCCACGCGTCGGGCTCATCACGCTGGAGCGCCGCGTGGTCAATCAGCGCGGCGAGGTGGTGCAGGAAGGCGAGACCGACCACCTGGTCGGCCGCCGGCCCGCCTGAGGGATAGAGGAATGGCGGGCGGGCCGGCCGAGCGGCGGCTCTACTTCGAGGACGTGCAGACCAACGTGCCCCTCGAGACCCCGGGCATGACCCTCACCGAGACCCACGCCGCGCTCTTCGGCTCGCTCACCCTGACCCCTCCGTCCGAGCCGGGGGCGATCCCGGATCTCATCCCCCTCTGCATGTCGTCCGGTCTCGGCTGGCGGGTCCCCCAGCCGCCGCTCGTGGTGCTCGCGTTCATGGGATTCGAGTGGCGCTTCCTCAAGCCGACGCGCGTGGGCGACACCATCCGTAGCGTCTCGACCACGGTGGCCAAGCGCTCGATGAAGGAGGGCGGGGTGGTCATCGAGGAGCGCTCGATCCTGAACCAGCACGGCGAGGTCGTCCAGAGCGGGCGGCTGACCCTGCTCGTGGCCAAGCGGCCCCCGGCGTGAAGCGGGCCGGCTGGCTGATGGCGGGCGCGGCGCCCGGGCTCTGGGGCGCCTACACGTGGGGCTCGCACCTGCTCACCCTCGGGTCGATCTGGCGCGGACCGCGCGAGCACCGCGCGGTCAGCCTCACCTTCGACGACGGGCCGGACCCCGAGTGGACGCCGCGCGTCCTTGACGTGCTGGCGCGCGAGGGCGTGCGCGCCGCCTTCTTCCTCATCGGGCAGCGCGCCCGGCGGGTGCCCGAGCAGGCGCGGCGCATCGCCGGCTCCGGCCACGACCTGGGCAACCACACGTGGAGCCACCCGAGCCTCTGGCGCTGCGGGCCGGCCCACACCGAGTGCGAGATCGCCGACGGGCACGCCGCCATCGCGGACGCGGCGGGCGCGCCGCCCCGCTTCTTCCGCCCGCCGTGGGGCAAGACCAACCTCGCGATGTTCGGGGTGGCTCGCGAGCTCGGGACGCCCTGCGTCTTCTGGACGGTGCAGCCGGAGAGCCGGCGCCCCGTCGAGCCGGCCGAGCAGGCGCGGCGGGGGCTCGCGCGGGCGCGCGCGGGCGCGATCTACGACCTGCACGACGCGGACGGGGTGCCCGGAGCCGGGCGCCGGCTCGTGGAGTACCTGCCCGCCCTGATCGCGGGCCTCCGCGCCCAGGGCTACGCGCTGGTCCCCCTCCGCGAGCTGCTGTAGAATCGCGCCAACCCGAGCGCCCCACGACAAAGGAGTCTGCGATGGCCGTCGATCCCCGCAAGCGCAGCCGCGTCCTCCTCGAAGGCACCGACCGAGCCGCCGCCCGCGCCATGATGAAGGCGGTCGGCTTCAGCGATCAGGATCTCTCGCGCCCCCAGATCGGCGTGGCCCACAGCTGGATCGGGACCATGCCCTGCAACTGGAACCACCGGAAGCTGGCCGACAAGGTCATGCAGGGCATCCGGGCGGCGGGCGGCACGCCGATCGAGGTCAACACGATCTCGATCACCGACGGCATCACCATGGGCACCGAGGGCATGAAGGGCTCTCTCATCAGTCGGGAGGTCGTGGCCGACTCGGTGGAGCTGGTCGCGCGCAGCCACATGTTCGACGGCATCGTCACGATCTCCGGCTGCGACAAGACGATCCCGGCGATGACCATGGTGCTGGGGCGGCTCGACATCCCGGGCCTCATGCTCTACTGCGGCTCGATCATGTTCGGGCGCTGCGCGGGCTCGGAAGGGCCGTTCGCGGGCCGCAACCTCACCATCCAGGACGTGTTCGAGGCGATCGGGGCCTACAACGCGGGCAAGATCCCGCTCGAGCAGTTCAAGGACGTGGAGGACCACGCCTGTCCGGGCGCGGGCGCCTGCGGCGGCCAGTTCACCGCCAACACCATGGCCACCGCCTACGAGATGCTCGGCATGTCGCCGATGGGCTGGAACGACATTCCCGCCGTCGACCCCCGGAAGGAGGAGGTCGCCTTCGAGTCGGGCAAGCTCGTGATGGAGCTGGTGCGCCAGGGTCTCACCCCGCGCAAGATCGTCACCCGCAAGAGCTTCGAGAACTCCATCGCGGGCGTCATGGCCACCGGCGGCTCCACCAACGCCGTGCTCCACCTCATGGCCACCGCGCGGGACTTCGGGGTCAAGCTCGCGATCGAGGACTTCGACCGCATCTCGCGCAAGACGCCGGTGGTCGCCGACCTGAAGCCGTGGGGCAACTACACCGCGCCCGAGATGTACGACGCGGGCGGCATGGCGGTGGTGGGCAAGCGCCTGCTGGAGGCGCGCCTCCTGCACGGGAGCGAGAAGACGGTCACCGGCCGCACCATCGCCGAGGAGGTGAAGGCCGCCCCCGAGCCGGCGGGCCAGCAGGTGATCAAGCCACTCGCGAAGGCGCTGAAGTCGGAGGGCGGCATCGCGATCCTGCGGGGCAACCTCGCCCCCGGCGGGTGCGTGATCAAGCTCTCCGGCCAGAAGAAGTACGCGCACCGCGGGCCAGCGCGCGTCTTCGAGGTCGAGGAGGACGCCTTCCAGGCGATCAAGAAGGGCAAGATCAAGCCCAACGACGTGATCGTGATCCGCTACGAGGGCCCCAAGGGCGGGCCCGGCATGCGCGAGATGCTGCACGTCTCCGGCGCGCTGCAAGGCGCCGGTCTCGGCGAGAGCGTGGCGCTCATGACCGACGGCCGCTTCTCGGGCGCCACCCACGGCTTCATGATCGGCCACATCGTGCCCGAGGCAGCGGAGCGCGGCCCGATCGCGGCGGTGCGGAACGGCGACACCATCTCGATCGACGTGAAGAAGCGGCGGCTCGATCTCGAGGTGCCGGCGGGCGAGATCAAGAAGCGCCTGGCCAAGTGGAAGGCGCCCAAGCCGCGCTTCACCACCGGCGTCTTCGCCAAGTACGCGGCCGGCGTGGCCGACGCCTCGGTCGGCGCCTATACATAGGTAGTTCCCGCCTCATCCCCCTCTCCCCTCAGGGGAGAGGGCAGGGTGAGGGGTGGTGTAAACGAGGGGCGGCGACGCCGAACGCTACCCCAGCCGGATATCCAGCCACCCCTCCGCGGTGACCCGCGCGTGCTCTCGCTCGCGGATCAGCACGGTGGTGGTCGCCGACTCGAAGATCGCAGGGCCCTTCACCTCCTGGCCCTCCGCGAGCCCGTCCATGTCGTACACCGGGATCTCCATCCACCGCTCGAGGTACACCCGTCGGCTCCGCGGCGCGGCCGGCGCGCTCACGCGCCGCGATTGCTCGGCGGGGAGCGCGGGCAAGCGCCCGATCACCGCGGCCCGCACGTTCACCAGCACCACGTCCTGACCGGGCGCGCTGTAGGTGTAGAGCTCCTCGTGTCGCCGGTGGAAGTGGTCCACCACCTGCTCCATCAGGTCCTTCGCCTCCACGTCGACCCCGTCGAGCGGCACCTGGATCTCGAAGGTCTGCTCGCCGTAGCGCATGTCCACCGAGCGGCGCACGTCCACCCGGCCCGCGAAGGACTTGCCGAGCCGCCGCCGCCCCTCCGCCTCCATCTCCGCGAAGAGCCGCCGCAGGCGCCCGGCGCCGACCTGGCCGGCCTCGCCCACGTGCGTCCGCACGAACTCGTAGCGCAGGTCGGTGGCCAGCATGCCCCACGCCGAGAGGACCGAGGCGACCCGCGGCACCACCACGCGGCCGATCTCGAGCATGCGCGCGACCTCGGTGATGTGGAGCCCGGCCGCGCCGCCGAAGGACAGCAAGGCGAATCGGCGCGGGTCGGCGCCGCGGCGCACCGAGACGAGCCGGATGCCCTCGGCCATGTTGGTGTCGACGACGCGGTGAATGCCTTCCGCCGCCGGGACCACGCCCAGGCCGAGCCGGCGCGCGATGCCCTCGACCGCGGCGTGAGCCGCCTTCGGATCGAGCCGCGCGCGCCCGCCCAGGAAGCCCGCGGGGTCGAGCAGCCCGAGGACGAGGTTGGCGTCGGTGACGGTGGCCGCGGTGCCCCCGCGCCCGTAGCAGGCCGGACCGGGCACCGCGCCCGCGCTCTCCGGCCCCACGTGGAGGATGCCGCCCGCGTCCACCCGCGCGATCGAGCCGCCGCCCGCGCCGAGGGTGTGGATGTCGATGCTCGGCAGCGCGACCTTGCTCGCCCCCACCGCCTTGTCGCCGGTGAGATGCGGCTCGCCCCCCTCGAGCAGGGCGATGTCGGTGCTGGTCCCGCCCATGTCGAACGTGATCAGGTTGCCCTCGCCGAGCACCCGCGCGGCGTGGCGGCTGCCCGCGATGCCACCCGCCGGCCCCGACAGCACGGCCCCCGCGGCCAGGCGCACCGAGTCCGCGATGGTCGCCACGCCCCCGTGCGACTGCATGATCAGCACGTCGCCGCGGTAGCCCGCCTTCTGGAGCCGCGAGCCGAGGCTGCCGAGATAGCGCGCGAGCACCGGGCCGACGTACGCGTTGACCACCGTGGTGCAGAACCGCTCGTACTCCTTGATCTGGGCGAGCACGTCGGAGGAGAGCGACACGTACGCGTCGGGCAAGAGCCGCGCGAGCAGCTTGCGGGTCTCCCGCTCGTGGCGCGGATCGCGATAGGAGTGCAGATAGCAGACCGCCACCGCGCCCACCCCCGCGGTGGCCAGGCGCCGGATGGCCGCCTCCGCGGACGTCTTCGAGAGCGGCGTCTCCACCGTGCCGTCGAAGCGCATCCGCTCGGTCACGTCGAGCCGTCGGGCCCGCGGCACCAGCGGCACCGGCGGCGGCATGCGCAGGTTGTAGCGGTCGTCCTTGAGGCCCTCGCGCATCTCGATGACGTCGCGGTGGCCCGCGGTAGTCAGCATCCCCACCGTGGCGCCCTTGCGCTCGAGCAGCGAGTTGGTGGCCACGGTGGTGCCGTGCACGACCAGGCCGGTGTCGGCCAGCAGCCCGGCCAGGTCGGTCTGGAGCTCGGCCGCGAGGAGGTCGAGCCCTTCCATCACCCCGATGGACGGATCGGCGGGGGTGGAGGCCGACTTGGCGAGAGTCACGCGGCCCGCGTCGTCCACCCCCACCAGATCGGTGAAGGTCCCGCCCACGTCGATGCCGATCCGCAGCATCTCAGGCCCTCCCGCGCCGCGGGCGGCCGGAGACGAAGCCGTTGACCCGGTCCGCCGCGCGCGCCTCGGAGGAGCGCCGGGCGGGCGGGCCGTAGCCGCCGCCCCCCATCGACTCCACCAGGAACATCGCACCCGGCGGGATCGGCACGCCCACCTCCTTCGTCTTGAGCACGCGCGTCTGGCCGCGCGCGATCATCCGGTAGCGATGGGGCAGCCCGTCCTTGCCGCCCAGCACGCCGTAGGCCGGGTAGCGCACCCCGTCGCCCGCGGTGTTGCCGAGCGCGGGCTCGGTCGTCTCCATGCGCAGCTCGAGCACCGAGCCCACCCCGCCGCGGAAGCGCCCGTCGCCCGCGGAGTCGGGCCGGAACTCGTGGCGCTTGAAGAAGAGCGGGAAGCGCGTCTCCGCGACCTCCACCGAGCCGAACTTGATGCCGCCCGCGGCCTGCCCCTCGCCCGCGGTCTCCCAACCGTCGCCCGCCGAGGACGCGCCGCCGCCCCCGCGCGCGTGGAAGAGGTGCCAGATGAACTTGCGCTTGTTCCGCGGATTCGTGCCCGAGATCGCGATGCGGAAGCGCCGCGACCAGCCCGCGAGCACCCGGTCCGGGCAGCTCTTGGCCAGCGCCTTGATCATCGCCTCCGCGATCTCCTGCGCGCAGTGGTTGGTCGACAGGGTCACCGGCGCGGGCGGATACGGCCAGACCACCGTGCCTTCCTTCGCCTTGACGGTCACCGGGCGGAACGTGCCCTCGTTCTTCGGGGTGCGCGGGTCGATCAGGTAGGCCAGCGCCATGTGCACCGCCGACATCGTGTTGGGGTAGGCCGAGTTGATGAAGCCGGTCACCTGCCTGTGCGAGTCGGAGAGATCGACGGTGAGCGAGTCGCCCTTCTTGGTGACCGTCGCGCGGATGTGGACGTCGCTGACCCCGTGGCCGTCGTCGTCCAGGATCGCCTCGCCCTTGAACACCCCGTCCTTCCACCCACGGATGCACTCGCGGCTCTGGCGCTCCGCCCCGTCGAGGATCTCTCCGATGGTCTCGAGCACGATGTCGAGACCGTAGTCGTCCACCAGCTTGAGCAGCCGGCGCTCCCCGATGCGGGCCGAGCCCATCATCGCCCGCAGGTCGCCCTGGAAGTCGCGCGGGTGGCGCACGTTGGTCGCCACCATCTGCAGCACGTCGTCGCGCAGCTCGCCGCGGTCGTAGAGCTTGAGGGGGGTGATGCGGATCCCTTCCTGCCAGATCTCGGTGGCGCCCGGGTTGTAGGCCCCGTGGGTCGCGCCGCCGATGTCGTGCTGGTGCGCGCGGTTGATCGACCAGAACACCGGCCGGCCGCCCACGAAGACCGGGAGCAGGACGGTGAGATCGGGCAGGTGATTGTTGCCGTGGTAGGGATCGTTCAGGAGGAACAGGTCGCCGGGAGCGATACGCCCCTTGAAGAAATCGGCCACCGACGCCACCGCCCACGGCAGCGCGCCCACGTGGATCGGCACGTGCTCGGCCTGCGCGGCGAGGCGGCCCTGCCCATCGAAGACCGCGGTGGAAAAATCGCGGCTCGAGTTCAGGATCTGCGAGTAGGCGGTGCGCAGCATGGCCTCGCCCATCTCCTGCACGATCGACTCGAGGCGATGCTGGATCACGGAGACGGTGATGCGGTCGATGGCCATGGCCGGAACTATACCTAACTTCGGCCGACGCGGCATATGCGCGCGCGACCGGCGGCGCGCCCTCGACGTGATCCGCCCGGCTACGCCCGGCCCTTCCAGAGCGCCCGCCAGACCCGCGACGGAGTGACCGGCACCTCCAGAATGTCGGCGCCCCGCGAGTGGAGCGCGTCCTCCACCGCGTTGGCGATGGCCGCCGGCGGGGCGATGATCGCACTCTCGCCCACCCCCTTGATGCCCAGGTCGTTCCGGGTGGACGGAAACGCGAGCGAGCGCGTCTCGAACGCGGGCAGGTCGGCCGCGCTCGGGATCGCGTAGTCCATCAGGCTCCCGGTCAGGAGCTGGCCGTCGGCGTCGTAGACCAGGTCCTCCATCAGCGCGGTGCCGATGCCGCCGGCCAGGCCGCCGTGGAGCTGCCCGTCCACGATCATCGGGTTGATGGCCCGCCCGCAGTCGTGCACCGCCAGGTAACGGAGGATCCGCACCCGGCCGGTCTCCACGTCCACCTCCACCGCGCAGGCCTGGGCCCCGAACGCGAAGGTCACGGTCTCGGGCGAGAAGTACCCGCAGGCCTGCAGCCCCGGCCGCGCCTCGCGCAGGAGCGTCTTGCTCCGCACCGCGGCGCGCGAGAGGTCGCCCAGGGCCACCCCGCGCTCGGGCAACCCCGCCACGTGAGCCCGGCCCGCGGCCAGCACCACGTCGGCGGGGGCGCACTCCAGCATCTCGGCGGCCACCACCCGCGCCTTGCCCGCCACCTCGCGCGCGGTGCGGGCGACAGACGGCCCCGCGTTGGCGGCCACCCGGCTACCGCCGGTGCCGTTGCCGTACGGGAGCAGCGTGGTATCGGCGGCGATCAC
>DATGBR010000098.1:0-13075 GCA_035312605.1 Candidatus Methylomirabilota bacterium
GCGAGCCCGGGGTCGTGGGCGTGGGGATCGACGCGGGGACTCCCCGGGCACGAAAGGGCGCGATCGGCCCCCTTCGACCCACCGCCTGGTGAGTACTCAGCGCGGAGCGCGCGGCATCGACGGAAGTCTGTGAGAGGTCGGCGATGTAGCGGGCGGATCGTCGTCAGCGGGCAGCGACCGGCCCCGCGCGCGGCGGCGAGTGTAGCAGACTCACCACCTGGGGTATTGTGTAGGCCATGGAGATCGTCCCGTCGGTCTGCCCCCATGACTGCACCAGCACCTGTGCGCTCGAGGTCGAGCGGATCGACGCGCGCACCATCGGCCGGGTGCGCGGCTCGCACCGCAACACCTACACCCGCGGCGTCATCTGCGAGAAGGTGGGCCGTTACGCCGAGCGCGTGCACCATCCGGATCGACTGCTCCACCCGCTGCGACGCGTGGGGTCCAAGGGCTCGGGCCGCTTCGAGCGCATCGGCTGGGACGAGGCGCTCGACACGGTGGCCGAGGCCTTCACCCGCCAGGCCCAGGCCCTCGGTCCGGAGACGGTGTGGCCCTACTACTACGCGGGGACGATGGGCCTAGTCCAGCGCGACGGCATCAACCGCCTGCGCCACGCCCTGGGGTACTCGCGCTACTACTCGACGATCTGCGTGACGCTCTCCGACACCGGCTGGGCCGCGGGGGTGGGAGCCAAGCGCGGGGTGGACCTGCGCGAGATCGACGAGCACTCCGACCTGGTGGTGATCTGGGGCGGCAACCCGGTCAACACCCAGGTCAACGTGATGAGCCACGCGATGGCGGCCAAGCGCCGCGGCGCCCCGCTCGTGGTGGTGGACCCCTACCGCACCGACACCGCCGCGAAGGCCGACCTGCATCTGGCTCCGCGCCCCGGCACCGACGGCGCGCTGGCCTGCGCGGTCATGCACGTGCTCTTCGCCGAGGGCCTCGCCGACTGGGACTACCTGCGCGCCCACACCGACTGCCCGGACGAGCTGGCCGCCCACGTGGCCGCCCGCCCGCCCGCGTGGGCCGCCACCATCACCGGCCTCGACGCGAGGCAGATCGTGGAGTTCGCGCGCCTCTACGGGCGCACGAAGAAGAGCTTCATCCGCTGCCACCACGGCTTCAGCCGCTCCCGGAACGGGGCGGTGAACATGCACGCGGTGTCCTGCCTGCCCGCGATCACCGGGGCCTGGCAGTACCCGGGTGGCGGCGCGGTCTACGGCCAGACCGCGCTCTATCCGCTCGACCGCTCGCTGATCGAGGGGCTCGACCTGGTCGACAAGTCCATCCGCGCGCTGGACCAGTCGCGTCTGGGCCCGATCCTCACCGGCGACCCCGCGGCCCTGCTGGGCGGCCCGCCGGTGACCGCGATGCTCGTGCAGAACACGAACCCGGCGATGGTGTGCCCGGAGACCCACCTGGTGCACCGGGGCCTGGCCCGCGAGGACCTCTTCCTCTGCGTGCACGAGCAGTTCCTGACCGAGACCGCGGCCTTCGCCGACATCGTGCTGCCCGCCACCATGATGGTCGAGCACGACGACTTCTACACCGCGAGCGGGCACACCTACTTCCAGGTGACCAAGCAGGTGATCGATCCGCCCGGCGAGTGCCGCGAGAACCACTGGGTGATCTGCCAGCTCGCCAAGCGCCTCGGCGCCACCCATCGCGGCTTCCAGATGAGCGCCTGGGAGATCATGGACGAGACGCTGCGGAAGTCGGGCATGTGGGACGCGGAGACGAACTTCCGGCAAGGGGGGCAGGACTTCGCCCCGCCGTTCGAGACCGCGCACTTCCTCGACGGCTTCCCCACCCCCGACCGGCGCTTCCACTTCAAGCCGGCCTGGTCGCGCTGGGGGGGCCGCGGCGACACCATGCCGACCCTGCCCGACCACTTCGACGTGATCGACAACCCGACCGCCGAGAAGCCCTTCCGCCTCGTGGCCGCGCCGGCGCGGACGTTCCTCAACTCCACGTTCAGCGAGACCCCGTCCTCGCGGGCGCGCGAGAAGCGGCCCACCGCCCTGCTCCATCCCGACGACTGTACGGCGCTGGGCGCTCCCGCCGGCACCCCCGTCCGGCTCGGCAACGAGCGGGGCGAGGTGGTCGCGCACGCGGAGCCCCGGCCGGGCCAGCAGCGGGGCGTCGTGGTCGTGGAAGGGGTCTGGCCGAATCGCGACTTCGTGGGGGGCGTCGGCATCAACGCGCTCACCAGCGCCGAGCCCGGCTACCCCAACGGGGGCGCCGTCTTCCACGACACCGCGGTCTGGATCCGCAAGCTCTGATTGACTTGACCGGCGCCCGCCGGATATAACCGCCCCCATTACCGTCACGCCGCGACAGGGTCGCCGCGGCGGACGGAGCAGGCCGGTGGAGCCCGGCGGGGGGTCTGCGCTGGACACGATCCTGCAGCTTGCCCTGAATGGCCTCGCCGTCGGCTGCATCTACGGCCTGGTCGCCCTCGGCTTCGTCCTCATCTACAAGGCCACCGAGCTGGTCAACTTCGCCCAGGGCGACCTGCTCATGCTGGGCGCGTTCGTCTGCTACATGTTCGTGGTCTGGTACGGCATCGGCTACTGGACCGCCTTCGCGCTGGCCATCGGCATCGTCGGCGGCTTCGGGGCGGTGCTCGACGCCACCGTGCTCCGGCGCGTCATCGGCCAGCCCCAGTTCGCGGTGGTCATGCTCACCATCGGCCTGGGTGCGATGTTCCGCTCCTTCGCCTCGCTGACCTGGGGCTCCGAGATCTACACCCTGCCGACGCCGTTCAGCGCCAGGACCACGCGCCTGGGCGGGGTGACGGTGAGCCACGAGTACGTGGCGATCATCGTGGGCACGGTGGTGCTCTGCGCCCTGCTCTACGCCTTCTTCACCTACTCGCGGGTGGGCGTGGCCATGCAGGCCGCCTCCCAGAACCAGCTCGCGGCGTACTACATGGGCATCCCGGTGAAGCGCATGTTCTCGCTCATCTGGGCCATCTCGGCCGGGGTGGCCGCCATCGCCGGCGTCCTGCTGGCCCCGGTCTCGCTGATCGACATCAACCTGGGCTTCATCGGGCTCAAGGCGTTCGCGGCCGCGGTGCTGGGAGGCTTCGGGTCGATCCCGGGCGCGCTGGTGGGCGGCGTGACCATCGGGCTCATCGAGCTGTTCTCGGGCGCCTACCTGCCGCTCGGGGTGAAGGACGTGGCGGCCTACATCGTGCTGCTGCTGGTGCTCGCCATCCGGCCCCAGGGCATGTTCGGCACCGTGGGCCGGAAGAAGGTCTGACCGCACCCCATGCGCTTCGCCTTCAAGACCAGCTACGATCACGACCTGGGGCTCTTCCGCGATCCGGTGCAGCGGCGCTGGTACGCGGGCCTGCTCGCCGCGGTGCTGCTCCTGCCGCTCGCCCTGCCCGACTACCTGAGCGACGTCAGCATGGTGTTCATCTACGGGCTGTGCGGGCTCTCGCTGATGGTGCTGGCCGGCTACACCGGCCTGGTGAGCCTGGGCCACGCCGCCTTCCTCGGCATCGGGGCCTACGCCCACGTCTACTTCGTGCAGGACCTGGGGCTGCCGTGGGTGGTCGCGGTCGCGCTCGCGGCGGCGCTGTCCGCGGCGTCCGGCGTGCTGGTGGGCCTGCCCGCGCTGCGCATGACCGGCGTCTACCTGACGATCGCGACCCTCGCCTTCGCGCTCATCATCCAGGAGGCGTTCAGCCGCTGGGAGCACGTGACCCACGGCCTGAAGGGCCGGCCGGTCGACAAGCCGGTGATCTTCGGCGTCTCCTTCGCCTCCGACGCCGCCTTCTACTTCCTGTGCCTGGCGTTCCTGATCGCCGGCCTGTGGCTCACCGCCAACATCCTGCGCGCGCCGACCGGCCGCGCGTGGGTGGCCATCCGCGACAGCGAGATCGCGGCGCAGTCCATGGGCGTGCACCTCGCGCGCTACAAGACCACGGCCTTCGCCTACTCCGCCGCGCTGATGGGCGCGGCGGGCGCGCTCTTCGCCCACAAGATCGGCTTCCTCGCCCCCGACATCTTCAGCGTCCTGCTCTCCATCCAGTTCCTATTGATGGTCGTCGTGGGCGGCCTCGGCAGCCTCCACGGCGCGCTCTACGGCGCGGTCTTCGTGGCGATGCTGCCGGTGCTGATCTCGGAGGTGCGCGACCACGCTCCCCAGTGGGCCGGGCATCTCTCGGGCCTGCTCGGCAAGGACGCGGGCGCGGCGATCTACCTGACGGTGGAGCGCTTCGTCAAGCAGCCCGGCCTCGAGCCCGGCATCTTCGGCCTCATCCTGGTCCTCTTCATCCTCTTCGAACCGCTCGGCATCTACGGCCGATGGCGCAAGATCCAGCTCCTCTTCTCGACCTTCCCGCTCTACAAGCGCGCCACCTTCCGGCGTCAGAAGACCTACATGCGCTCGGAGCGCCTCCGGTGACCTTCTTCGCGGTCGAGGATCTCGGGGTCAGCTTCGGCGGCATCCGGGCGGTGGATGGCGTGTCGTTCGAGGTCGAGGCGGGCGAGGTGTTCACGATCATCGGGCCGAACGGGGCGGGCAAGACCACAATCTTCAACCTGATCTCGCGCATCTACGACCCCACCGACGGCCGCCTCGTCTTCCGCGACGAGGACATCACCCGGGTGCCCCCGCACGAGATCGCCCGGCGGGGCATCGCGCGCACCTTCCAGAACATCGAGCTGTTCGAGCACGCCTCGGTGCTCCAGAACCTGCTGCTGGGCCGCCACGCCCACGCGCGGCCGCGCCTCCTGGAGGAGATCCTGTTCCTCCCCGCGGTGCGCGCCCGGGAGCGCGCCCATCGCGAGGCGGCCGAGAAGGTGATCGACTTCCTCGAGCTGCAGGCCTACCGCGACAGCCTGGTCGTGAACCTGCCCTACGGCGTGCGCAAGGTGGTGGAGATGGGCCGGGCCCTCTGCACCGAGCCGGCCCTGCTCTTGCTCGACGAGCCCTCGTCCGGGCTCAGCGTGGAGGAGACCGAGGACATGGCGTTCTGGATCCAGGACATCCGGAGCCTGCTCGGCATCAGCGTGCTGATGGTCGAGCACGACATGAGCCTGGTGGGAGCGGTCTCCGATCGCGTGCTCGCGCTGAACTACGGGCGCGTGCTGGCGTGCGGGACGTCCCGGGAGGTCCAGGAGCATCCCGACGTGGTCAAGGCCTACCTCGGAGGCTGACGGGCGGTGGCCGAGGCGCTCCTCACCGTGAGCAACGTGGAGACCTACTACGGCCCCATCATGGCCCTGCGGGGAGTGAGCTTCGCGGTGCCCGCGGGGGCCATCGTCACCATCCTGGGCGCCAACGGGGCGGGCAAGACCACCATCCTCAAGACGGTGTCCGGAGTCATGGATCCCCAGAAGGGCACCATCACGCTCGCGGGCCGCCAGATCCAGGGCCTCGACCCGGACCGGGTCGCGCGCCTCGGGCTCTCCCACGTGCCGGAGGGACGCGAGGTCTTCCCCTTCCTGACCGTGCGCGAGAACCTGCGGATGGGCGCCTACACGCGCCGGGACGCGGACGGGGTGGCCCGCGATCTGGAGATGGTCGCCGAGTACTTCCCGGTGCTCGCGGCGCGCGCGGAGCAGCGCGCGGGATCGCTCTCGGGCGGGGAGCAGCAGATGCTGGCCATCGCCCGGGCCCTGATGGCGCGGCCCAAGGTCATGCTGCTCGACGAGCCGTCGCTGGGCCTGGCCCCCAAGCTGGTGAAGGACATCTTCGAGATCATCCAGCGCATCAACCGTGAGCGGGGCGTCACCGTCCTGCTGGTCGAGCAGAACGCCAACATCGCGCTCCACACCGCGGACTACGGCTACGTGCTCGAGCTGGGCCGCATCGTGATGGAAGACAACTGCGACCGACTCCTCGAGAAGGACGACATCCGGGAGTTCTACCTGGGCCTCAAGGAGTCGAGCGTCCGCGGCACGCGGCGCTGGAAGAGGAAGAAGACATGGCGCTGAAGACGGAAGCCCGCCGGCCGCCCCTCCCCGAGAACCTCGCCCCCACCGTGCACGGGCAGGACACCCTGCCCCGGCTGTTCCGCCACGTGGTGCGGGAGCGGGGCGACCGGGTGGCGATGCGCGAGAAGCAGCTCGGCATCTGGCGCGGCATCTCCTGGCGCGAGTACGGAGAGCGGGCGAAGCGGGTCGGTCTGGGGCTGGTCGCCCTCGGGCTCCGGCCCCGCGACGTGGTGGCGATCATCGCGGACAATTGCCCGGAGTGGCTCTACACCGACCTCGGCGTGATGTCGGCGGCCGCGATCCCCAACGGGATCTACACCACCGACTCGGCCCGCCAGGTGGAGTACATCGTCAACGACAGCGGCGCCCGGTTCTTCTTCGCGGAGAACGAGGAGCAGCTCGACAAGATCCTCGCGGTGCGCGAGCGCTGCCCGCAGCTGGTCAAGATCTTCGTCTACGACATGGAGGGCCTCCACGCCTTCCAGGACGAGCAGGTCATGCCCTTCGACGCGCTGCTCGAGCTGGGCGCGCGCTACGAGCGGGAGCACCCCGACGCCTTCGACCTCCTGGTCGAGATCCCGCAGCCCGACGACCTCGCGATCCTGGTCTACACCTCGGGCACCACCGGGCCCCCCAAGGGGGCGATGCTGAGCCACCGCAACATCCTCTTCCAGCTCGCCTATGCCGATTTCATCACCCCCCTCCGCGAGGGAGACCAGCAGCTCTCCTTCCTGCCCCTCTGCCACATCGCGGAGCGGACCTTCACCGTCTTCAACCCGCTCTATACCGGCTCGACGGTGAACTTCGCCGAGTCCATCGACACGGTGCCAGAAAACATCCGCGAAGTGGCCCCCGCCCTGTTCTTCGCGGTGCCCCGGATCTGGGAGAAGTTCTACTCGGGGGTGGCCCTGCGCATGCGCGAGGCGACCTGGCTCGGCCGCGTCGCCTACGAGCGGGCGCTCGGGATCGGGCAGCGCGTCGCGGAGCGCCGGCTCGCGGGCCGGCCGGTGCCGTGGGGCCTTCGGCTGGGCTTCCGGGTGGCCGACTTCCTGGTGCTCGACAACGTCAAGCGCTCGATCGGGCTGCACCGGGCCCGCGGGGCCGCCACCGGCGCGGCCCCCATCGCCCCCGAGCTGATCCGCTGGTATCTCGCGCTGGGTATCAACATGTTGGAAGTCTACGGTCAGACCGAGAACACCGGGCTCGCCACCGCGATGCCGCTCGACCGCATGAAGCTCGGCACGGTCGGAGTCGCGCGGCCGGGCACCGACGTGCGCCTCTCCCCGGAGGGCGAGATCCTGCTGCGGGGCCCCCACGTCTTCCTCGGGTACTACCGCAGGCCGGAGAAGACCGCGGAGGCGGTGGTGGACGGGTGGCTGTACACCGGCGACGTGGGCACCATCGACGCGGAGGGCTTCGTGCGGATCACCGACCGCATGAAGGACATCATCATCACCGCGGGCGGCAAGAACGTGACCCCCTCCGAGATCGAGAACCAGCTCAAGTTCTCGCCCTTCATCTCCGACGCGGTGGTGATCGGCGACCGCCGCAAGTTCCTCTCGTGCCTGGTCATGATCGACCACGAGACGGTGGCCCAGTTCGCCCAGGAGCGCAACGTGCCGTTCAGCAACTTCGCGTCACTCTGCCGGGCCCCCGAGGTGCAGGAGCTGATCGGGGGCGAGATCGAGCGGGTGAACCGGCAGCTCGCCCGGGTCGAGACGGTCAAGAAGTTCCGCCTGATCGAGCAGCTCCTCACCCCGGAGGACGAGGAGCTGACCCCGACCATGAAGCTGAAGCGCACCTTCGTCAACGTGAAGTACAAGGACCTGATCGACAGCATGTACGAAAGGAGCGACGCATGAAGCGACTACTGACGATCGCGACCGTGACCGCCGCGGTGGCGCTGGCCGGGGTGGCCGCGGCCCAGAAGGACACCCGCGGGGTCACCAAGACCGAGATCGTGCTCGGCATGCACACCGACCTCTCGGGCCCCGCCGCCACCTACGGGGTCTCCTCCTCGAACGCGGTGAAGATGCGCTTCGACGAGGTCAACGAGGCGGGCGGCATCCACGGCCGCAAGATCCGGCTCGTGGTCGAGGACACCCAGTACCAGGTGCCCCGCGCGGTGCAGGCGGGAGCCAAGCTCATCAACCGCGACCGCATCTTCGCGATGGTGGCGGGCCTCGGCACCCCGATGAACAACGCGCTGTTCAAGGACCAGTTCGACGCGGGGGTGCCGAACCTCTTCCCGCTCTCCGCCGCGCGCTCGATGTACGAGCCCTTCCACAAGCTGAAGTTCTACGGGGCGGCGAGCTACGTGGACCAGGTGCGGGCCGGCATCCAGTACTTCGTGAGCAAGAAGGGCAAGAAGGCCCTCTGCGCGATGTACCAGGACACCGACTTCGGCAAGGAGGTGCTGGACGGCGTGCAGCTGCAGGCCGAGAAGCTCAAGCTGAAGATGGTGGAGACGGTCACCCACAAGCCGACCGACCAGGACTTCAGCGCCCAGGTCACCAAGCTGAAGGCGGCGGGCTGCGATCTGGTGGTGATGGGCACCATCGTCCGCGACTCCATCGTGCCCTACGCCACCGCGCGCAAGATGGGCTGGACCGACGTGGACTTCCTCGGCTCGGCCGCCAGCTACGATCTCTTCGTGGCCGCGGCCCAGGGCGGGGTGACCGAGGGGTTCTACGCGATGGGCCTCACCGCGATGCCCTATCGCGACACGCTCGGGGCGCCCGCGCAAGCGTGGTTCGATCGATACAAGGACCGCTACAAGGTCGACCCCAACATCGGGGCCATCTACGGGCACGTGGCCGCGGACCTCACCGTGACCGCGATCGAGAAGACGGGGCCCGAGCTGACCACCGACAACTTCGTGCGGGCCATGGAGTCGATCAAGAGCTACCACGACATCTTCAACGGCCCGGAGGTCAGCTTCGCGGCCGACAAGCACCAGGGCGCCGATTCGTCCTTCCTCGCGGTGGTGAAGGGCGGGCGCTGGACGCGCCTGACGGATCCGCTGCGGTTCTGAGTCCCGCTTCTGAGCTGACGTCCGGCGGCGCCCCGATCGGGGGCGCCGCCGTCTCAGCGCGGGGCGCCCGGCGTCAGGCGTCGCTCTCCAGCAGGCCGAGGAGGTACTCGCCGTAGCCGTTCTGCTTCATCGGGGCCGCGATCCGCCGGATGTCGTCCGCGGTGATCCAACCCATGCGCCAGGCGATCTCCTCCACGCACGCCACCATGAGGCCCTGCCGCTCCTCGATGGCCTGGATGAAGTTGGAGGCCTGGAGCAGGGAGTCGTAGGTGCCGGTGTCGAGCCACGCGATGCCGCGGCCGAGGCGCTCGACGTGCAGCTCGCCGCGCTCGAGGTACGCGCGGTTGACGTCGGTGATCTCGAGCTCCCCGCGGGCCGACGGCTTGAGCCCGGCCGCGATGTCGACGACCCGGTTGTCGTAGAAGTAGAGCCCGGTCACCGCGAAGCTGGAGCGCGGCTGGGCCGGCTTCTCCTCGATCTCCCGCGCGCGGCCGTCGGGGCCGAACGTCACCACCCCGTAGCGCGAGGGATCGCGCACCCGGTAGGCGAACACGGTGGCCCCGGCCGGGCGCGCGACCGCGGCCTGGAGCGCCACCGGCAGGTTGTGCCCGTAGAAGACGTTGTCGCCCAGGGCCAGGGCCACCGCGTCCTTGCCGACGAACTGGCGGCCGATGATGAAGGCCTGGGCCAGCCCCTCGGGCCGGGGCTGTACCGCGTAGGACAGCGCCAGGCCGAGGTGCTTGCCGTCCCCGAAGAGCCGGTGGAACGCGGGCGCGTCCTCCGGGGTGGTGATCAGCAGGATCTCCCGGATACCGGCCAGCATGAGGGTGGACAGCGGGTGGTACACCATCGGCTTGTTGTAGATGGGCACCAGCTGCTTGCTGATCCCCCGGGTCGCGGGGTAGAGCCGCGTGCCGGACCCACCCGCCAGGATGATTCCCTTCATCACGTCATCCTAAGCGGGCCGGCATCGTCGCCGCCTCGGTTTTTTCAACCCGCCGGATACGGCCGGAGCAAACCCGTGGTACCTTCTCGCCCACCAACCTTCCCTCGGAGGTGAGCGATGCGTGTCCTCGGCGTGATCCTGACCCTCGTCCTCGTCGTCATGCTGGCTCCGGGCCTCGCGGTCGCGGTCCCGCCCGACGGCACCATGGCCATCGGCGTGCACGTGACGCTCGTCTCGCGCTGGCTCGATCCCGGCGAGACCGAGGCGCTCATCACCCCGTTCATGGTGCTCTACGCTTTGCATGACGCGCTCGTGAAGCCCATGCCGGGCGGCATCATGACCCCGAGCCTGGCCGAGTCCTGGAGCGCGTCCAAGGACGGCCTGAGCTACGAGTTCGTCATCCGGAAGAACGCGCGCTTCCACACCGGCGACCCGGTCACCGCCGAGGACGTGAAGTTCACGTTCGAGCGCTACAAGGGCAGCGGGGCCAAGCTGCTCAAGGACAAGGTCAAGGAGATCCAGGTGCTCGCGCCGAACCGGGTCCGCTTCGTGCTCAAGGAGCCGTGGCCGGACTTCATGGCCTTCTACGGCACCTCCGCCACCGGGGCGGGCTGGATCGTGCCCAAGAAGTACATCGAGAAGGTCGGCGAGGAGGCGTACCGGAAGGCCCCGGTGGGCGCGGGCCCGTTCAAGTTCGTCTCCTTCACCCCGGGCATCGAGCTGACCCTCGAGGCGTTCGGGGACTACTGGCGGAAGGCCCCGCAGGTGAAGCGGCTGATCATGCGCTCGATCCCCGACGAGACCACCCGCGCCGCCGCGGTGAAGACCGGCGAGGTGGACGCGGCCTACCTGTTCGTCGGCCCGGTGGCGGAGGACTTGAAGCGCTCGCCCGGCGTCCGGGTGGTCGCTCCGCTGCTCTACGGCATCTACTGGCTCGACTTCCTGGACCAGTGGGACCCGAAGTCGCCGTGGCACGACCGGCGGGTGCGCCAGGCGGCCAGCCTCGTGATCGACCGGAACGCGATCAACCAGGCGGAGATGCTGGGGCTCGGCAAGGCGGCGGGCGCCTTCGTGCCGCCCGAGTTCGACTTCGCGCTGCGCCTGGATCCGCCCGCCCTCGATCCCAAGAAGGCCAAGCAGCTCATGGTCGAGGCCGGCTATCCAAACGGCTTCGACGCGGGCGACCTCACCCCGCTGCCGCCCTACACCACCGTGGCGGAGGCGGTCGGCGGCAACCTGCAGACGATCGGGATCCGCACGAGCGTGCGCACGATGGAGCGCGCCACCTTCCTCACCGCCTGGCGCGAGAAGAAGCTGCACGGCCTGCTGATCGGGGCCACCGGCGCGGCGGGCAACGCGGCCACCCGCCTGGAGGCGTTCTTCACCAAGGGCGGCACCTACCCCTACGGCACGCGCCCGGAGATCGACGATCTCTTCCAGCGCCAGGCGGGCGAGAACGACCGCAAGCAGCGCGAGGCGCTGCTCCATCAGATCCAGAAGATCGTCGCCGACCAGACGCTGGTCGCGCCGATCTTCCAGCAGGCCTTCCTCTGGGGGGTCGGCCCGCGGGTGGAGCAGCCGGCCGCGGGCCTGATCCAGGGCTACCCGTACGCGGCGCCCTGCGAGGACCTGAAGCTCAAGTAAGCCGGGCGCGCGCCTCTACGCGTCGCGCGGGTCGTCGCGGATGAAGTGCCCGCTGCGGAGGTCGCGAAGCGCCTCCTCGATCTCCGCGGGCGTGTTCATGACGAACGGGCCGTGGCGGGCGATCGGCTCGCCGAGCGGCCGCGCCGCCGCGAGCAGGAAGCGCCCGCCCCCGGGCGCGCCCGCCGCTTCCACCAGGTCGCCGTCGCCGAAGACGACCAGCGACGGCGCGCGCGCCGCCTTCCGGCCGGGGCCGAAGCGCACCTCGCCCTGATCCACGTACGCGAACGCGGTGTGCCCCCGCGGGACGGCCTCGCGAAACGTCGCGCCCTCCGGCAGCGTCACGTCGAGGAACTTGGGCGCCACCGCCAGGCCTTCCACCGGCCCGGCGAGCCGCCCGTCCGCCGCGTCGCCCGCGATGACGCGCGCCCGCGCGCCCCCGTCGAGCGCGCTCTCCGCCAGGTGGCTCGCGGCCAGGTCCCGGTACTTCGGCCGCGTCATCTTCTCGCGCGCGGGCAGGTTGAGCCAGAGCTGGAGCCCTCCGATGCCCTCGGGCCGCACCTGCGGCATCTCCTCGTGGAGGATGCCGCTGCCCGAGGTCATCCACTGGATGTCGCCGGGCCCGATGCTCCCGCGGTGGCCGAGCGAATCCCGATGCTGGACCTCACCGGTGCGGACGAACGTCACCGTCTCGATGCCGCGGTGCGGATGATAGGGAAATCCGGGCTCGTAGTCCTCGGGGCGGACCGACTCGAAGTGGTCGAGGAGCAGGAACGGGTCGAGATGGTCGAGCCGCCGCGTGCCGATGCTGCGGCGGAGATGCACCCCGGCGCCCTCCACCACCGGCTCGGGCTTGACGACCTGGGCCACCGGGCGTGAGGTCGGGCTCATGGGGGGCCGCCTCAGGCGCGCTCGAGGATGACGACCGGGATCGTCCGCGAGGTCTTCGCCTGGTATTCGTCGTAGGGCGGCCAGATCGCGGCCATCGTCTTCCAGAGCGCGGGCCGCTCCGCCGCGGAGGCGGTGCGGGCGCGCGCCTTGAAGCGGTCCGCCATCACCTGCACCGTCACCTCCGGGCGCGCGGCGAGGTTCTCGTACCAGGCCGGATGCTGGGGGGCACCGCCGCGCGAGGCCACCACTACGTAGCGATCGCCGTCGCGGCCGTAGATCAGCGGGGTGGTGCGGGCCTGGCCGGAGCGCCGTCCGGTGGTGGTCAGCAGGAGGGTGGTGACGCCCTCCCAGATGTGGCCGTCCTTCCCGCCGCTCTCGACATATCGGCGGGCGTGCTCTTGCTGCCATCCGGGCGGCCGGCTTCCCGATGCGGGGCGTGGCGTCGACATGAGGAGCGCCTCCCGCCGTCAGTCTGCCACGGCGCCGGACGGCCTGCCACCCGACGCGATCACGCGGTCAGCGAACCACCAGCACCGCGACGGGCGAGCGCTTGAGCGCGGCGTCCACGACGCTCCCGAGGAGGAAGTGGCGCACCGCGCCCGCGCCCCG
>DATGBR010000099.1:0-6589 GCA_035312605.1 Candidatus Methylomirabilota bacterium
GGGCGCGAGTGGTCGGAAGGCGAGAGCGGAAGGATGCGATCTTGCGACCGGTTGCGACCGGGCGCGTCAGACAACCGGATCCCCCGCGAGTGTCGGTTATACTACACCGTCGGTGACACTCCCCCGGGAGGAGGACGGCAATGCAGATCGCGGGCTCGACGACGGTCATCACGGGTGGCGCCTCCGGGCTCGGCCGGGCCACCGCGGAGCGGCTCCACGCGGGGGGCGGCTCCGTGGTGTTGCTGGACCTCGCGCGGTCGTCCGGCAAGGAGGTCGCGGCCGGCCTCGGCGATCGAGCGCTCTTCGCGCCCGCCGACGTGACCAGCCCCGACGAGGTCGGCGCGGCCCTGGAGGCGGCGGTGGCGCGGTTCGGCGGCGTGCAGGGCCTGATCAACTGCGCGGGCATCGGTACCGCCGAGAAGACCTTCGGCAAGCGCGGCTCGGCGGATCTGACCGCCTTCTCCCGCACCATCCAGGTGAACCTGATCGGCACGTTCAACTGCATCCGGCTGGCCGCCGCCCAGATGGCCAAGAACGCCCCCAACGGAGAGGGTGAGCGGGGCGTGATCATCAACACCGCCTCGGTGGCGGCCTTCGACGGCCAGATCGGCCAGGCCGCCTACTCCGCGTCCAAGGGCGGCGTCGTGGGCATGACTCTGCCGATCGCCCGCGACCTGGCCGAGCTCGGCATCCGCGTCTGCACGATCGCGCCCGGACTCTTCGAGACGCCGATGCTGGCCGGCCTGCCGGAGCCCGCGCGCGTCTCGCTCGGCAAGCAGGTGCCCTTCCCGCCGCGGCTCGGCCGTCCGAGCGAGTACGCGGCCCTCGCCGCGCACATCATCGAGAACCCGATGCTCAACGGCGAGACCATACGGCTCGACGGAGCCATCCGCATGCAGCCACGCTGAGGACAGGAGCGACCATGTACCATCCCCCGATTTTCTTCGACCCGCAGTTCACCTTCGGCGTGGTGGCGGGATGGGTGCTGACCCTCGCCGGCGCCGGCGCCCTGCTGCTGGCCGGGCTGTGGTACTCCTGCGCCGGCGAGTGGCGGCGTGGCACGCCGCCGCCGGGCGCGTTCCGGGCCCTGGTGATCCTGGGGGCGCTGGGCTGGCTGGGCGGGCTGCTCTGGCAGTTCGTCGGCTACTTCGGAACCGGCGCCCTCAGCTGGTGAGGCACTCGCGCACCTTCACGATCAGGCCGTCGGGATTGAATGGCTTCTGCAGCCACCCGGTCCACTCCGCCGAGCCGTCCGCCCCGCGCTCCGCGCTCTCCGGGTAGCCCGACATGCAGAGCACGCGCAGCGCGGGCCGGGTCTCCCGCAGGCGCCGCGCCAGCTCGGGGCCGCTCATGCGCGGCATGACCACGTCGGTGATCAGCAGATCGATCGATCCGGGATGGGTCTCGGCGATCCGGATCGCGTCGGCGGGGTCCATCGACTCCAGCACCGTGAAGCCGTTCATCTCGAGGACGTCGCGCGTGAGCTCTCGCACGTCCTCCTCGTCCTCGACGATCAGGATCGTCGCGGGAGAGGACGGGTCAGCCACGGAGATGCCGCCGCGACGCCTCGGTCAGCACTGACCGCGACGATGCACGCGGCGCCCCGCTCTCGTCTATTCGTACGCATACGTAATTTGATCAGCCGTCGACGGTGAGGATGCCGCGGCCGAGCGCGTAGCGCACCAGGTCGCCCTGCCCGCGGAGCCCGAGCTTGCGCATCAGGTTGGCTCGGTGCACCTCGACCGTGCGCGGGCTGATGTTGAGTCGCGCGCCGATCTGGGCGCTGGTCTGGCCTTCCGCGGCCAGGTGCAGGACCTCGCGCTCGCGCTGGGTCAGCGTGCGATAGAGGTCGAGGCCGGTCGGCACCGCGCGCTGCGCGTAGGCCTCCACCATCTCCTCGGAGAGCGGCGGGCTCAGGTGCCGCGCCCCGCTCGCCACCGCGCGGATGGCCCGCACCAGCTCCGCCGCGCTCGAGCCCTTGAGCACGTAGCCGGCCGCCCCGCTCTGGATCGCCTCCACCACGTAGGCCGGGTTGGCGTGCATCGACAGCACGAGGGCGCGGGTGCGCGGCGACAGGCGCGTGGCCCGGCGCACGATGTCGGGTGCGTTGAGCCCCGGCATCACGAAGTCGACGACGAGCACGTCGGGCTTCACGCGCTCGACCAGGGGCGCCACCTCGAGGCCGCTCGCCGCTTCCCCCACCACCACGAAGTCGGCCTCGGCGGCGAGCAGGGCCCGCAGCCCCTGCCGGACCACGTGGTGGTCCTCGGCCAGGACGATCGAGATGCTCATTCGCCCTCCCGCCTGAGGGAGCCGTTGACCGGCACCTCCGCGGTGAGGCGCACGCCGGCACCCGGCTTCGTCTCCACCGTCAGGTGCCCGTTGAGCAGCACCGCGCGCTCGCGCAGACCGGCCAGGCCTCCGCCGTTGCCCAGCACCGCGTCCAGATCGAAGCCGCGGCCGTGGTCCTCGACCTGCACCCCCAGGACGTCGCGGGTGCCCCAGATGCGCACCGTCACCTCGTCCACCCCGCTGTGGCGGGCCACGTTGGTGAGCGCCTCCTGCACGATGCGGTAGACGCCGGTCTCGGTCTCCGGGTCGAAGCGCCGGTCGAGGCCGTGGTGCTCGAGGCGCACCTGCACCTTGGTCTGGCTCGTGTAGCGCTCGGCGTGCCCGAGGAGCGCCGGCAGCAGCCCCAGGTCGTCGAGGATGCTCGGGCGCAGGTCGACCGACAGCGCGCGGACCCGGTCGAGCAGCTCCTCCACCAGGCCACGGGCCTGCTCGAGCCGCTCGCCCAGCGCGGGGGACGGCGGCTCCGGCAGGTCGAGCGTCAAGCGCAGGCCGGTGAGGAGCTGGCCGATCTCGTCGTGCAGCTCGCGCGCGAGGTGCCGGCGCTCGGTCTCCTGGACCTCCATCAGGCGCCCGGAGAGACCCTGGAGCCGCTGGTAGAGGGTGGCGTTCTGGATCGCCACCGCGGCGTGGTCGGCCAGCCGCAGCAGGATCGCCTCGTCGCGGTCCGTGAAGACGCGCGCGGTCCGGTTCTCCGCGTAGAGCAACCCCTCGACCTGGCCGCTGATCCAGATCGGCACCACCAGCGTGGTGACGACACCCTCTCGCGCCACCTGCTCCGGATAGTGGTCGACGATCCGGGAATCCGTCGCACGGTTCGCGCTGCGGAACGGCCGACCGGTGCTCCACGCGATCCCGCCCGCGCCCCGCCCGCGCTCGATGCGCGTGCTGTAGGCGCGCATGTGCCCCACCCCGAACTGCGTCGACATCGTGTCGGTCTCGGCGTCCCGGAGCAGGATGTGGGCGATGTCGCTGCGGCAGAGCTCGCGGGCCGCCGCGGCCACGTGGCGCATGACCGCGGCCAGATCGAGGGTGGCGCTGATGGTGCGGACCAGGCCCGAGAGGGTCTCGCCCTCCAGCCGCCGCTGCTCGGCGTCGGCGTAGAGCCGGGCGTTCTCGAGCGCCACCGACGCCTGATCGGCCAGGGCCCGGGCCAGCTGCACGTCCTCCACGTTGAAGATCCGCCCCGCCGCGTCGATCAGGCCGAGCGCGCCCACCACCTGCTCCTTCACGGTCAGCGGCACCGCCATCGCCGCGCGGAGCGTGGTCTGCTCGATGTGGGCACGCACGTCCGGCGCGAAGGAGAGCCGCGGGTCGAGCAGCACATCGTTGGACACGACGGCCCGGCGCTCCGCGGCGGCGAGCCCGACCGCCCCGGTGCCGCGGGGGTGCCGCATCGGCCACTCGCGGGCGGGCGAGCGGCCGGCGCACGCGGTCTCCTCGAGCGCTCCGGTGGTCGGGTCGAGGTGAAAGAGGATCGCCACCGGCACGCCGAGCAGGTCGCGCGCCGCGTCCACCACTCGCTGGGCCACCCCGACCGGATGGAGCGACTCCGCGAGGGTCTGGCTCACCGCCCCCAGGGCGAGGCTCTGCCACCGCCTGCGCTCGGCCTCCTCGAAGAGGCGGGCGTTCTCGAGCGCCACCGCGGCCTGGTCCGCGAAGGTCTGGGCCAGGCGCAGGTCGTCGTCCGAGTAGGTCCGGCCGAGCGCGTCCCCGACCGTGAAGCCGCCCACCACCTGCCCCTTCACTACCAGCGGCAGCGACAGCACCGACGGGCAGATCGCGTGGTGGACCTGCATGCCCGGGGTGCGCTTCACCCGGGCGTCGACGCGGATGTCGGGGGTGACGACCGGTTGCCGACGGTTCACGGCCAGGCCCACCAAGCCGTGCCCGGCCGGGATCACGAAGCCCGGATCGAGGAACCGCTCGGCCTCGCCGGAGCGCCCGATCACCTCCAGATCGCCGGAGGCCGGCACCAGGCGGTAGAGCGCGGCGGCACGGACCTGGAGCGCGCGCAGCACCACGTCGGCGATGCGCTGCCCGAGCGCGGCCACGTCGAAGGTCTCGGACAGGAAGCGCCAGACCTCGGACAGGGCCTCCGCGGCGCGCCGGCGCGTCTCGCTCTCCGCGAAGAGCCGCGCGTTGCCGATCGCGACCGCGGCGTGGCTCGCCAGCAGGTCGACGATCTCGCGCTCCTCTGCGGTCGGCTCATCGCAGTCGGAGAGCGCCACGTTCAGCACGCCCATCAGCTCGCCCCCCGCGGTGATCGGGACCCCGTAGTAGGACTTGAGCCCGAGATCCTCACGCCACATCGGCGACACCAGGCGCGGGTCGCCGATCACGTCGGGCAGGAGCATCGGCCGTCCGCTCTGGGCCACCGCGTGGGTGATGCCGTGGCCGAACGGGATGACCGACACCACCGCGCTCGGATCGGTCCCGCTCATCGCGGCGGCTCGGTAGCCGCCGCGCTCCACGTCCACGAGTCGGACCACGCAGAAGGCGCCCGGACGCAGGGTACGCACCGCCTCCACGACCTGGCGCAGCACCGCGTCCGCGTCGAGCGTGCCGGCGACGGAGCGGGCGAGGCTCGCCACCTGGCGCAGGCGGGCGAGCGAGACATCCGGCAAGGCCGGCACCTCCTTCGATTCTCTACTTCACCGGTCCGGGCGGATGCCGGAAGCCGGAACCGTGACGTTAGCGGTCCGGTTGTGCGGTGTCAAGCCGCCACGAATCGGCCGAGGCGCAGGTCCGACAGGTCGACCGCGGTGCGGCCGTCCAGCAAGAGCTCGGCCACCGTCTCGCCCACCGCGGGCGAGTGCTGGAAGCCGTGGCCGCAGAATCCCACTGCGAGGTAGAGGCCGTCGACGCCGGGGGCCCAGTCGAGGATCGCGCGCCCGTCGGGGGTGAGCGGGCGCAGCCCGGCCCAGGCGTGACGCACCTGCGCCCGCTCGAGGGCCGGGACGCGGCGGACCGCCTTCTCCACCGCGGCCTCGAGCACGCTCCAGTCGACCTGGGCCTCGTAGGCGGTGGACGCCCCGATGTCACCCGGGCTCATCAGCACCGCCCCCTGCTCGCTCCGGCAGTAGAAGCCGCTCCCGGTGTCGGTCACGAGCGGCATCGGATGACGGATGCCGTCGAAGGCGTCGGTCACGAAGATGTGGCGACGGCGTGGATCCACCGGCAGATCGAGGCCGGCCATGCGGCCGACCAGCGGAGCCCACGGCCCCGCCGCGTTGACCACCAGGCGCGTGGCGATGGGCCCCGCCGGCGTCTCGACCGCGGCCACCCGGCCGCCCTCCAGCCGGATCCCGGTCACCGGCGTGTCCTCGAGGATGCGCACGCCGTGCGCGCGGGCCCGGGCCGCGTAGGCCTGCACCACGTCGTTGGGCGACGCGTGGCCGTCGGCCGGCCCCCACACCGCGGCGAGCGCGTCGTCCACCGCGAGCGACGGCACGAGCGCGCGCGCGTCGTCGGGGGTGATGATCCGCACGTCCGCCCCGAGGCTCCGCTGGAGCGCGACGTTGGTGCGGAAGCGGGCCAGCGTGGGCTCGTCGGTGACGACGAAGAGGTAGCCCTCCTGGTGGAAGTCGCACGGCACCCCCATCTCGTCCTCGAAGCGCTGGAAGAACGCGATGCCGCGCTGCGAGAACTCGATCTCCACCCGCGTCGCGAACTGCACGCGGATGCCCCCGGCCGCCTTGCTGGTGGAGCCCGCGCCCACCGCGTCGCGCTCGAGCACCACCACGTCGCGGGCCCCGCGCCGGCCCAGGTGGTACGCGATGCTGGCGCCGATGGCGCCGGCCCCGATCACGACGATGTCGGCCGCGCGGGGAATCCCCGGGCTCACGGCCGCGCCCGAGCGGGCGACCGCTCGATCAATAGAGGCCCTTGCGGAGCCGGTCCTCCATGTCGCGCTCGAACTCGTCCACGCTGCATCGGGCCGTCGCCTCCAGGTCGATCTGCTCCCACAGGATCTTCGCCATCGAGGGCAGTGAGGCCACGTCGGGCCAGCGCTCCCGGTCCCAGAGGCCGGAGCGCTTGAAGGCCTTCGCGCAGTGGAGGAAGCACTCCTCGATCTCGACCCCGATCGCCACCTTCGGCCGCTTCCCCTGCACCTCCAGCCGGGCCAGGATCTCCGCGTCGCGGACGATGCAGGCGCGACCGTTGACGCGGAGGGTGTCCTCGCGGCCGGGGATCAGGAAGATCAGGCCGACGTGCGGGTTCTCCACGATGTTGGTGA
>DATGBR010000100.1:0-7662 GCA_035312605.1 Candidatus Methylomirabilota bacterium
CCTCGGGAGCCCGCTCGCCGACCTGGCTTACAACTGCATGCCGTACCGTCTCGAGCCCAGCACGCTCGGCGGGGTGCTGGGCGCGCCGCTCGGCGAGATGGGCCTGCCCTCGGAGGCCGACTACCTCGCGGCCTACTGCCGGCGCACCGGCCGCTCGAGCATCCCGGACTGGGAGTTCTACCTGGCCTTCGCGATGTTCCGGCTGGCCGCCATCGCCCAGGGCATCATGGGCCGCGTGATCGCGGGCACCGCCAACGACGTCAACGCCCGCGCCCGCGGCGAGCGGGCCCGGCCCCTGGCCGAGACCGGCTGGGAGACGATCACTCGGGGGCCGGGGGCGGCGGTCGCTGGCTGAAGCCCAGGCGGCCCAGCACCGGCAGCTTCAGCGCCGGGCGCTTCACGTCCACCCCGAAGGTCAGGCTCAGCACGTTCAGCTCGAGCCCCTCTTCCACGCCGGCCAGCACGCCCAGCAGGCCGAAGAGGGAGAGTTGCACGCCGGTGCCCGATGGGGCCATGGCCACCGGCAGCCCGCCCGGGATGAAGTCCTTGCCGATGGCGGTGGCGGGCAGATCCAGGCGTAGCTCGGGGACGGCCCGCCCCAGGTACGCGGTGAACGTGTTGCTGTTGGGCCCCGGCCAGGTCCGGTAGCTGGCCGCGTAGGGATAGCTCTCGACCGCGGCCTGGACGCGGGTGATCAGCCCGTCGACGCCTTCCCCCCGCCGGTCCACCAACAGCTGGGGCCGGCTCCCGAACCAGTAGTTGTCAGGCCCGCTCCGGTTCACCCGGATGGCGGGCGCCCCGTTGCCGACCCCCCAGCCCATCACCTCGTACCGGGTATAGGCGGGCGCCCCGGCCGGCTTGAGGGTCAGCCAGGTGTGAACGGCCATCACCCCACGCCACCCGACCGTGCGGGCCGCGTAGACCTGAATGACCGCGTCCGGGGTGGAGGCGGGATCCGGGGCTTGGCCAGACGAATCCCGCCGAAGCTCCCACCAGTTCTGGCCAAGCCGCTCCACCGCCGCGCACCCGGCGGCCAGGGGCAGCAGGAGGAGGGCGCTCAGCACGGCCACGCGCTCGACCCGGGCGCGCCCGGGGCTCCGGGCGCGCGAGGGAGGAGCTACCGGCTGTAGCGGAAGGGCGCCCAGCCGATCCCCTCGATCGGCTTCGGGGTGTAGGCCTGGGCCTTGGGGGCCGCGGCGACGGTGGCCCGGGCCGCAGGGGCCTTGGCCGCCGCCTTCCGGGCCGCCGGCTTCGGCTGGGGCTTGGCCTTGGCGCGAGCGGACGACGTCTTGGACTTCTTGGTCGATGCCTTGCTTTTCATGCGGTGGAATCTACATCAAGCGTTCACCGGGGGTCAATGCGTCCGTGGAGTACACTCGATCTTCACGGAGGCGACACATGCGACTGACGAAGGCCCAGGCGAAGCTGCTCGAGCGAGAGCGGGTGGCGCGCGTCGCCACCGTCGGCGACGGGATGCCGCATCTGGTTCCGGTCTGCCACGTGGTGGCGGGCGGGAAGATCTACTTCGGCTCCGGCCGCAGGGGACGCAAGGTCCGCAACGTGCGCGCGAACCCGCGGCTTGCCCTCACCGTTGATCTCTACTCGGACGACTGGTCGCACATCACCGGGGTGATGGTGCAGGGCCGAGGGCGCGTGGTCGAGCGGGGATCGCGCTTCCGCGCCCTGCGCCGCCGCCTCTACGCAAAGTATCCGCAGTACGCGCGCGAGGCCGCGCTCGGCGAGTCCGACTCGGTCATCGTCGAGCTGACACCCACGCACGTCTTCTCCTGGTAATCCTTACACGCCGCCGTGTAATTCCTCCCAAGGGCTCGTCGCGGCGCCTCGCCAATCGAGCCACGGACGGTCGATTCGCCTCGCCCGCTCCCGATCTTCGCTGGCATGTGGGTTGCCGGTGAACTTTCTCGTGGATCACAAAGTTACACCCACGAGACAAGGAGGACGGAGATGCAGAGGGCGGTGAAGAGCCGGCTCAGCGGATTCGTCGCACTGCTGGCGTTGATCGCGGCGGCCGCGCCGGCCGGCGCGGCGGACGACACCAAGGCGCGGGAAGGTGCCGCGCAGGTCGAGAGCGGCGCCAAGCAGATCGGGCGCGGCGTCGAGGATACCGCGAAGGGTATCGGCAAGACGGTGGTCGGTGGCGCGGAGACCACGGGTGACCGGGTCAAGGAGGCGGGACGGGCCGCGGAGCCCGAGGCGAAGTCGGCCTGGACCAGAACCAAGGAAGGGGCCGTATCGTTCGGCCACAGCGTGAAGAGCTTCTTCACGAACCTGTTCCAATAACTCACAAACCAATACTCAATGAAGAGAGAGGAGTTCTCCATGAAGACGAATCACGTGATGTCCCTCGTGGCCGCGACGGTGTTTGCCCTCGGGGTGGCCGGTCCCGCGCTCGCGCAGACCCCCACCACGCCGGCGCCGAGCACGACTCCCGCGCCGTCGAAGGGCGACACCCAGATGGACAAGATGGACAAGAAGGACGGCAAGGCCAAGCACACCGCCAAGAAGAAGGCGGCCAAGAAGAGCGAGGGCGATTCGGCGGCGAAGGCGCCGGACACCAAGACGCCCGAGCAGCCCAAGAAGTAGCGCCAACCAGCCGCGCGGCGAGCGCCGCGCGTTCACATAGGGGCGGCGTGGGGGGAGCACCTCCACGCCGCTCGCCTCCCTACCGCAGCTTCGCCTTGAGGATCTTGCCGGTCGCGCTGCGCGGCATCTCCTCCACCACCGTCACGCGCCGCGGATACTTGTAGCCGGCCAGCCGCTCGCGGCAGAACGCGATCAGCTCGGGCGCCTCCGCGCTCGTGCCGGGCCGCAGCGTCACGAACGCGGCCACCTCCTCGCCGAGCTCCGGGTGCGCTACGCCGATCACCGCGGCCTCCGCCACCGCCGGGTGACCGAGCAGCGCCGCCTCCACCTCGCCCGGCACCACCGAGTAGCCGCCGCGCAGGATCAGCTCGCGCTTGCGCCCCACGATGCTGACGTAGCCGTCGTCGGAGATGGAAGCGAGGTCGCCGGTCCGGAACCAGCCGCCGTCGGCCAGCACCGCCGCGGTCTCTTCCGGGGCACGCAGGTATCCGTCCATCGCGGCGGGCGAACGGATCCACAGCTCGTCGTCCACCACCCGCAGCTCGACGCCCGGTACCGCACGGCCGATCGAGTCGGGCCGGTCGGTCGCGTCCGCGGCGAGATAGGAGATGGGGCGGAAGAGCTCGGTCATCCCGTAGCCGCGCACGATGCGCACGCCGGTGCGCTGCCGCCACTCGCTGGCCAGCGCCCACGGGCACGGGGCGGCGCCCGAGACCGCGAGGCGCAGGCTCGCCAGATCGGCCGAATCGAGCGCGGGCGACTCGAGAATGCGCGCGAACATGGTGGCGACGCCGGGGAACACGGTCACCCGGTGCCGGCCGATCGCACGCAGCGTCTCCTCGGGCGCGAAGCGGTCCTGCAGCACCACCGTGACGCCGGCGAGCAGCGGAGCCAGCAGCGCGCCGTTGAGCCCGAAGGAGTGCGCGAGGGGCAGCGCGGCCAGCACCCGATCGGCCGCGGTGAGGCCCATCACCGGCCCGGCCCAGGATTCGTTGGCCACCGCGAGCGCGGCGTGGGACAGGACCGCGCCCTTGGGCTGCCCGGTGCTGCCCGACGTATAGAGGATGACCCCGGGCGCCGTCGCGGCCGCGGTCGGCATCGTCTCCGCGGTCTCCTCGGCGGGCGCGGTATCGACCACCGCCTTCGGCCCCAGGTGCCCGAGAATGCGCTCGCGCTCGTCGGCGGCCAGCAGCGGGTTGAGCGGCGCCACCGTGGCGCCGAGGGCGAGGCCGGCCCAGAGCGCGGCGGCCAGGCCCCACGTATTGGGCAGCAGGAGCGCGACGACGTCGCCAGCGCCCACGCCGGTGCGCGCGAGCGTTCGGGCCATCCCGGCGGCGCGCGCCTCGAGGTCGCGCCAGGAGAGCGCCCCGCCGTCCCAGACCAGCGCGGGGTGATCGGGCCGCCGGCGCGCGGCGTCAGCGAGGAGCGCGGCGAGGTTGGGCGTCCGATCGGTGGTCACGAGCGGGGGCAAGCCCGGGGCGACTCCCCGGCCGTCTTACTCGACGTAGTCCTTCAGGTTGAGGCGCTTCCACACCTCGGGCGGCACCCGGTGGCGCGGAGTGTAGCCGGCCAGCGACGGCTTGGCCGTCGCGTCGACCCCCCACTTCGCGGAGTAGCCGTCTTCCTTGGTGGAGGGGTCGAGGTCGGAGCCGCGCGCGTGGGTGATGATCGTGATGTCGCGGTCGGGCTGGCAGCGGGTGGCGATCGCCCAGGTCACCTGGCGGTCGTCGAAGATGTTCACGTCCTGATCGACGACGACCACGCGCTTCATGTAGAGGTCGGCGCCGAGCACGGCCAGGATCGCGTTCTTGGCCTGGCCGATGAGGCGCTGCTCGAGCGAGACGTAGCAGGTGAACGGCGCGGGCACCCGCACCGCCTTCACCGACGGTACCATGGCCCGGACCGCTCGGTAGAGGTTGGCCTCCATCGGGATCGTCGAGAGCAGCATGTGGTCGAGGTGCGCCACCGTGATGTCCTGGAAGTAGGCGCCCCGCCGGTGGGTGATCGCCTTGACCTGCACCACCTCGCGCTGCCGCTCGCCCAGGCTGTAGCCGGTGAACTCGCCGAACGGCCCCTCCGGGGTGCGCGCGCCGGGCTGGATCTCCGCCTCGATGATCATCTCGGCGTGCGCGGGGGCGAGCACGTCGGAGGTCTCGCACTTGACCAGCTCGAGCGGCTCGCGCAGGAGCGCGCCCATGATCGCGCGCTCGTCCTCGTCGATGGAGCCGATGGCGAGCGAGCCGAGCGCGATGGCGGGGTGCACCCCGATCGCGAAGGCCACCGGCAGCGGCCGGCCGAGCGACTCCGCGATGCGCTGGAACTCCCAGAGGTGCTTGCCGAGCGTCAGGTGGATGGACGTGCGGTCGCGCCCCTGGATCATCAGCCGGTTGTAGGCGCAGTTCCACGTCTCGCTCGTCGGATCCTTGGCGAACGAGATCGCGGAGGTGAGGTAGGCGCCCGCGTCGCCCTCGTGGTGGAGGATCTGGGGCAGGTCGTAGAGGTTCACGCGGTCGCCGGTCAGCACAACGTCCTTGCACGGGCCGGTCGTGACCACCCGGGGCGCGATGGGCTTGTCCATCGCGCGCAGGTAGGTGGCCAGCATCTCGTCGGGCGCGGCGCCCATGGCGAGCGCCAGGCGCGAGCGGCTCGCGTGCAGGTTGGTGAGCACCGGGAAGCTCGTGCCGCGCACGCGCTCGCAGATCACCACCGGGCGCCGGCGGGCCTCGCGCTCGAGCTTCACCACCAGCGCGGTGATCTCGAAGGCGGGGTCCATCTCCTTCGAGACGACGAGCAAATCGTCGGGCCGGCTGCGCTTGATCAGGTCGAGATAACCGGGGAGGTCCTGTGCCATGTCGCGCCTCTCTGAGCTTCGTCTAGTTCGAGCGTTGGATCCACGGGCAGGTGACCCGCTCCAGCCCCTTCAGCAGCCACGTGGTCGCCACGCCCAGCAGGCCGAACGTTACCACACCCACGAACACGTGCCGCGTATCCATGAGCTGGAACGCCTCCCACAGCAGGAAGCCGAGCCCCGCCTTGGTGGCCTCGATCTCGGTGATGAAGACCAGGATCAGCGCCATCCCCGCGCCGAGCCGCAGGCCGGTGAAGATGCTGGGCAGCGCTCCGGGCAGGATCACCTTGACGAAGATCTGCGCCCGGCTCGCGCCCAGATCGCGCGCGGCCTTCAGCAGCACCGGGTTGATCGCGTGCACCCCGGCCATGGTGTTGACCAGCACCAGGAAGAGCACGCCCACCGCGATGGTTACGATCTTGGACGGGTTGCCCAGGCCGAACCACAGCATGAAGAGCGGGAAGAGCGCCGACTTGGGGATCGGGTAGACCGCGGCGACCCAGGGATCGAGGAGGTCCTCCACCCAGCGGATCGCGCCCGCGAGCAGGCCCAGGAGCACGCCGGCGAGCGAGCCGTAGACGAACCCCTGCACCACCCGGTTCAGGCTCACCAGCACCGCCCACGGCAGCTCGCCGGAGCGGGTCATCTCCCACATCGCGCCGAGCACCGAGAGCGGGGCGGGAAGGAAGAGCGGGTTGATGCGACCGGCCTGCACCAGGATCTGCCAGGCGAGCAGGAGGCCGGCCACCGAGGCGAGCTGCCGCCAGTGCGACGCGGTCACGAGGCCATCGCGCGCTGCACCTCTTCGCCGAGCAGCGCGTCGAGCCGGTCGAGCATCCCGGCCTCCGCGCGTCCGGTGAGGTGGCGCGGCCGCGGCAGCGTGACCTCCTCCACCCGCTTGATGCGCCCGGGCCCGGCGGTCATCAGGACGATGCGGCTGCCGAGCAGCACCGCCTCCTGCAGGCTGTGGGTCACGTAGACGAACGTCTTGCCGGTCTCGGCCCAGATGCGCAGCAGCTCGTCCTGCATTACCCGGCGCGTCTGCGAGTCGAGCGCGGCGAGCGGCTCGTCGAGGAGGAGCGCCTGGGGGTCGTTGGCGAGCGCGCGGGCCAGGGCCACCCGCTGGCGCATGCCGCCGGAGAGCTCGTGCGGGTAGCGCGTCTCGGCGCCGCGCAGATTGACCAGCTCGATCAGCCGGCGCGCCCGCTCCTCGCGCTCGCGCCGCGGCACCCCGCGCACCTCGGGGCCGAAGGCCACGTTGGCGAGCACGGTGCGCCAGGGGAAGAGCGCGTAGTCCTGGAACACCATGCTGGTGAGCTTGCCGCGGTCGCCCGCGGCGGCCGGGAACTCGATCGCGCCCGAGGACGGGGCCTCGAGGCCGGCCATGATCTGGAGCAGGGTCGACTTGCCGCAGCCGGAGGGCCCCAGCAGGATGAGGAACTCGCCCGCGGTCACGTCGAGCGTGATCGCCTCGAGCGCAGGCACGCGCTCGCCGGTGCGCGCGATGTGCCAGACCTTGCCGACGTCGCGAAGGGCCAGCAGCACGCGCCGTTCCTCGTCGGGGCTATTCGAGGAAGGAGAGATCGACCACCCGGTCCATCGCCACCTTCTCCTTCACCCAGCCCATCTGGTGGAACCAGTCCTGGAAGGCGGCCAGGTCCTGCACCCGTGGCCGGCCGGTCGGATCGAGATAGACCGGCAGGGTGGCCTGGATGGTCTCGACGGGCAGCTTGAGGTGCTTGGCCAGGATGCCCGCGACCTCGGCGTCCTTGAGCCCGCCCTTCTGATTGTAGAGCTTGAGCCCCTGCACGTAGGCCTGCATGAACGCGCGGGCGACCTTCGGCCGCTCCTTGATGAACTTGCCGCTGTACATGATCGCGGCCACCTGGAAGGTGGCGAGCGCGGGCACCTGCTCGGTCAGGAACAGGCGCGTGCCGATCTTCTCCTTCTCGGCCTGGGCGCCCCACGGCTCGGGCGCGAAGGCCGCGTCGACCGCTTTGCTCGCCAGCGCCTTGATCCCGTCGGGATAGGACATGTAGACGACGTCGAGCGCGTCGTAGGTGAGCCCGACGTGCTCCATCATCTTGGCGAGGAAGAAGTCGAAGTTGATGCCCTTGGCCCCGTTGGCGACCTTGAGGCCCTTCAGGTCCCGGAGCGTCTTCACCTTGCCGGAGTCGACGAGATCCTTGCGGACGATGAGCGGGGTGAAG
>DATGBR010000101.1:0-10530 GCA_035312605.1 Candidatus Methylomirabilota bacterium
ACCCGGGTGGCCGATCACGTGGCGCCGCGCGCGGTGCTGGTGTCGGCGACCAAGGGGCTCGAGCCCCGCCGGGGCCTGCGGATCTCGCTGCTGCTGGCCGATCGGCTGCCCGGCCGGGCGGTCGCGGTGCTGTCCGGGCCCTCGTTCGCCCGCGAGGTGGGGCAGGGACGTCCGGCGGCCCTGGTGGTGGCGTGCGCGGACGAGGCGGTCGCGGCGGATCTCCAGCGCGAGCTGGCCGGCCCGGCGCTGCGTCTGTACACCAACCGCGACGTGCTGGGGGTCGAGCTCGGCGGCGCGCTCAAGAACGTGATGGCCATCGCCACCGGCCTGGTCGACGGGCTCGGCCTCGGCGAGAATGCCCGCGCGGCCCTGATCACCCGGGGCCTGGCCGAGATCGTCCGCCTCGGCACCGCGGCCGGCGCCCAGCCCACGACGTTCGCGGGGCTGGCCGGCCTGGGCGACCTCGTGCTGACCTGCACCGGCACGCAGAGCCGCAACCACGCCCTCGGCCGGGAGATCGCCCGCGGACGGCCGCTCGGCCTGATCGAGGCCGAGACCCCGATGGTCGCCGAGGGAGTGCGGACGGTGTCCTCCGTCCTGCGCATGGCGCGGGACGCCGGGGTGGCCATGCCCATCTGCGAGGAAGTGGCCGCGGTGCTGTTCGAGGGCAAGCCGGTGGCCGATGCCCTGGCCTCGCTTCTGGCCCGCGAGCCGAGGCCCGAGGAGGAGCGGGTGCCGCATGCCTGAGCTGCGACGCGATCCGGTCGTGGGGCGCTGGGTGATCATCTCGACCGAGCGTGCGCGCCGGCCGTCGGACTTCGCACCCCACCCGCGTCCCCGCAAGGGCGGCCCCTGCGTGTTCTGCGGCGGACAGGAGCGCCAGACGCCCGAGGAGGTCTGGGCCCTCCGGCCGGGGCGAGGGGAGCCCAATACCCCGGGCTGGCTCCTGCGGGTGGTGCCCAACAAGTTTCCCGCGCTGCGGATCGAGGGCGAGCTCGAGCCGAGCGGGGAGGGTCTCTACGACCGGATGAACGGGGTGGGAGCCCACGAGGTCGTGATCGAGTCGCCCGAGCACGAGGTGGTGATCGAGCAGCTGCCGGTCTCCCACCTGGGCGAGGTGTTCCGCGCCTACCGCGACCGCATCGTGGATCTCGCCAAGGACCCGCGCCTCGGGTACGTGATGGTCTTCAAGAACCACGGAGACCTGGCCGGGGCCTCGCTCGAGCACACCCATTCCCAGCTGATCGCCACCCCGGTCGTGCCCTTGATGGTCGAGGAGGAGCTGGCCGGCGCGCTGCAGCACCTGCGGATCAAGAAGCGGTGCATCTGGTGCGACATCATCCGCCAGGAGCGGCAGGAGGGCGGGCGGCTGATCGCCGATCAGGGCGGGTTCGTGGCCCTGGCCCCGTTCGCGCCCCGGTTCCCGTTCGAGACCTGGATCCTGCCCGCGGTGCACCGGTCGCGTTACGAGGAGACCCCGGCCGACGAGTTCGCGGGGCTGGCCGCGGTGGTCAAGCAGGTGCTCGGCCGGATGACCGGGTTCCTCGAGGACCCGCCGTACAACTTCATGCTCCATAGCGCGCCGCTCCGGGCTCCGGCCCTGGACCACTTCCACTGGCATCTCGAGATCATCCCGAAGCTGACGAGGGTTGCGGGGTTCGAGTGGGGCACCGGATTCTTCATCAATCCGACCCCGCCCGAGGAAGCGGCGAAATATCTGCGCGGCGAGAGCCCCGGATCGGCCGTAAGTTGACACCACGCAAGGCTTTTGTTAGAGTCCGTAGCGGTTCTGTGACATGGGGGTTTTGCGGGAATAGCTCAGTGGTAGAGCACAACCTTGCCAAGGTTGGGGTCGCGGGTTCGAATCCCGTTTCCCGCTCCATATAGCGTGAGAGGCTGGAAGGGCGGCGTAGCCAAGTGGCTAAGGCGGAGGTCTGCAAAACCTCTATTCAGCGGTTCGAATCCGCTCGCCGCCTCCATTTCTTGGGAGGCGGTCCAGCGGTACGATGGGCCGGGGTGGCGGAACTGGGAGACGCAGCGGACTTAAAATCCGCTGGTCCGTAAGGGCCGTGGGGGTTCGATTCCCTCCCTCGGCACCAGAGCTGCAGCGCACTCAATCAGGGAGGCAGACAAGGTGGAGACCTTGAAGGTAGTCCGGAAGACCTTCACGATGTTGAGCGAGAAACGGACACAGGTCCTGGACATCACCAAGCAGATCCGGGACATCGTGCTGGGCGCCGACATCAAGGAGGGAATCATTCTGGTCAACTCCCTCCACACCACCTGTGCGTTGTTCGTGAACGAGTTCCAGGGCGCCCTCGTCGAGGACCTCAAGACCATGATGGATCGGCTCGTGGCCGACGGAGCCGGGTACAAGCACGACGACCCGCGCTTCTCCGACTGCGAGCGCGGCAACGCGTCCTCCCACCTGCGGGCCGCGCTGCTCGGTCGGAGCGTGGCGGTGGGCATCAGCGGAGGGGAGCTCTCGCTGGGCCGCTTCCAGTCGATCCTCTTCGCCGAGCTGGACGGGCCTCGGCCACGGAGCATCGACATCCAGATCATGGGGGTCGGACCGGTCTCGGGTAACTAGCTCTGGCTGTCGGTCGTTTCTAGCAGTCGGCCGTCTAAGTCTTTAAGCTCTGTCTTATGCGGGGGCCCAGAAATGGCCCCCGCACTCCCGCAGGCCGCGGACGCTCGTTGATCGCGCACGCGCGGCCTCCCTCCTCGTGCCCGTGGTAGACTGACACGCGCTATGTCCTGGAAACTCAAGAAGAAGGCTCAGGGGCTCGTCGCGTCCGAGGAGGGTACGGCCCAGAAGGACTGGGGCGGCCGGGTCCGGGTGGCCCTCGTGTACCCGAACACCTACGCGGTCGGCATGTCCAACCTGGGCTTCCAGACGATCTACGACCACCTGAACGCGCTGCCGCACGTGGTCTGCGAGCGCGTCTTCTTCCCGGACGCCGAGGACCTTGACGAGTACGGGCGCACCGCCACGCCGCCGTTCTCGCTCGAGTCGCAGCGCCCGCTCACCGACTTCGACCTCATCGGCTTCTCGATCACCTACGAGGGCGACTACGTGAACACCGTGCGTCTCCTGCGCATGGCGGGCATCCCGGTCCGCGCGGTCGACCGGGGTCCCGGCGACCCGGTGATCATGATGGGCGGCGTCTGCGCCTTCTCGAACCCGGAGCCGGTCGCCGCGTTCATGGACGTGATCGTGGTCGGCGAGGGGGAGGAAGTGGTGGGCGAGATCGTGGACGCGTGGACCGCGAGCGGGCCCGCCGACGACGGCCGCCGCGGCCGCTTCGTCGAGCGGCTCAAGCCGCTGTCGGGGATCTACGTGCCCGGCGCCTACCGGGTGGCGTACGGGCCGGAGGGTCACATCGACAGCGTGGTCCCGATCGCGCCCGACGTCCCGGCGGTGGTGGTCAAGCGGAGACTCCGGGACGTCAACCGGTTCGAGACGCGCTCGTCGCTCAAGACGCCCAAGGCCGAGTACGGGCACATGGAGCTCCTCGAGGTCGGCAAGGGCTGCGGGAGGGGCTGCCGCTTCTGTCTGGAGGGCCAGGTCTACCGGCCGGTGCGACACCGGAGCCTCGACTCGCTGCGGGAATCGGTGGCGCGCATCGCGAAGGAGTCGAAGCGGGTGGGGCTGGTGGGGGCCTGCGTGTCCGACTACCCGTGGATCGGCGAGCTGATGCAGGTCCTGGAGGAGCACGGGGTCGAGGTGTCGATCTCCTCGCTCCGCGCGGACAGCCTGACCGAGGAGCTGGTCGCCTCGCTCAAGCGTGGCGGTCACCGCACGCTCACGATGGCCCCGGAGGCCGGCACCGAGCGGCTGCGCGGGGTGATCCGCAAGGCGATCAGCGACGCGCAGCTCTACGAGGCCTGCGAGCTCCTCCGCCGCTACGGCATCCCGAATCTGAAGTGCTACTTCATGATCGGCCTGCCGACCGAGACCCGCGAGGACGTGGAGGCCATCGCGGACCTGGCCGCGCGGCTGCTCGAGCGCTTGCAAATCCGGGGCCCCGACGGGCATCCGTTCGGCAAGCTCACCCTCTCGATCTCGTCGTTCGTGCCGAAGCCGTGGACGCCGTTCCAGTGGGCGTCCTTCGACGACGCCCGCGCGCTGGAGGCCAAGCTCGACATCATCAAGCAGGCGGCCCGGCGGCTCGACACCATCCGGGTGGTGCACGAGAACCCGCGAGAGGCGGCGCTGCAGGCCCTGCTCGCCCGGGGCGACCGCCGGGTGGCCGACTTCATCGAGCTGGCCGCCGGGCTCGACGGAGACTGGCGCCGCGCGCTCCGCGAGTGGGACGGCGAGGCCGCCTTCTTCACCCGTCGCGTCCGCGAGGTGACCGAGACCATGCCGTGGGACCACTTCGACGTCGGGGTGAAGAAGCCGGGCCTCCGGCGCGAGTGGGAGCGCGCCTGGGAAGCCGCCACGCCCGCCGCGGTCATCGGGTAGGCCCCGCCATGCCGTCCGTCAAGGTCGCGAAGGCCACCGACGTGCCGGTCGGGCAGGGTCTCGTGGTGCAGGCCGGCGCCAAGAGCCTCGCGCTCTGGAACGTCGACGGGGCCTATCACGTGATCGACAACACCTGCCCGCATCGGGGCGGGCCGATCGGGGACGGCGACCTCGACGGCCGGCTCGCGATCTGCCCGTGGCACGGCTGGCGCTGGGACGTGACCACCGGAGCCAACGCCAACAACCCCGCGGTCAAGATCGCCTGCTTCCCGACCCGGGTCGTCGACGGCGATGTGTACGTGGAGCTGCCGTGATCCGGGACGCCCTCGATCGCCCGCTCCGCAACCTGCGCCTGTCCGTGACGGATCGCTGCAACCTGCGCTGCCAGTACTGCATGCCCGAGGAGGAGTACGTCTGGCTCCCCCGGGGCGACGTGCTGAGCTTCGAGGAGATGGCCCAGCTCGTCGACGTGTTCACCGACGTGGGCGTCGACAAGGTGCGCCTGACCGGCGGCGAGCCGCTGCTGCGGCGGGACCTCGACCGGCTCGTGCGCCTGCTGGCCGACAATCCGCGGCTGCGCGACCTGGCCCTGACCACCAACGGCGTGCTGCTGGCGGAGCAGGCTGGCGCGCTCCGGGCGGCGGGGCTCCGTCGGGTCACGGTCAGCCTGGACACCCTGCGGGCGGACCGCTTCCGGCTGCTCACCCGCCGGGACACGCACGCGCGGGTCCTCGAGGGCATCGCGTCGGTCGGGCAGAGCGGCTGGCCCGGGCTCAAGCTCGACACCGTGGTCATGCGCGGGGTGAACGATGACGAGCTGGCCGACCTGGTCGAGTACGCGGGGAGCGTCGGGGCCGAGGTTCGCTTCATCGAGTACATGGACGTGGGGGGTGCCACCAACTGGAGCATGGAGCGGGTGGTCTCGCGGCGCGAGATGCTCGAGCGCCTGGGCGAGCGCTACGGGGCCATCACGCCGATCGTGCCCGTCGCGGAGGAGGACAGCGCCGCGCCCGCCGACCGCTTCCGGCTGCCCGACGGTCGCGTGTTCGGGATCATCTCCTCGACGACCGAGCCCTTCTGTCGCACCTGCGACCGCAGCCGGCTCACCGCCGACGGCCTCTGGTACCTCTGCCTCTACGCGACCCGGGGGGTGGACCTGCGCGGTGCCCTGCGGGGTGGGGCCTCGCGCGACGAGCTGCTGCGCCTGATCCGGTCGACCTGGCAGGGGCGGCGCGACCGCGGCGCGGAGGAGCGGCTGGCCCTGCCCGAGCGCCGGCCGCTGATCCAGATCGGCGAGCTCAAGCGCGATCCCCACCTCGAGATGCATACGCGGGGAGGATAGGCCGTGGAGGGAGTGGGCGTCGACGTGCGGGAGAAGGGCGCCAACCAGCAGGTCTCCGACCGGCGCCTGTTCGTGCAGCTCCAGGTCTGGACCGGCTGCGGCGACAGCAAGCCGCTGGTGGCCGCGGCGGAGCGGAGCCGGATCGAGGGCGTCCTCTACCACGACGTCAACGATCCGACCGGCGTGGGCCTGCTCGCGCTGCACGAGAACCCGGCCTTCTTCGCCACTGGGCTCCGGGAGGCGCTGCACGGTGAGCCGTTCGCCGCGCTCCGTCATCGGCCGGAGCTGACCATGCTCGGCCGCACCTACGCCTCCGGCTTCGAGCCCGACCTCGAGGACTGGCTGCTCGCGCGGCCCCGCCGCACCGTGCTCGACCCCGCGTGCCCGTGGGGCATCTGGTACCCGCTCCGCCGCTCGGGCGCATTCGCGCGGCTCTCGCCGCAGGAGCAGGGCGCGATCCTCAAGGAGCACGGCACTCAGGGGCGCGCCTACGGGGAGGCCGGTCTGGCTCACGACGTGCGCCTCGCCTGCCACGGGCTCGACACCAACGACAACGACTTCGTGATCGGTCTCATCGGCCGCGAGCTGCACCCGCTCTCCCACCTGGTGCAGGCGATGCGGCGCACCGCCCAGACCTCGCAGTACCTCGCGAGCCTCGGCCCGTTCTTCGTGGGCCACGTGCTCTGGCAGAGCCCCGCGCGATGAGGCCGTTACGGCGGCGGGCGCTCGGGTCGCTCCTGCTGCTGGCGGCCCTGGTGACCCCGGCCGGGTGCGCGTCGCTGCCGCCCGCGCGGCAGGTCACCGACATGGCGCTCATCGCCGGGCGCTGGCAGGGGCAGATCACGTTCGCCCGCGGCTCCTACCAGCTCTTCTACCTGACGATCGAGCCCGACGGCCGGGTGGTCGCGTCCTGGGACGGGGTGACCCGCTACGGCAAGGTCACCCTCGAGGGCCCGCGCACGCGCGTGGGCTTCTACATCTGGAGCGGGAGCCTCGACTATCTCGAAGGCGGCGGCCAGCGCGTCATCCTCATGAAGGAGGATTTCGGCGCCTGGGACGCCATCGTCCGTCCCCTCAGCTAGGGCGGCCCGCCGCCTGCCACGCGGCCACGTTGGCCTCGATCTGCCGGGCGTGGATTTCCAGGTGCTCGGCGTAGATGCCGAGCCAGTCCTCCGCGGTGTACCGGCCCGACCCGGTGTGGCGACCCTCGCGGCTCCACGCGGACTCCGGCAGCCGGCGAAGGAGAGCGGTGGTGTGGGCGCGCACCGCCCGGACCGCGGCGAGCGCCGGCTCCAGGGGATGGCCGTGGTAGTCGAGGGTCGTCGCCCACACGCTCTCGTCGTAGGCGAGAACCAGCGGCTGGGGCTCGCACACCACGTAGCGGATGCGGGCGGCCCCGTTGACCTCCGAGTCCGCGCAGTGGCAGGCCACCTCGTGCGCGGACCACTCGCCGGGCGCCGGCCGCCACTGGCGCGCGGCCGCGGGGACCGCGGCCAGGGCGCCCTCCAGGCGCCCGGGGCCGTCGGCGTACTGCTGGATCAGGCGCTCTCGCTCGGAACCGGTGAGGGGCATCGATGAAGGCCTCCATGCGCGACGGTGGGTGGGGATTCGGGCTGGCCGCCGTGATGATCGGGACGTGCCTGTTGATCGCGACCGCCCACGCCCAGCCCGAGCAAGCGGGGGGTCGTCTCGACGCGCCCGGGCTCCGCGCGGCGCTCGGCGCGATCGGCTACCAGCCGCGCGAGGTCCGGAACGAAGCGGGCGTCGAGTACGAGATCGTCCTGCGCCTGCGCACCGGCGCGGCGGTCACCACGCGGGCGACCCTCTCCAAGGACGGCAGCCTCGTCTGGCTGGTGGCCTGGCTCCGGAAGCTGCCGCCGGGCCGGACCATCAGCGGCAACGCGGTCCTCGACATGCTCGTGGAGAACGACGCGATAGGGCCGGCCCACTTCTCGTACAACGAGCGCGTGCGCTGGTTCTTCCTCAACAGCCCGGTCGTCAACCAGGACCTGACGTCCGAGCGGCTGCGGGGCGAGATCGATCACGTGGCGAACATCGCGGCGCGCACCGAGGCTCTCTGGGATTTCGAGCGCTGGCGCTAGGCGTCGCGCGATCAGGCCAGGGGGGCGGGCAGGTCTGACCGGCCCATGAGGAAGCGGTCCACTGCACGGGCGGCGCTACGGCCCTCCGCGATTGCCCAGACGATCAGCGACTGGCCCCGCTGCATGTCGCCCGCGGTGAACACGCCGGGCACGCTCGTCATCCAGTTCGGGTCGCGCTTCACGTTGCCGCGCTCGGTGAGCGCGACCCCGAGTTGCTCGAGGAGGCCGGGCCGCTCGGGCCCGACGAAGCCCATGGCCAGGAGGACCAGTTCGCACGGCAACGTCGAGGTGGAGTCGGGGACCTCCCGGAACGTCAGGCGGCCGCCCTCGCGCACCGGCTCGACCCGCGCGATCTCGAGACCCTTCACCCGGCCGCGGTCGTCCCCCACGAAGCGGAGGGTCGAGACGGAGTAGACGCGCTCGCCGCCCTCGGCGTGGGCCGAGGAGACCCGGTAGATGTTGGGCCACTGCGGCCAGGGGTTGTCCTCCGCGCGCTGGTCGGGCGGGCGCGGGAGGATCTCGAGCTGGTGCACCTCGATCGCGCCCTGGCGGTGCACGGTGCCCAGGCAATCGGCCCCGGTGTCGCCGCCCCCGATGATGACCACGCGCTTGCCCTGGGCGGTGACGAACGTCTCGTCGGGCACCGCGTCGCCCTCGCAGCGGCGGTTCTGCTGGGTCAGGTAGTCCATCGCGAAGTGGACCCCGTCGAGATCCCGGCCCGGGATCGGCAGGTCGCGGGGGGCGCAGGCCCCGCCGCAGAGGACGAGCGCGTCGAACTCCCGCCGCAGCGCCTCGACCGGCCGGTCCACCCCGATGTGGGCGTTGACCACGAAGCGCACGCCCTCCGCCGCCATCTGCGCGAGCCGCCGGTCCAGCACCCGCTTCTCCATCTTGAACTCGGGGATGCCATAGCGGAGCAGGCCGCCAATCCGGTCGGCGCGCTCGAAGACGGTCACCTGGTGGCCGGCCCGGCCGAGCTGCTGGGCCGCCGCGAGCCCGGCGGGACCCGAGCCCACCACCGCCACCGTCTTGCCGGTCCGCGTCGCGGGCGGCTCGGGCCCGACCCAGCCTTCCGCGAAGGCGTGGTCTATGATCGAGATCTCGATGCCCTTGATGGTGACCGGGTCGTCGTTGATCCCGAGCACGCAGGAGCCCTCGCAGGGGGCCGGGCAGAGGGTGCCGGTGAACTCCGGGAAGTTGTTGGTCGCGTGCAGGCGATCGATGGCCTCGCGCCACCGGTCGCGGTAGACGAGGTCGTTCCAGTCCGGGATCAGGTTGCCGAGCGGGCAGCCCTGGTGGCAGAAGGGGATGCCGCAGTCCATGCAGCGCGCGCCCTGCTTGCGCAGGCCGTCGGCCGGCCACGGCAGCATCACCTGCTTCCAGTCGCGGACGCGCTCCTCGACCGGCCGGTAGGGCTGCTTGTCCCGCTTGAACTCGAGGAAGCCGGTGACCTTGCCCATGACCTAGTTGTGCGCGCTCGCCATCACGGCCTCGTCGGCCGACATGCCGGTCTCCTGGGCCTTCTTGATCGCGGCCATCACCCGCTTGAAGTCCTGGGGGATCACCTTCACGAACTTCGCCTGGCTGCGCTTCCAGTCCACCAGCAGACGCGCGGCGACCGGGCTCTGGGTGTAGCGGATGTGGCGCGCGAGCAGGTCCTTGACCAGCTCCACGTCCTCGGTGTCGACGAGCGGCTCCAGGTCGACCATGCCCAGGTTGCAGCGCGCCTTGAAGTCGCCCGCCTCGTCCAGCACGAAGGCGAGGCCGCCCGACATGCCGGCCGCGAAGTTGCGCCCGGTGCGGCCGATGACGACCACGCGCCCGCCGGTCATGTACTCGCAGCCGTGGTCGCCCACGCCCTCCACCACCGCGAGGGTCCCGCTGTTGCGGACCGCGAAGCGCTCGCCGGCCACTCCGCGGAAGTAGGCCTCGCCGCCGGTGGCCCCGTAGAGCACCACGTTGCCGACCAGGATGTTGTCCTCGGCCACGAAGGTGGCCTCGCGCGGCGGGAAGACCACCAGCTTGCCGCCGGAGAGGCCCTTGCCGATGTAGTCGTTGGCGTCGCCTTCGAGGGTGAGGCTCACGCCCCGGGGCAGGAAGGCGCCGAAGCTCTGTCCGGCGGAGCCGGTGAAGTGGATCCGGATCGTGTCGTCGGGCAGGCCGTCGGCCCCGTACCGGGTGGTGATCTCCGAGCCCAGGATGGTGCCAACCGTGCGGTTCACATTCTGGATGGGCAGCCGGATGTCGACCGGCTCGCGCCGCTCGAGCGCGGGCCGGCAGAGCGGCAGCAGCGTGGTCATGTCGAGCGAGCGGTCGAGGCCGTGATCCTGCGCGACCACCCGCCGCACCGCCACCTCGGGCCCCACCGCGGGGCGGTGGAGGATCGCCGAGAAGTCGAGGCCGCGGGCCTTCCAGTGCTCGACCGCGGGCGCGACGTCGATGCGGTCGACGCGGCCGATCATCTCGTCCATGGTGCGGAAGCCGAGGCGCGCCATGTGCTCGCGCACCTCCTCCGCGATGAAGCGGAAGAAGTTCTCCACGAATTCTGCCCGCCCGGCGAACTTGGCCCGCAGCTTCGGATCCTGGGTCGCGATGCCGACCGGGCAGGTGTTGAGGTG
>DATGBR010000102.1:0-3421 GCA_035312605.1 Candidatus Methylomirabilota bacterium
GAGCCCGCGTAGCGGTCCAGCGCGAGCGAGAGGGCGCGGCGCACCCGCTTGTCGCCGAAGGGCTTCTTCTCCTGATTCATCGCCACCTGGATCGAGCAGTTCCAGGGGCTCTCCTGCACCGTGATCCTGTTGCCGAGCGCCTGGACCAGACCGTCCCGCTGCGCGGGCGTGAAGCCGCGGAACTGGATCATGGCCCGCTCGCCGCGGATGGCCGCCACCTGCGCGCTCGCATCCTGGATGAAGATGGCGCGGTAGCCGTCGAGGTAGGGCTTGCCCTTGTCCCAGTAGTCCGGGTTCTTCTTGCCGACCCAGTTCGAGCCCCGCACGTACTCCACGAACTTGTAGGGTCCGGTCCCGTTGATGTTCTTCTCGTACCAGCGCGGGTCCTTGGCCAGGATCTCGGCCCGATAGCTGTAGTTCCACGGCGAGGAGACGTTGGCCATGAACGAGGCCTCGGGCGCCTTCAGCCGGAACACCACCGTGTCCGCGTTCGGGGCCTCCACCGATTCGACGCCACGGTAGGCGGCCTGCCGGCTGGAGACCACGCCGGCGGGCGGGAAGATGATGTGGTCGTAGGAGGCCTTCACGTCGGCGGAGGTGAGCAGGGCGCCGTCGTGAAACTTCACCCCGCGGCGGATCTTGAAGGTGTAGGTGCGCTTGTCCGGGGAGATCGTCCAGGACTCGGCGATGTCGCCGATGAACTTCGTCCCGGTGCGATCGGTCGGGTCCACCCGCATCAGCGTGCTGTAGTGCGGGCCGGTCGGATGGAGCATCGCGAAGGTCTCCTCGCGATGGCCGTCGAAGCTGGGCGGCTCGGCGGCCACCACGAAGATCAGCTCGCCTCCCGGGCGGGGCTGCTCCTGGGCCGCGGCCGGCCCCAGGGCGGCGAGAGCGAGTGTGAGGACGAAGCCGCCGAGGATCGTCAGTGATCGCAGGAACCGGGTCATGTCCAAACCTCCGAGCGCGAGTCTACCAGAAGGCGCCCGTGGTAGTCTCATGCCGGGAGGCGCCCATGACCCGTGCGCTCCGACCGCTCGTCCCGTTCGTCTCACTCATGGCGCTCGCGCTGCTCGGCCCGGCGTCCTCCGGTGCCCAGCCCGCGGGCACCGTCACCACCGCGGCCCACATCACGCTGGCGACGCGATGGCTCGACCCGGCGGAGACCGACGCCGAGATCACCCCCTTCATGATCCTGTACGCGCTCCACGACGCCCTGGTGAAGCCGATGCCCGCCGCCCTGAACACCCCGAGCCTGGCCGAGTCGTGGTCGATGTCGAAGGACGGGCGGACCTGGGAGTTCGTGCTCCGCAAGGGGGCGCGCTTCCACAACGGCGACCCGGTCACCGCCGACGACGTGAAGTTCTCCTTCGAGCGCTACCGCGGCGCGGCCGCGCCGATCCTCAAGGACCGCGTGCGCGACGTGCAGGTAGTGGATCCGGGCCGCGTGCGGTTCCACCTGAAAGATCCGTGGCCCGACTTCATGACGTTCTACGGCACGAGCGCGTCCGGCGCCGCCTGGATCGTGCCGAAGAAGTACCTCGAGAAGGTGGGTGAGGACGGCTTCCGCCGGGCGCCGATCGGAGCCGGGCCATACCGGTTCGTGAGCTTCCAGCCCGGCATCGAGCTGACCCTCGAAGCGTTCGACGGCTACTGGCGAAAGGTTCCGAGCGTGAAGCGGCTCGTCATTCGCAGCATCCCGGAAGAGTCCACCCGCGCGGCGGCGCTCAAGCGCGGCGAGGTCGACATCGCCTATTTCCTGAACGGGCCCATCGCGGAGGACGTGCGGCGCACGCCGGGGCTCACCCTCACCGCGATGCGCACCAACGGGGTGCTCTTCCTGATGTTCCCCGAGCAGTGGGTGGCCGGGTCGCCGTGGGCGGACCGGCGCGTCCGGCTCGCGGCCAGCCTCGCGATCGACCGGCAGGCCATCAACGAGGCGGAGTCGCTCGGCTTCTCCGGACCCACCGGCAACATCGTGCCGCGCCACCAGGAGTTCGCGCTACCGATCGCGCCCGATCCCTACGACCCGAAGCGCGCGAAGGCGCTGCTCGCCGAGGCCGGCTTCCCCAACGGCCTCGACGCGGGCGACCTCACGCCCTTCCCGCCCTACAACTCGATGGGCGAGGCGATCGCGAGCTATCTCGGCGCGGTCGGCATCCGCACCCGGGTGCGCACGATGGAGCGCGCGGCGCTGCTCTCCGCCTGGCGGGACAAGAAGGTCCGGAATCTCTTCGTGGGCGCGACCGGGAACGCGGGCAATGCCTCGACGCGGCTCGAGGCCTTCGCGACCGGCAAGGGCGTGCTCTCCTACGGCTCCATCCCCGAGATCGAGACGCTCTTCCAGGCCCAGCTCCAGGAGATGGACCGCAAGAAGCGCGAGGAGATGCTCCACCAGATCCAGCGCATCGTCCAGGAGCGCATGGTCTTCGCGCCGATCTGGGAGAACGGGTTCATCCGTGCGTACGGGCCGCGCATGGAGGAGGCGGCGCTCAACCTGATCCCCTCGTTCCCCTACGCGGGGCCGCTGGAGGAGCTGCGGCTGAAGGCGAAGTAGGGTCTAGCGGAGCCTCGGCAGGAGCTTGGTGGCGGCCTCGTCGACCTGGGCGAGCTGATCGCCCCCCGCGAAGCGCAGGGCGAGGTGGCGGGCCCCCGCGTCGATCCAGCGCTGCAGCCACTCCACGCAGCCCTCGACCGGCCCCGCGTACGTCGCCTGCCGCGCCATCATGGCCGCGGCGGGCGCCGAGTAGTAGGTCTCGAGGAAGGCGTGCAGGCGCTGCTCGGCCGCGGCCTTGCTCGCGTCGAGCGCCAGCGTCACGTAGGCCGCCCCGGCGACCGCGTCGGCCGGGCGCCCGGCCGCCCGCGCGGCGGCCTGGATGCGCGGGAAGTGCTCGAAGAAGAACTCCACGCTCGGGCCGGTGGGGAACCACGCGTCGAAGCGCGCCGCCTCGCGGAAGGCGGTTGGCCCGCTGCCGCCGATCCAGATGGGCGGGCCGCCGGCCCGGTGTGGCTTCGGCTCGACGGTGGAGCCCTCCAGGGTGAAGTGCTTGCCGCTGAACGTGACGCCGTCGCGCGTCCACAGCGCTCGGCAGATCTCGAGCGTCTCGAGGAAGCGGCCCACCCGCCGGTCCCACGGCACGCCGCACGCCGCGAACTCCTTCCGGATGGCGGGGCCGTCCGCCGCGATGCCGACCCCCAGGATCACCCGCCCCTCCGAGATGCGGTCCACGGTGGCGATCAGGTGTGCGAGCACCACCGGGTTGCGCAGCGCGGGCAGCAGCACGCCGGTGCCCAGGCGCACCCGCCGCGTGCGGGCCGCGATGGCCGCCATCAGGGTGAGCGGCTCGTGGCGCGGGCGAGCGGTGATCGAGTCGCCGATCCAGATCGAGTCGAAGCCGGCGGCCTCGGCCCGCTCGGCCATGGC
>DATGBR010000103.1:0-2817 GCA_035312605.1 Candidatus Methylomirabilota bacterium
GACCTTCTCGACCTTGCGGATGTAGATGTTCTGGGTCGGGTTGCCGTACTCGTCGATCTTGACCGGCCCGCGCGGCGCGTCCTTGATCTCCACCCGGCGCAGCGCGGCCATCAGGGCGGCCCGGTCCTCCACGCGGCCGCCGACCGCTTTCACCGCCTCCTCGATGACCCGCGCGCCGGTGTAGCAGTTCTCGGAGTAAAAGGACGGCGGGCGCGAGTAGGCCTTCTCGAAGGCGGCGCGGAAGGTGCGGTTGGCCGGGGTGTCGAGCGCCGCCGAGTAGTGGTGAGCGCTGATCACCCCGATCGCCTCGTCGCCGAGCTGGGAGAGCACGTGCTCGTCGTTGTAGGTGCCGCCCGCGATCAGCGGGATCCGCCCCTTGAGCCCGCTGTCGGCGTACTGCTTGGAGAAGAGCACGCTCCAGCGCCCGAGGGCCACCACGAAGACCGCGTCCGCGTCACGCTTCACCTGGGCCAGGTAGGGCGCGTAGTCCTGGACGTTGAGCGGCACCCAGATCTTCTGGATCACCTGCCCACCGTTGTCCTCGAAGGACTTGTGGAAGCCGCCGACCGTCTCCCATCCGAACGCGTAGTCGAGCCCGATCGTGACCACCTTCTTGTACTTGAGGGTCTTCGCTGCGTACTCCCCGAACGGGTGCATGTTGCCGCCCGCCGAGAAGCCGGTGCGCACGAGCCACTTCGGCCGCTTGCGCTGGGTCAGGTCGTCCGCCGAGTTGATCGGGTAGATGGTCGGGATGCCGGCCGCCTCGATCGGCGGCACCAGGGCGTAGGCCACGTTGGAGAGGATGACCCCCGCGAGCAGGTTGACCCGGTCGCTGTCGATGAGCTTCCGGAGCTTCGCCACCGCGGTGGCGGGCTGGCCCTCGGTGTCCTCGAGGATCACCTCGAGCTTGCGTCCGGCGATCTGCATGCCGTGCTCGCGCCAGTACAGCTCGCAGCCGCTGTACATGTCCTTGCCGGCCTGGGCGATGGCGCCGGAGAGCGGCGAGAGGAACCCGATCTTGATCGGCCCCTGGGCCGCGGCGGGAGCGGCCCCCGCGGCCGCCATCAGGATCGCCCCTATCAGGATCGAAGGGATAAGCATGGGTGAAACCCCTTTCCGGGCCTGAGCCCGTGACAGTCTACCCCTAAGCCTCCAAGTGGGATATACGAGCGAGGTGCGCGTCGAGTTCCTGCTGACCGCGGTGGTGGGCCTGGGCGCGCTGTCCATCGACATGTTCCTGCCGTCGCTGCCCGCGATCGCGGTCGCCTTCACGGCGCCGCCCGCCACCGTGCAGCTCACCGTGACGCTGTTCCTGATGGCCTTCGCGGCCGCCCAGCTCGTGTACGGCCCGCTCTCCGACCGCTACGGCCGCCGGTGGGTGCTGGTGGGCGGCCTCGGCCTCTACGCCGCCGCCGGCCTCGCCTGCGCGCTGGCGCCGGGAGTGGGCGTGCTGATCGCGGCCCGGGTGCTGCAGGCCCTCGGTGGCGGCGCGGGCCCGGTGGTGGCGCGCGCGGTGGTGCGCGACCTCTACGACCGCGAGCGCGCCGCGCGCGTCTTCTCCTATATGAGCATGGCCCAGTCGCTCAACCCGATGCTGGCGCCGATCGCGGGCGGCTACCTGCACGAGGCCTTCGGCTGGCGCGCGATCTTCTGGCTGCTGACCGCGCTCGGCGCGCTCTTCGTCGTGCTGATGACGGTGGGCGTGCCCGAGACCAACGTGCGGCGCGATCCGACCGCGCTGCACCCGGGGCAGATGGGCCGCAACCTCGCGGTCCTGCTCGGGGACCGGAGCTATCTCGGCTACGTGCTGGTCAACGCCCTGATGTTCGGCGGGCAGTTCGCGTTCATCTCCGGCTCGTCCTTCGTGCTGATCGGCGTGCTCGACGTCTCGCCGAGCGCCTTCGGCCTCTGCTTCGGCACGGTGGCCCTCGGGATCATGACCGGCACGTTCCTCTCGGGCCGGTTCGGCGCGCGGATCGGTCTCGACCGCACCATCCTCATCGGGACCACGCTCGGCGCGGCCGCGGGCCTCGTCCTGGCCGCGCTCGCGTGGAGCGGCGTCCTCACGGTGGCCGCGGTCGTCGCGCCGATGTACGTGTTCGCGGTGGGCCTCGGGCTCACCCTGCCGAACGGGATGGCGGGGGCGATCGGCCCCTTCCCGCGCATGGCCGGGCTGGCCGCCGCGGTCGCGGGCTTTCTCCAGCTGACCGGCTCGGCCCTCTACAGCATGGCGGTCGGCCACTTCTTCGACGGCACCGCGCGGCCGATGGCCACCGCCATCGCGCTGGCCGGCGTGGCGGCGCTCGCGTGCTTCGCGGGGCTCCGGTCGAGGCGGCCGCCGGACGTGCTAGCATGAGCGCGATGCCCGCGCGCCGCGCCAAGATCATCCAGTTCCCGATCCGTCCCGCCGCCCGCGGCGGAGCGCCCGCCGGCGGTCCGCCCCCCGGCGGTCCGCCCGAGGGCAGCCTGGCCGCGGGGACGCTGGTGGAAGCGCGGCGCTGCCGCGATCAGGCGGAGGCCCTCGTCGTGCGCAGCCTCCTCGAGAGCGAGGGCATCCGCGTGGTGCTCCAGAGCCGGCTCGCCCAGTCCGTGTACCCCTTCAGCGTCGGCGACCAGGCGGAGGTGGTGCTCCTGGTGGCGGCGGCGGACCTGCCGCGGGCTCGGACGGTGCTGGCGCGGGAGCGGTAGGACTCTTCCCTCGCCCTGGACCACCCCTCACCCTGCCCTCTCCCCTGAGGGGAGAGGGGTATGAGGTGGGAACTACCTGTGAAACTTGGTGGGGTCGGGGTCCTGCTTGCTATTGAAGGCGCGGCCCAT
>DATGBR010000104.1:0-15893 GCA_035312605.1 Candidatus Methylomirabilota bacterium
CCCGCGAAGCGGAGACCGTAGGCCACGTTCTGGGCCACCGTCATGTGCGGCCAGAGCGCGTAACTCTGGAAGATCATCGCCATGCGGCGCCGCTCGGGGGGGACGACCACCGCCGGCGACGAGAGCACGCGGTCGCCCACCCGGATCTCGCCGCCTTCGGGGGCGAGGAAGCCCGCGACCAGGCGCAGGGTGGTGGTCTTGCCGCAGCCGGACGGCCCGAGCAGGGCCACCAGCTCGCCCGGCCGCACCGTGAGATCGAGGCCGACCACCGCGCCGACGTCGCCGAAGCGCTTGGTGAGGCCGGTGATGGTGATCCCGGGCATCGCTCAGCCGGCCCCGCCCGCCTGCCGACCGCCCATCACGTCGCGGCCGAGCACGGTCTGCATGACCACCACCGTGACGAATGTCATCGCGAGCATGAAGACGCCGAGGACCGCGATGGCCCCGAACTGGCCCTCCTCCTTCAGGTCGAAGATCACCACCGACATGACCTTGGTGTTCGGGGTGAACAGGATGATCGACGCGGACAGCTCGCGGATCACCCCGATGAAGACGAAGCACCAGGTCGCGATGATCCCGCTGCGGGCGAGCGGGGCGGTGATCTCGTGCAGCACCCGGAAGCGCCCGGCGCCGAGGATGCGGCCCGCCTCCTCCAGCTCGGGGTGGATCCCGCGAAGGGTCGCCTCGGACTGCGAGTAGCCGACCGGCATCTCCTTGGTCAGATAGGCGAGGAAGAGGATCCAGAGCGTGCCGTAGAGCAGGAAGGGCGGGCGGGTGTAGGCCACGAAGAGGGCCACCGCCAGCACCACGCCCGGGATGACCACCGGGGCCACCGCGAGGAAGCCGAGCACCTGGTGACCCGCGACGAGGCGCCGATTCGTGACGTAGGCGAGCAGGGTGGCGAGCGCGGCCCCGATGCACGCGGTGAGCACACCCAGCTCGATGGTGTTGACGATGGCGGACTGGGTGGTGCTGTAGAGGAAGGTGAACGACCAGTTCTCGAGCGTGAAGTTCTCCGCGGTGAGCGGCTGGGCCCACGCGCGCGAGAAGGCGGCCTTGAGCAGGATGCCGTAGGGCAGGAACACCGCGGCGCCCAGCACCAGGAGGCACGCCCCGAGCGCGGGATAGCGCCACCGCCCGAGCCGGATCACCCGCCGCTGGCCGCCCTTGCCGCCCACCGCGGCGTAGCCGCGCCGGCCCAGCAACCTCTTCTGCGCGAGCAGCAGCAGGGCGGTGGCGAGCAGGAGCGGGATCGAGAAGGCGGCCGCCATCTCGACGCGCGGCGGGTACTGGAAGAAGGCCCAGAGCTGGGTGGTCACGGTGTGGAAGCCGGCGGGCAGCGCCAGGATGGCGGGGGAGCCGAAGAGCGCGAGGGCCTGGAGCACGGCGAGGATGAAGCCGCTCAGGATCGCGGGCAGCACCATGGGCAGCGTGATGGTCCGCGCCACCTGGAAGCGGCCCGCGCCCAGGATGGAGGCGGCGTCCTCGAGGTCGGAGGCGATGAGGCCGAGGGTGTTGGCGATCATGATGTAGACGTAGGGGAACGTGTAGATCGCCACCACGAAGATCAGCCCCGGCATGCTGAAGATGTTGATCAGCGGATCGGCGGCGCCGGTCCAGTCGCGGTAGAGCCGGTTGAGGTAGCCCGCGTTGGGGCCCGCGAGCATGACCCACGCGAAGGCGCCCAGGAAGGGCGGGGTCACGAACGAGGCCATCACCAGGTGCTGGATGCTGCGCCGCCACGGCAGGTCGGTGCGGGCGGTGAGCCAGGCCAGCGGCGCGCCGATCACGAGCGCGAGCAGGCCGGACCAGAAGGCCAGCACCACCGTGTTCCAGAGGGCCTTCTGCAGCGGCGGGTCGCCGAGCACGCGCGCGTAGTGGGCGAGGGTGAAGCCCGCGTCGCTGCGCACGCTCATGTAGGCGAGCCACCCCAGGGGCAGCAGGATCAACCCGACGAGGGCGGCCGCCGCGAGCAACCAGATCGGCGCCGCGCGGTCCCACCCCTCCCAGCGCCGCGGGCGCGCGGCCGCCACCGCCTCCGGCATGGGGCGGACTAGGCCCCGAAGAACTCGACGAAGCGCGTCTTGATCTCCTCGTTCCGCTTCTCGAGCTCCTCGGCCTCCACCGGCAGGACCTTGAGATCCGACAGGCGCGGCTTGTCGGCCGGGTAGGTCACCTGCGGATGGCCGCTGTAGAGCCCCTCGGTGTCGGCCAGCACCTGCTGGATCTCGCGGGAGAAGATGAAGTCGGTGAAGAGCCGGGCCGCGTTGGGGTGCGGGGCGAAGCTGGTGATCGCGCTCGGGGAGACCACGAGCGGCACGCCCTCCTTCGGGTAGACGATCTCCACCGGATTGCCCTTCTTCTTGACCTGGTAGAACGTGTAGTCGCCCCCGTTCGCCGCCACCGGCCGCTCCCCCGACGCCACCACGCCCGACGGATCGACCGCCGACTGGACCAGCATCGGCTTGTTCTGGGCGAGGGCCTTGAAGTAGTCCCAGCCGTGCAGGTGCACGAGCGCGAGCACGTGGGTGGCGATGACCCCGCTGTAGCCAGGGTGCGCGGTGACCAGGCGGCCGCGCCACTTGGGATCGAGCAGGTCCTTCCAGGTGCGCGGGGCCTCCGCGGGCGACACCACCTTGGTGTTGTAGGCGATGACGTTGACCGTCGCGCGCAGCCCGTAGTGGTAGCCGTCCTTGTCCTTGAAGCCAGCCCCGAACACCTCCACCCCGGCCGGGGTGTAGCGCATCAGGAGCTTCTTCTCCTTCAGCAGCACGTAGTGGCCGGCGTCGGAGGTGTGGACCACGTCCACGTTCTTGATGTTGGCCTGCAGCTCCTGCATCATCCGCTGAAGGATCCGCTGCGATCCGGTGCGGTGAACCTCGACCTTGACGCCCGGGTAGGCGGTCTCGAAGAGCTTGGCCACTTTCTCCGAGCTGGTCAGGGCGAGGGAGGTGTACCAGACGACCTTGCCTTCCTTGCGGGCCGCCTCGAGCCGTGGATCCTGCGCGCGCGCCTCGGCCGTCCAGACGCTCAGGACCGCGGTCAGGGTGAGGACGATCAGGGGGATCACGTGTCGGCGGTCAGTCATCTGGGCTCCTTGCAGGCTCGTCTACGCGGTGAGCGTGTCCATGAGCGGACCCAGGCGCGGTGCGGCGGCGATGGCGTCGACCAGCTCCACCACGCGCGCGGTCTGCGCCTCGGGGATGGCCAGGAGCGCGTTGGCGCGGAACTTGGCGGTGAGCTCCTCGCGCGTCATCGGGAAGTCGGGCCCGCCGCGCGGGTGATCCTGCCGCTCCTCGAGCCGCGTACCGTCGGCGAGCCGGATCGCCACGTGACCGATGAAGTGGCGCGGGTAGTCGATGGTCCGATCGATGTCGTAGAAGACCCGGCCGGCCACCCGCCGGACCGCCTCGTCGCGGGCCGCCTCGTCGGTGAAGTCGGCCAGGGTGGCCCGGCCGTTCACCAGGATCGACGCGAGCAGGTACGGCAGGCTGAACTTGGCCGCGTAGCCGTTCTGCGGGCTCTGCTTGGCCGCGAGCGGCTCCCACAGGCGCGGGAGCGGCCCCTCCGCGGTCCGGCAGCGCACCTCCGCGATCTGCTCCGGGCGCAGGTGATGACGCTCGCGCAGGCGCAGCGCGCAGTCCATGTAGGGATGCGCGATCGAGCCGCACGGGTAGGGCTTGAACGTGAGCGCGGAGAGCTCCCACCTCCCGCCGAGCGTCGCGAGCTGCGCCTCCAGGCGGTCGGGCTCGTGGCCGCCCGCGAAGGCCGCGTAGAAGCCGTGGGCGCCCTCGAAGACCGTCTCCGGCCCGGTGAACCCCGCGCGCGCCACCACCGCCGCGGTCACCCCCGCGTGCGCGGCCCAGCCCGGGTGCAGGCGCTTGGTCCAGGAGCCGTCGGCCAGGTACTCGATGATCCCGGCGGCCTGGCTGCCGCAGAGGCCGAAGGCGTGGACCTGCTGGTCCTCGGTGAGCCGGTAGAGGCGTCCGGCCACCGCGGCGGCCGCGAAGCTCCCGGTGAGCGCGGTCGGGTGGTAGTGGCGCGCGTGGAAACGGCCCGGCACCGCGAGGCCGACCCGGCACATCACCTCCACCCCCGCGATCATCGCCTCGAGGACCTCGCGGCCCGAGGCCCCCACCGCCTCGCCAACCGCCAGCGCGGTGGGGACCGCGACGCAGCCGGTGTGAACGATGGCGTCCTCGCGGGTGTCGTCGAAGTCGAGGCCGTGAGCGAGCGTGCCGTTGGCGAGCACCGCGCTCGCGGCGCCCACGCGGGTCGTGGCCCCCACCAGGGTGCTCTCCGGGGCGCCGCCCAGCTGCTCGGCGGCCCGCGTGACCGCGCGGCCGAAGTCCTCGCGGCTCGAGGCCAGGCAGCTCCCCAGCGTGTCCAGGGCCAGGAGTGACGCACGCGCGGTGACCGCGGGCGGGACTTTCTCCAGGCTCAAGCCCGAGACGAATCGCGCGAAGCGACGAGCGACCGACGGGGAAGCGGCGGGGGGTGATGGCACGGCCGTCGGCTCTTTCTACTGAACGGGTCCCGCGATGTCAACGGGGAAGTTCCGCGTCGCGTTTCCCGCGTGGTGGTCGCCGCTGGCGGACGCGCCGCGGGGGCGCTATGATGCGGGGCCAATGGACGAGACGGCGACCGCGCGCGTCACTGGTGTGGCGCAGGTCTTCGATCTGCACGCCCTGAAGGCGTTCGCCCCCGACCGGCGGGTGCGCAAGATGCTCTTCAAGACCGACCAGCTCTGGTCGGAGATCGCCTGCTACGAGCCCGGCCAGTCGACGGTGATGCACCAGCACCCGCGCGAAGAGGAGGCGATCTTCGTGCTCGAGGGCACCGCCCACATGTCGATCGACGGGCAGGAGGTCGTGGTGCCGGCGGGCTCCATCGTGAAGTTCCCCCGGAGCGTGCTGCACGACGTGCGCAACCCGGGGCCCAAGCGCTGCGTGATCATGTTCCTCAAGGTGAACCCGAAGGTGCTGCGCGATGGGTAACGTGGAGCGCTGCGACAAGACCCTGCCGCTCAACGAGATGATCTTCTACGTGCGCCGCGACGCCACCCTCCGGGCGCGCTGGCTCTCCGACCTGGCCGGGCTCGCGCGCGAGTTCGGGCTGAGCTCCGAGGAGTACGAGGCCCTGCGGGACAAGGACGTGCGGCGGCTGAACGAGATGGGGGTGCACCAGTACTACATCCCCCAGATCCTCCGCCTGTTCTTCGGCGCCTCCGCGAACAGCAACGCCCACCCCGCGCTCGAGGCCTACCGCCGGGCGTATCCCGAGGAGACCGCCGCGTCGGACCGCCTGCAGGAGCGGCTCGCGCGGGGGCAGGGCTGACGATGGCCCAGGTGGTGGCCGCGATGGCGCTGACCCACTCGCCCGGGCTCACCGGATGGTTCGACCGCGCCCCCGAGGACCAGCGGCGCGAGGCCCGGCGGGCCCTCGACGTGATGCGCGACCGGCTCCGCGCCGCGCGGCCCGATGTCATCCTGCTGCTCAGCAACGACCATCTGCTCAACTGGCCGATCAACAACACCCCGGAGTACACGGTGGGCATCGGGGCCGAGCACGTGGGGCCGGCCGACTGGTACGACGAGTGGCTCGCGCTCGAGAAGTACCGCATCCCCGGGCACCCCGGGCTCGCGCGCTACCTCGTCAACGAGGGCGCGCGGCGGCGCCTGGCCTTCGCCTACCTGCGCGACATGCAGTTCGACGACGGGGTCTCGGTGCCCATGCACTACCTGAACCCGGAGGGCAACATCGCGCTGGTGCCGGTGACGATGAACTGCACGGTGCCGCCGATCCCCACCCCCGAGCGGGCGTACGAGGTCGGGACCGCGCTGCGCGAGATGGTGCACGCGTATCCCGGCGCCGAGCGGGTCGCGGTGCTCGCGACCGGCGGGCTCTCCCACGAGCCGGGCGGGCCGCGCTACTTCTGGGTCGACGAGGAGTTCGACCGCTGGTTCCTCGAACTCCTCCGCAAGGGCGATCACGCCGCGCTCCTGCGCCAATGCACGCTCGAGCGGATGGAGGCGGCCGGCTCCGGGGGGACCGCGGAGCTGCTCGCGTGGATGGTCGCGCTGGCGTTCACGACCGGTCCGGCCGAGGTGCTCGCGTACATGCCCGCGATCGCCTGGCGCTCGGGAACCGGCATGGTGGTGTGGCCCGATGTCAGGAATTGACACCTCTGCAATGACTTGCAACCGTCCTCCTGCGGACGACCGGAGTGACACTTGAGAAGCGCCGATCAGCGACCCGCGGCTAAGTTCAAGCCCCGTTTGACCCGCCCGGCTGGCGCTGTTCTTGCTCCCTCGCGGCCCAGTGGGAGAGTGGGCATGAGCCGGACACAGTCTGAGCGGGAATCATCGGTATTCCGCAAGCCGACCGCCCCGCCGCCCGAGCGCGCGGCGGCCCGGCGCGGCCCCGAGGCTCGGGGCGATCGGAGCCTGACGATTCCTCCGTCCGTCGCCGCGTCGCTCTCGCGCACCGTGCGCGAGCAGCTCGCGTATCTCACTCCCGACCAGCAGCGCGCGTTCCTTTGGCGGTATCGCGCGCAGGCGAAGTCGCCGCTGATCGCGCTGCTGTTCCTGCCCCTCGGCTGGCACTACCTCTACCTGCGCAAGCGGGGCCTGCAGGTGCTGTTCTGGCTCACGCTGGGCGGGCTCACCGCGTGGTGGGTGCTCGACCTGTTCCGCATCCGCCGCCTCGTCCGCGACTACAACCGTCGCGTGGCGGTCCACGTCATGCGCGCTCTGTGGGGCTAGGAGGCGCCGCCCCCTTCACTCGCGTCAGCGGATGCGACCTGTGCCGGGCGGCCCGGATCACGCCCTGGCACCACGAGGACGACATCTGCTGGATCGCCGAGTGTGACGTCTGCGACGTGCCCATGGTGGTGTGGCGCTACCACGGCACCGGGCCGCCCGCCGAGCACGTGACCCACATGCATACCCTGCTGCGCGAGGTCGCCACGCGCGTCCTCGGCGGGGAGTGCTACATCGACGACAACATGCGCAACATCCCCGACCACTACCACGCCCACGGCCGGCCCAAGGGCGGGTTCTTCGGTCCCCGGAGCGGGCGCTAGCGCGCCCGGATCCACACCAGGAGGCTTCCATGGCGGAGAGCGAGCTGCATCGCAAGGGCAACGAGATCCGGCGCCGGCTGCTGGGCGACAAGTACGTGGAGCGGGTCAACGCGACGACGTACCAGGACCCGATCATGCGCACGTTCATCGACGTGGCGACCGAGAACGTCTTCGGCGCGCTCTGGGCCCGGCCCGGTCTCGACCTCAAGACGCGGACCCTGGTGTGCGTGGTGTCCGACACCGCGACCGGCCGGGAGCCCGAGCTGCGGATCCACCTCCGCATGGCGCTCGGGCAGGGCTGGACCGAGCAGGAGCTGATCGAGGTGCTGATCCACATGTCGGGCTACGTCGGGGTGCCCATCATCCGCGAGGCCATGATCTGCGCCCGGGACGTGTTCGCGGAGGTTCGCACGGAGCGCTGAGCCCGGGCGTCCGGGGCCCCAGCCCGAGTGTCAGCCGAGGACGCCTGTCGATCCAGAACCATCTGGAAAGATTGCTGATTCTTTCCAAGTTGTTGATTTGTTGCACATGTCGGAGCCGGGCGGGTGGCACTTCCCGTGCACACTCCTCCGCCCATGGCATCCGGCGCCGACATCCTCGTCATCGACGATGACCCGATCGTCCGGGAGACGGTGGGCGACGTGCTGCGGGAGCATGGCCACCACGTCGACCGGGTCGACCGCGGCGAGGATGCCCTCGCGCGCATCGGCGAACCCCGGCCGGTGGACCTCGCGATCGTCGACTGCCGGCTCCCGGACATCTCGGGCCTCGAGCTGCTGCACAGCATCAAGACCCGCTCCCCCGAGACCGAAGTCATCCTGATCACCGGCCACGCCTCGCTCGACGGCGCGCTCGCCGCGATGGCGGGAGACGCCTCGTATCTCGTGAAGCCGGTCGACACCGCGCAGCTCCTGTCCGCGGTGGATCGCGCCCTCGCCCGCCAGGGCCTGCTGCGCGCGCTGCGGGGCTCCGAGGAGCGCTACCGCCTGATCACCGAGAGCATGACCGAGGCCCTCTTCCTCCTGGACCTGGACGGCGCGCTCGCGATGGTCAACGGCTACGGTGAGCAGATGACCGGCTTCCGCTCCGACGAGCTCATCGGGCGCCCGGTCTTCTCGGTGCTCGACCGGGCCGGCGCGTTGCTCGTCCGCGAGCGTCTCGAAGCGGTCCGGGCCGGTCGCAAGGTCGCGCCCCAGTTCGAGTGCCAGGTGGTGCGCCGCGACGGTCGCCGCATCCCGGTGGAGATGAGCTGTACCGGCATCGTGCGCGCCGGCCAGGTGGTGGGCCAGCTCGCGGTGGCCCGGGACATCACCGAGCGTAAGCAGTCCCAGGCGGTGCAGGCGCTGCTGTCCTCGATCGTCGAGTCGTCGGAGGACGCCATCGTCGGCCGGACGCTCGAGGGTCGGATCGTGAGCTGGAACCCGGCCGCGGAGCGCCTCTACGGCTACCGCGCGGAGGAGGCCATCGGCCGGTCGGTCTCGATGATCGTGCCGCCGGAGCGCCGCGACGAGCTGCCCGGCATCCTCGTCCGGCTGCACCATGGGCATCGCATCAGCAACTCCGAGACGGTCTGCCTCACCAAGGCCGGCCGGCGCGTCGACGTGTCGCTGACCATCTCGCCGATCCGGGACGCGGCCGGCCGCGTCACCGGGGCGTCCTCCACGGTGCGCGACATCAGTGGCCGGCTCCGCGCCGAGCGCACCGCGCGGGCCCTGGCCCAGGTCGGCCACGAGCTGCTCGGCACGCTCGACCTCGACCAGATCGCGACCCGGATCGTGCGCGCGGTCCTCGATGTCTTCCGGGCCCGGCGCGCTGTGCTCTACGAGCTCGAGCCGGCCTCCCGCACGCTCGTCTGCGTGGCCGCCGCCGGCCCCGCCGACGCGGCCAAGTGGGTCGGCTGCCACCTCCCGGCCGGGGCCGGCATCGCCTGGCTCGCGGTGAACGCGCGGCGCCTGGTGGCGTCCGAGGGCGCGCTGACGGATGGGCCCCCCGCCGAGCGCGCCGCCGAGCCGTTCGCGGAGGAGACGGGCCAGTCCGTGATCGCGGTGCCCCTGATGGGTCAGGACCGCGTGCTCGGCGCGCTCCTGGTGGGCGGCGATCCGGAGCGCGTGTACTCCGGCGAGGAGCAGCACCTGCTCGCCGTCTTCGGCGACCAGGCCGCGCTCGCGCTGCGCAACGCCCAGCTCTTCACCGAGACCGAGCGGGGCCGCCACATCGCCGAGCGCCTCGCGGTGGTCGCCCGCAGCGTGCCGCAGTCCCTGACCTTCAGCGAGCTGGGACGACAGATCGCCGACGGAGTAGCCGGCCTGCTCGAGGCGCGCGCCGCGGCCGTCTACCGGCTCGATCCGGAGACGTGGGAACTGGTGCGGGTGGCGACCTCGTCGGCCGGGGGTGCGGCGCTCGTCGCGGACCCGGTCCTGCCCCGCGGGACCGGACTCGAAGGCGTCGCCGCCGCCACCCGCCAGTCGGTTCCCACCACGGACCTGCTCGAGGACCCGCGCGTGATCCTGAGCCCGGAGGCGCGTCAGGAAGTGACCGCAAGCGGCCACGGCGCCGCGCTCGCGCTGCCGCTGCTCGTGCAGGGGCGCGTGGTCGGCGCGGTGGCGGCGCGGGACCGGACCGGGCGGAGCTGGACCGGCGAGGACATCGCGCTCGCCCGCGCGTTCGCGGACCAGGCCGCGGTGGCGCTCGAGAACAGCCACCTCTACCAGGGGCTGCAGACCGCCCTCGACGACGTGCGGGCCGGGCAGCAGGAGCTGATCGAGACGGAGCGGCTGCGCGCGATCGCCTCGCTGACCGACGGGGTGACCGACTACGTCCGCCAGGTCCTCCAGATGATCATGGGCAAGGTGCAGGTGGTGCTGCCGCAGCTCGAGGGCACCCCGGGCCACGACCAGCTCGCGACCATCAAGACCACCGTCAAGGAGGCGGCCAAGGTGCTCAAGGGGCTGCAGTCCTTCGCGGAGGTGCGCACCCTGACCGCGGCGCCGCCGCTCGACTTCAACGACGTGGTGCGGGCGGCGCTTCAGGCTACTCGCCCCTGCTGCGCGATCGGGGAAGGGGCGGACGCGCACCACGTCGAGGTGCACTTCGACCACGGAGAGCTGCCCGCGGTGGCGGGTGAGGCCTCCGTGCTGATCGAGGCGGTCACGGTTGTGCTCATGAACGCGATCGAAGCGCTCCCGGGGGGCGGCGTCATCACGGTCAGGACCTGGGCCGCGGGGGCGCACGTGGTCTGCACCATCCAGGACGACGGCGTCGGCATCGCGCCGGACGACCAGCGCCGGGCGCTCGAGCCCTTCTTCACCACCAAGGCCGGCGAGCACAAGGGACTGGGGCTGAACGTCGCCTTCGGTCTGCTGCACCGCCACGGAGGGGATCTCGAGATTGCGGCCGCCCCGGGGCGGGGCACCGTGGTGACCCTCCGCCTGCCCGTGATCCGGGCGTCGGGAGACTAGCGCCGCGTCACGGGGGGCGGTCGGGTCCGGCCGGCGCGGCAGGCAGCTCGACCCAGAACGTGCTGCCGGATCCCTCCGCGCTCTCCACGCCGATCCGCCCGCGGTGGGTCTCCACGATGCTGCGGGTGATGGCCAGGCCGAGGCCGGTGCCCGAGATGCCGGCGGTGGAGGCGTTCTTGACCCGGTAGAACTTGTCGAAGACGTGCGGCAGGTCGCGGGCGGGAATGCCGATCCCGTTGTCGGTGATTCGCACCCGGACCGGGCCGTCGTCCGCGGAGCCCACCGCCTCGACCACGACCTGAACCTGACCGCCGTCCCGCGTGTACTTCACCGCGTTGCCGATCAGGTTGGCCAGCACCTGGGCGAGCCGCGCCCGCACGCCGGTGACGAGCGCGGCGGGCGGCGTCTGCACCTCGATGGCGAGGCCCTTGGCCTCCGCCGGGACGGCCTGCGCCTTCACGACCTCGCCGATTAGGGCGACCAGGTCGACCGGCTTGCCTGGGCCCTCGAGCCCGGCCTCGATCTTGCCCAGGTCCAGCAGGTCGGTCACCAGCTCGGTCATCTGGTTCGCGCTGCGGAGGATGCGCTGGCAGCGGTCGCGGTAGGCCTGCTCGCCGGTGGTAGGGACCGTCTTCATCAGCAGCTCGGCGGTCATCGCGATCGCCATGATCGGGCTCTTGAGGTCGTGGGACACCGTGTTCACGAAGTCGTTCTTCATCTGCTCGAGGTTCTTGAGCAGCGTGATGTCGCGCAGCACCGCGGCGAGCCCCACCGGCTCGCCGTACTCGGTGGTGACGAAGACGAGGCTCGCCTGGGCGATGCGCCCGTCGGGCAGCGGCAGCTCCGCGACGCCGGTCTGCCCGATCTCGAAGAGCCGGCGGAGCGGCTCGTGCTCGATGGCCTGGAAGAACGGCCGGCCGGTCATGGCTTCCGGTGCCACCCCCAGCATGGCGCGCGCGGCCGGGTTGGCGAGGAGCACGAGACCGTCCTGCCCGACCATTACCACCGCGTCGGCGGTGCTGGTGAGGACCGCGGCCAGGGTGCCGCGCTCGTCGGCCAGGGCCTGGTACGCGCGGCAGGTCTCGAGCGCGCCCGACACCCCGGCCGCGAGCAGCGTCGCGACCTCGAGGTCGTCGAGGGTGTAGGGCGCGCTCCGGCGCACGAACAGGAGCGCGCCGAGCACCTGCATCCCGCGGCGCAGCGGGACCGCGAGCGCGGCCTGGAGCCCCGCCCGCACCAGCACGCCGTCGAGATCGGGCGCGCCGTCGGCGATACGCTCGAGCTCGCCGACGAGGTGCGCGCGCCCGGTGCGGATCGCCCGCCCGGGCAGCCCCTCGTCCCGCGTAAACACCCGGCTGCCCACCGGCTCGCCGACGAGACCGGACAGCGAGTGCACGAGGTAGCCGCGCTGCTCGGCGTCTTCCAGGCAGACGGCCAGGTAGTCGTGCGGCACCACCGTCTCGGCCTGCTCGGCGAGCGTCTGGAAGAGATGGGTGGGGACGGGAGAGCCCGAGAGCCCGATGAGCATTTCCCCGACGCGCCTGAGCCGGCCGGCGAGCGACTGGATCGGCTCCGGGTCCGGCGCCATGGAGCCTAGCGACCCTCCATGATCTCCCGCATCCTCCGGAAGGTCAGGATCCGGCGCCGGTTGGCCTCCGGCATCTTGTCCAGGTCGATCGGCTGGGTCACGGTGAGCCCGTAGGCCTCGTAGGCCGGGATGTCGGCGTCGGCGAGAGGGGCCATGGCCTGCTTGCGCGCGAAGGCCGCCGCCACGTAGGGCGCGAGCGCCTCCGCCTTGCGGGCGGCGCGCTCGGCCTCGCGGGCCTTGAACTCGGGCATCACCGAGGCGGCGAACAGCTCGAGTGCCTCGCAGATGTGCTCATGGCGATTCTTCCCGCCCTGCTGGATGAAGATGGTCTGGTCGACGCCGTACTCCTCGAAGGCGCGCAGGGAGGCCCGCAGCTCGTCGGGGGTGCCGATGCAGCCGGTACCGCCGCCCAGGACGTCGAGGTCCAGCTCGGCCCGGACCCGCTCGAACTTCTCCCAGATGTCGGTGCGGCCGGGTCGGTGCTTGCCGAAGACGTAGTGGTGGCCGAGGGCGAACTGGAAGAAGCGGAAGCCGTCGATCCCGCGCCGGCGCGCCTCCTGCGCATCCGCGTGGCAGGAGAACCCGGTCACCATCGCCACGTTGGGATTGACCGCGTGGCCGATCGGGACGCACTCGCGCTTGAACGTCTCGTAGTAGTCCTCGACCCAGTGGCGCGCCTCGGCCGGATCGATGAAGGCGAAGGTGAGCGCGCCCATGCCGAGCTGGGCGGCCAGGTGAATGGTCTCCCGGTTGGAGCACGCGACCCAGAGGGGCGGATGCGGCTTCTGCACCGGCTTCGGCACCACGTTGCGGATCGGCATCGAGAAGTACTTGCCCTGGAAGCCCGGGTACGGGTCGAGGGCGAGCATGTTGGCGACCTGCTCGGTGGTCTCCCGCCACATCGCGCGACGCTCGGCCGGCTCGACCCCGAAGCCCTCCAGCTCCGCGCGCGAGGCCGACTCTCCGGTGCCCCAGTCCGCGCGCCCGTTGGAGACGAGGTCGAGGGTCGCCAGGCGCTCGGCGACCCGGGCGGGATGGTTGTAGCCCGGCGGCATCAGGACGATGCCGTGCCCGAGACGGATCCGTCGGGTGCGCTGCGAGGCCGCGGCCAGGAAGACCTCGGGCGCCGACGAGTGGGAATATTCCTCCAGGAAGTGGTGCTCGACCTCCCAGGCGTAGTCGATGCCCAGCCGATCGGCCAGCTCGACCTGGGTCAGCGCGTCCTGGAAGAGCTGTTGCTCGCTACCCGCAGCCCAGGGCCGCGGCAGCTGGTGCTCGTAGAAGACCCCGAATCGCATGCCCGCTCCTTTCGCGCCCACGGCATGGCCGGGGTTCGGCCATCGTAGCGCAAGAGACGGGCGGGAGGCGAGGGACTGCGGCGGCTACGGAGATTCCGCGAAGGGGTGCGTGGGCTCCGGTACGATCGACGCGGCGGGCATCGAGGGAGACGGCGTCCAGGTCCGGACCATGGGCTGGGCCTCGTCGTCCTGGAGGACGACGTGGGAGGCGCGCTCGGCTCGCGGAGCCGGGTACGGGACCATGGTCGGTCGCGACGAGGAGCGCGAGCCGACCATCCGGACCGCCGGGGCCGGGCGCGACGTGCGCGAGGTCCACATTGGGGCCGGGACCGGCTTGGCCATGACCCGCTCCGCCCCCGGCTTGTCACCCATTCTGCGCAGCACCCGGGCCACGAAACGACGCGTCTCCGGGTAGGGTGGGATGCCGTGGTACCGGACCACGTTTCCCTCGCCCGCGTTGTAGGCGGCGAGGGCGAGGGGCAGGTCGCCCTTGAAGGTGTCGAGCATCGCGCGCAGGTGGCTGGCGCCCGCGTCGATGTTCTGATCGGGGTTGTGCGGATCGCTGACGCCGATCATCGCGGAGGTGGCCGGCATCAGCTGCATCAGGCCGCGGGCCCCCTTGGAGGAGACCGCGGCGTGGTCGAAGCCCGACTCGACGAAGATGACCGCGCTGATCAGCGACTCCGGCAGGCGGTGGCGCTCGGCCGCCGCCTTGATCGAATCGGGGATCGCGGCGAGGTCGTACTCGGGAGTCTCGACTTCCTCGATCTCCTCCACCGGCTCCGCGCGCGCGATAATGCGCTCGGGCTCCGCGTTCCACGATGCGCCCACTGCGAACAGCACGATCAGGCCGAGCGCGGCGCCCACCGACGGCAAGCGCAACAGCCATTGCGCCCGCTCCCAGTCGGGAAACAGGGGGAGCTGGCGTTGATCGGCGTCTCGATATCGGTTCCAGATTTTGGTCAGTCGGGCGAGCATTCGAGGACCTCCGGCTGAGGCCCTTACTATGCGAGGGGGGTGCCAACCGGGGCAGGGAGGCAGGCCTACGATTTCAGCCACTTGGTTGCTGTCGGAGGGCTGTCGCGCCACCTCCGGGCCACTGTCAGGCGGGCCAAGTCAGCCCGCTGACAGTTCGATCAGCTGCGGGTGATCTGGCCGATCCCGGGCAGGCGTCCGAGGTGATTGCCGGTCACGCCGCCATCGACCACGAGATCGTGGCCGTTGACGTAACGGGCGTCGGGCCCGAGGAGGAACGCGATCACGTCGGCCATGTCCTCGGGGGTGGCGACGCGGCCGATCGGCACCAGCGCGTCGCGCGCGGCGGCCACCGTCTGGTCGGCGTAGACCTTCTCGGTCATCCCGGTCCGCACCATGCCGGGCGACAGGCTATTGACGCGGATGCCGTCGCGCCCGAACTCCTGCGCGAGCACGGAGACGAGCATGATGACCGCGGCCTTGCTCGGCCCGTAAGGGCCGAGGTTGGCGTGGGCGTTGCTGCCCGACATCGATCCCACCGCGACGATGGCGCCCTTCGCCGCCGCGAGCGCGTCGTGGGCCGCCTTGGCGAGGAGCCACGTCGCGCGCGTGTTCACCGCGAACATCCGGTCCCAGTCCTCCACCGCGTAGCTCACGAGCGGCCCGGGCCGGTTCACCCCCGCGTTGCTCACCAGCCCGTCGAGCCCGCCGAAGCGCGCCACCGCCTCGCCCACCACGCGGTCGGGCGCGTCGACTGTCGCCATGTCCCCGTGAAGCGGGAGCGCCACCGCCCCGAGATGGCCGAGCTCTTTCACCAGCGCGTCGAGCGCGGGCGAGGGACCGAGATCCACCGCCGCGATCTGCGCCTTGCGCCCTGCCGCCTGGGCGTCCCGCGCCAGACGCAGGCAGGTGGCCCGACCGATGCCGCTCGCCGCTCCCGTCACCAAGGCCCGCATCGCCTCAGGCTCCCGTGAACGTCTTGCCCTCGGTGGCGAGCCGCTCCAGCAGGGGCGCCGGCTTCCAGTCCTCGCCCTGCGTTTTCCGCCACTCCTGCATCCGGTCGCGCATGGCCTTGAGGCCGACCTGGTCCGCCCAGAACATCGGGCCGCCCCGGTAGACCGGCCAGCCGTAGCCGTACACCCAGATCACGTCGATGTCGCTCGCGCGGATCGCGATCTTCTCCTCGAGGATCTTGGCGCCCTCGTTCACCATCGGGTAGAGCAGGCGGGCCAGGATCTCGTCGTCGCCGATCTTCCGCCGGGTGATGCCCATCTCGCTCGCGACCTCGACGATGATCTTCTCCACGTCCGGATCGGGGATCGGGGTGCGGTCGCCCTTGTCGTAGCGGAAATAGCCCGCGCCGGTCTTCTGGCCGAAGCGCCCCATCTCGCAGATGCGGTCGGCCACCGCCGACTTCACGCCCTTGCCCTTCCGGATGCGCCAGCCCACGTCGAGGCCAGCCAGGTCGCCCATCGCGAACGGGCCCATCG
>DATGBR010000105.1:0-18781 GCA_035312605.1 Candidatus Methylomirabilota bacterium
CGGCCGGCGCCCGCGCCGGCGCCGCCCGCGCGGCCCGCGGTGGTGAGCCCCGCGCCGCCGATCGTGCGTCCGGCGCCCGCTGCCCCGCCGCGCCCGATGTCGCCGCCGGCGCCGCCGATTCGTCCCGCGGTGCCGCCGGCCGCGGCGCCGCGCCCGGCCGCCGCCCCGGTCCCCCCGCGCCCCGCCGCGCCGCCGATCCCGGCGCGGCCGGCCGCCGCGGCGGTGGCCGCGCCCGCGGAACCCGCCGCGCCGGCGCGTGACGGGTCGCTCCCGATCCCGCCCCCGCCCGAGCCGCCGCAGGAGATCAAGCGCGAGCTGATCAAGCTGCCGGAGTCGGTCACGGTCGGCGAGCTCGCGGCCGGAATGCGGCGGAAGTCGACCGAGGTGATCAAGGCGCTGCTCGAGCTGGGCGTCATGGCCACCGTCAACGAGGTGCTCGACCCGACCGCGGCCAAGCTGGTCGCGGACCGGTTCCACTTCGACGTGGAGGTCCGCTCCCTCGAGGGCGATCTGCTGGAGGAGGAAGAGTCCGACCCGGCGCAGATGCGCACGCGGCCGCCGGTGGTCACGGTCATGGGCCACGTCGACCACGGCAAGACGTCACTGCTCGACGCGATCCGCACCACCAAGGTGGCGGAGCGCGAGTTCGGCGGCATCACCCAGCACATCGGCGCGTACCAGGTGGACACGAGCCACGGCAAGGTCACCTTCCTCGACACCCCCGGCCACGAGGCCTTCACCGCGATGCGGGCCCGTGGGGCGCAGGCCACCGACATGGTGATCCTGGTGGTCGCGGCCGACGATGGGGTGATGCCGCAGACGGTGGAGGCGATCAACCACGCCAAGGCGGCCAACGTGCCGATCCTGGTCGCGGTGAACAAGATCGACAAGCCGGGGTCCGATCCGGACCGGGTCAAGCGCGAGCTCGCCAACCAGGGCCTGGTGCCGGAAGACTGGGGCGGTCAGACCATCTTCATCCACACCTCGGCCAAGCGGGGCGACGGCATCCCGCAGCTCCTCGAGATGACCGCGCTGCAGGCGGAGATCCTCGAGCTGCGCGCCAACCCCGGGCGGTCCGGGCGCGGGGTGATCGTGGAAGGCCGGCTCGATCGCGGGCGCGGTCCGGTGGCCACCGCCCTCATCCAGTCGGGCACGCTGCGGGAAGGCGACGCGGTGGTGGTCGGCTCCCACGCCGGCCGCGTGCGCGCGATGTTCAACGACCGCGGCAAGAAGGTCGCGAGCGCGGGCCCGTCGGACCCGGTCGAGATCCTGGGCCTCTCCGGCGTGCCGCAGGCGGGCGACACCATGCTGGTGGTCTCCGACGAGCGCAAGGCGCGGCAGATCGCCACCGTGCGCAGCGAGCGCGACCGTCTGAAGGGCAAGGGCGCGACCCGGATCACCCTCGAGGACCTGCACAAGCAGATCGCGGCGGGCGAGGTCAAGGAGCTGCGCCTGGTCATCAAGGCGGACGTGCAGGGCTCGGTCGAGGCCCTCACCGAGTCGCTCGAGCGCCTGTCCACCGACGAGGTCAAGCTCAAGGTCATCCACAGCTCGGTGGGCGGGGTGACCGAATCGGACGTGATGCTCGCCTCCGCCTCCAACGCCATCGTGCTCGGCTTCAACGTAAAGGCGGACCCCAAGGCGACGAGCCAGGCCCAGGCCAACGGCGTCGACATGCGCAGCTACAACGTGATCTACGACGCGATCAACGACGTGAAGGCGGCGCTGTCCGGCATGCTGGCCCCCGAGATCCGCGAGGTCGTGCTGGGGCGGGCGCAGGTGCGCCAGCTCTTCCCGATCTCCAAGGTGGGCACGATCTACGGTTCGTCGGTCACCGAGGGCAAGATGGTCCGCGGGGCGCGGGCCCGCATCAAGCGCGGCGACACCGTGCTGGGCGAGAGCACCGTCAACTCGCTCAAGCGGTTCAAGGACGACGTGCGGGAGGTGTTGCAGGGGCTCGAGTGCGGCATCGGTATCGAGGGCATCAAGGGCGTGCAGCCCAACGACGTCATCGAGGCCTTCTCCACCGAAGAGGTCGCCCGCACCCTGTAGGGGCGTCGACCAGTGTCGGGAGCGCGGGTGGCGGTCGGCACCGTCGAGCTGCACCTGCCGGACATCGGATCGCTCAAGGGCAAGCGCCACGCCCTGAAGGGACTCAAGGACACCCTGCGCCGCCGCTTCGAGATCTCGGTCGCCGAGGTCGACCACCACGACGTGTGGCAGCGCGCGACCCTGGCGCTCGCGTGCGTGTCCGGCGACTCGCGCCACGCCAACGAGGTGATCTCCAAGGCCATGGACTACATTGAGGACCACGTCGACGGCTGGGTGACCGACGTGCAGGTCGAGATACTTTAAATGCAGGCCAAGCGGCTCGAGCGGGTCAACCAGCTGATCAAGGAAGAGATCTCGTTGCTCGTCCAGCGTCAGCTCAAGGACCCGCGCCTCGGCTTCGTCACCGTGACCGAGGTGGACACGAGCCCGGACCTCAAGCACGCGAAGGTGTACTTCTCGGTCCTCGGGCCGGAGGACAAGTGGGCCGCCTCGTTCAAGGCCCTCGAGAGCGCGCGCGGCTTCGTGTGGAGCTGGCTCCGCCGCCACCTCGACCTGCGCACGACCCCGGAGCTGCTCTTCCGCCCCGACCGCTCCATGGAGCACGCCGCGCACATCCAGGCCCTCCTGGCCGACCTGCGCTCGAAGGCGCCCGACGCTTCGGAGAGCGAGTGACGTGAGCGATCCCACGCCCGCCGGTGTCACCGTGGTCTCCGAGCAGCCCCCCACGCAGCTGCTCGACGCCCTCCGCCGGCCCCGCGGCGCGGCCCTCATGCTGGGCCACGTCCATCCCGACGGTGACGTGCTCGGCACGCTGCTGGGCCTGGGTCTCGCCATGGAGGCGGCCGGCTGGAGCGTCAGCTACGGGGGGCCCGATCCGGTGCCGGCGGTGCTCGACTTCATTCCAGGCGGCGACCGCTGGCAGGTGTGGCGGACCGCGCCGCGACGCTTCGACACCGTCGTGCTCACCGATTGCCCGAACGACGGGCGCACCGAGGGGCTCCTGGCGGGGGTGCGCGCTCCGGACAGCCAGGTGCTCAACATCGATCACCACCCGGACAATCGCCGCTACGGCACCGTCAACTGGATCGACCCGACCGCGGCCGCGACCGGCGAGATGATTTACGACCTGCTCGTCGCGCTCGGATGGCCGATCCGCCCCGACACCGCCCTCGGCCTCTACACCGCGGTCCACACCGATACCGGCTCGTTCCGCTACTCCAACACCACTCCGCGCACCTTCCGGATCGCGGCCGCCCTCACCGCGGCGGGAGCCGAGCCCGCGCTCGTCACCGATCGGCTCTACCAGCGGCGGCCGAAGGACGCGCTCGCGATCCTGGGGAGCCTGCTCGGCCGGGTGGAGATGAGCGACGACGGACGGGTGGCCACGCTCACGGTGCCCGAGGGCGCGGCCTCCGAGGAGTTCATGGCCGCCGAGGACCTCGTGACCTACCCGCGCTCCATCGCGGGCGTGAAGGTCGCGGTCCTCCTGCGGGCCGAGGCGGACGGGCGGGTGAAGGCGAGCCTCCGGGGCAAAGGCGACGTGCCGGTCAATCGCATCGCGCATCGCTTCGGTGGCGGCGGCCACGAGAACGCGGCCGGCTGCACCCTGCCGGGCCCGCTCGCCGCCGCGAAGACTGCTCTGCTGGCCGCGGTCCGCCAGGCCCTCGACGGCTGCGCGCCGTGAGCGATCGCCATCGCGCCGGCGTCCTGCCGGTCGAGAAGGGCCCCGGGGTCACGTCGTTCCAGGTGGTGGCCCACCTGCGCCGGGTCCTTCGCGCCCCGCGCGTCGGCCACGGCGGCACGCTCGATCCCGCCGCGACCGGTCTCCTCCCTATCCTGATCGGCGAGGCCACCAAGCTCACCCCGTATCTGGTGGACCTCGACAAGGAGTACGTGGCCACCGTGCGCCTGGGCGTGACCACCGAGAGCCAGGATCTCTCCGGCGCGGTGCTCGAGACCCGGCCGGTGCCGCCGCTCGACGCGGCCGCGATCGAGGCCGCGTTCGCCCCGCTCGTCGGGGTGATCCAGCAGGTGCCGCCGATGTTCTCGGCCCTGCGCCGGGGGGGTAAGCGGCTCTACGAGCTGGCCCGGCAGGGCGTCGAGGTGGACCGCGAGCCGCGGGAGGTCACCGTGCACTCGATCCGCCTGGTGTCGCTGAATCTGCCCGACTTCGTGATCCACGTCCGCTGCGGCAAGGGGACCTACGTGCGCACGCTCGCGGCCGACGTCGGCGCGGCCCTCGGCTGCGGCGCCGCGCTCGCCGGCCTCGTCCGCACGCGGGTCGGGCCGTACGCGCTGGAATCCGCCGTGACCTGGGACGAGGTGCGCCAGGCCCGCACCGGCGAGACCCTGTGGCCGCGGCTCCTGCCGCCCGACTCCGCGCTCGCCGGGCTGCCGCCGGTGCGGCTGGATTCGGACGGAGCTCGCGCGTTCGCGCACGGCCAGGCGGTGGCCGCGGGCGGCCGGGTGCTGGGCTGGCTCCGCGTCTACGGCCCCGACGATGCGCTGCTCGGGGTGGGGCAGGGGCTCGGCGATCGGGTGAAGCCTGAACGACTGCTGCATGCAGATCCTCAAGGGTCTTCCGTCCTTCCCGCCTGAGCTGCGGCCCTCGGTGGCCGCGCTCGGCGCGTTCGACGGGATCCACTTGGCCCACGCCAAGATCCTCGACACCGCGGTGGCCCGGGCGCGCGCGCTGGGAGTTCACGCGGTCGCCTGCACGTTCGATCCGCATCCGGCCGCGGTGCTCCGGCCGGCCCTCGCGCCCCCGCCGATCGCGACCCTCGAGGAGAACCTGGCTCGCATCGGCCTGCACGGGCTCGACGCGGCGCTGGTCATCCCGTTCACCCACGAGCTCTCGCTGATGGAAGCCGAGGCCTTCGTCGACGACGTGCTCGTCCGCACGCTCGGCGTGCGGGAGGTGGTGGTGGGCTTCAACCACACCTTCGGGGCCGGGGCCCGCGGCACCGCGGCGCTGCTGCTGGAGTTGGGCCGCATCCGCGGCTTCGTCACCCACGTCCTGCCCCCGCTGCAGGTCGACGGGCTCACCGTGTCGTCGAGCACGATCCGGGAGGCGCTGAAGGAGGGCGACGTCGAGCTGGCGCGCGCGCTCCTCGGCCGCCCCTACTCGGTCTCCGGCACCGTGCAGCGAGGGGCGGGGCGGGGCCGCACGCTCGGCTTTCCCACCGCCAACCTGCGACCGGACAGGCCGCTGGTGCTGGCGGCCGGGGTGTACGCAGCTCAGGCGCGGTGGGGGACGGAGCGGGCCGACGCGGTGGTCAACCTCGGATACCGGCCGACCTTCGACGAGTCCCAGTACTGGATCGAGGCCTACCTGTTCGACTTCTCGGGCGACCTCTACGATCGCCCCCTGGCGCTCGACTTCCTGCGCCGGATCCGTCCTGAGAAGAAGTTCCCGGGCGTCGACGAGCTGCGCGCGCAGGTGTTCGCGGACATGGAGGAAGCGCGGCGCCTGCTCCGGGCCCAGCCGGCGGGCTGACGAGTTGAACGCCCCCCTGGGCGCGTGGTACACTCCGGTCTGTCTTGACGCGGGTTTGAGCGGTTCACGAACCCGTCCCAACGGAGCCGCAGGCGGGCCCTGGGGACGTGGCGATTGGGGGGGGAGCCCCCGGGAGGATCACGGCATGCGGCTGTCCCCGGACAAGAAGAAGAGCCTGATCGAGCAGTTCAAGGTGCACCAGGGCGACACCGGCTCGCCCGAGGTGCAGATCGCGCTCCTCTCCGAACGGATCAACGGTCTCACCGACCACTTCAAGGCTCACAAGAAGGACCATCACTCCCGCCGCGGTCTCCTGATGTTGATCGGCAAGCGCCGGGGCCTGCTCGAATACCTGCGCAAGAAGGACACGGAACGCTACCGAGTCATCACGGAAAAACTCGGAATTCGAAAGTGACCGCGGATTCCGATTGGATCGACCTACCACTCGCCCGGCGCGGCCGGGCCCCCTTCGAAGTCGTACCTACCCAAGCTGGAGGACGCTGAGCGTATGACACCTCATTCTGTGCAGATCAAGATCAACAATACGTCACTCACCATCGAGACCGGCAAGGTGGCCAAGCAGGCCGACGGCTCCGTGGTCGTCCGCTGCGGCGGCACCGTGGTGCTGTCCACCGCGGTCGCCTCGCGCACCGCCATGGAGGGCCGCGACTTCCTGCCGCTGACCGTGGAGTACCGCGAGCGGGCGTACGCGGGCGGCCGCATCCCGGGCGGCTTCTTCAAGCGGGAAGGCCGCCCCGACGAGAAGGAGACGCTGACCTGTCGCCTGATCGACCGGCCGCTGCGGCCGCTCTTCCCCAAGGGCTTCCGCAACGAGATCCAGATCATCAACCTGGTGATCTCGGCGGACAACGAGAACGACCCCGACGTGCTCGCCATGATCGGCTCGTCGGCCGCGATGGCGCTCTCCGGGATCCCGTTCGCGGGCCCGGTCGGAGCGGTGCGGGTCGCGCTGGTGGACGGCAAGCTGGTCGCCAACCCCACCTACAAGCAGGTGGCCGCCTCGCCGCTCGAGCTGGTGATGGCCGGCAACGAGGACGCCATCCTGATGGTGGAGTCAGGCGGCAAGGAGATCGCCGAGGAGCAGATGCTCGAGGCGCTGGCCTTCGGCCACGAGCGCTGCAAGGAGCTGACCCGCATCCAGAAGGACCTGGTGGCGCGCGCCGCGAAGCCGCGCTGGGCCTTCGAGCCCGCGGGCGTCGACCCGGCGCTCCAGGCGCGCGTGAAGGAGCTGGCCTCGGCCAAGGTGGGCCAGGCCCTGTCGGTGCACGAGAAGCAGGCCCGGGCCAAGACACTCGAGGCGATCTTCGAAGAGATTTTCTCTGCCGTCGGGGGCGACGAGACCCAGCGCGCCAAGGTGCGCGAGGCCTTCGAGAAGGTGGAGAAGAGCGAGGTGCGGCGGTTGATCGTGGACAAGGGCATCCGGGTGGACGGCCGCAGCGTCAAGGAGGTGCGGCCGATCTGGAGCGAGGTGGAGTACCTGCCCCGCGCCCACGGCTCGGCGCTCTTCACCCGCGGCGAGACCCAGGCCCTGGTGTCGGCCACCCTCGGCACCAAGGACGACGAGCAGAAGATCGAGTCGTTCGAGGGCAACGGCTACCGCCGCTTCATGCTCCACTACAACTTCCCCTCGTTCTCGACCGGCGAGGTGAAGCGGTTCGGGACGGCGGGTCGGCGCGAGATCGGTCACGGCGCGCTCGCCCAGCGGGCGGTCGAGGCGGTGCTGCCCACTCGGGAGGAGTTCCCCTACACGATCCGGGTGGTGTCGGACATCCTCGAGTCCAACGGCTCGTCCTCGATGGCCACCGTGTGCGGCGCCTCGATGGCGCTGATGGACGCGGGGGCCCCGCTCAAGGCTCCGGTGGCGGGCATCGCGATGGGCTTGGTCAAGGAAGGCGACAAGGTCGGGATCCTGACCGACATCATGGGGAGCGAGGATCACTACGGCGACATGGACTTCAAGGTCGCCGGCACCGAGAAGGGCATCACCGCGCTCCAGATGGACATCAAGATCGGCGGGGTGTCGGTCGACATCATGCGCCAGGCCCTGGCCCAGGCCAAGGAGGCGCGTCTCCACGTGCTGGGCAAGATGGCCGAGGTCATCAAGGGACCCCGCGCCGAGCTCTCCCCGAACGCGCCGCGCTTCCTCACCATCAAGATCCGTCCGGAGAAGATCCGGGAGATCATCGGACCCGGCGGCAAGGTCATCCGCGGCATCCAGGAGAAGACCGGGGCCAAGATCGACGTGGAGGACGACGGCAAGGTGACCGTGTTCTCCCCGAGCGCCGAGGCGGCCCAGATGGCGATCGGCATCATCCAGGACATCTGCCGCGAGGCCGAGCTCGACCGCATCTACGTGGGCAAGGTCAAGTCGATCAAGGAGTTCGGCGCCTTCGTGGAGATCATCCCCGGCAACGAGGGGCTGCTCCACATCTCCCAGATCGCGGAGAGCCGCATCCGCTCGGTGGGCGACGTGCTCTCCGAGGGCGACATCGTGGCGGTCAAGGTGATCGAGATCGACGGCAACGGCAAGATGCGCCTCTCGCGCAAGGCGGCGCACAGGGACCAGCCCGGGATCACCGAGCAGGAGAAGCTCAAGATCGCGCCCGCGGCGGCGGGGGGCTCTGCCTAGTGACCGATCGCAAGAGCGCGCTGCCCAACGGCATCCGACTGGTCACCGAGACGATGCCGCATGTGCGCTCGGTGGCGGTCGGGATCTGGGTGGAGACGGGCTCGCGGGTCGAGCCCGAGCCCCTCGGCGGCATCTCTCACCTGATCGAGCACCTGGTCTTCAAGGGCACCGCGTCGCGCTCCGCGGAGGACATCGCCCGGGCCATCGACTCGGTCGGTGGGCACATGGACGCGTTCACGGCGAAGGAGCACACCTGCTTCTACGTGCGGGTGATCGACGAGCACCTGCCGCTCGCGGTGGAGCTGCTCACCGACATCCTCCGACACCCGCGCTTCGCGGCGGACGACATCGAGAAGGAGAAGGCGGTCGTCCTCCAGGAGATCAAGATGGTGGAGGACACCCCGGACGACCTGATCCACGACCTGTTCGCGGAGCGGGTGTGGGCCGGCCACCCGCTCGGGCGACCGATCCTCGGGCAGTGGGACGTGGTGAAGGGCTTCGACCGGGACACCGTGCTAGGCTACTTCGAGCGCGAGTACGTCCCGAGCCGCATCGTGGTGGCGGTGGCCGGGAACGCCGAGCACGCCCAGGTGGCCGACCTCTTCGCGGCCGGCTTCGAGGGCTGGGCTCGGGCCGCCGAGCCGCACCGGCTGACGCCGCCCGCGATCCACCCGGGCATCCACACCGTTCAGAAGCCGCTCGAGCAGGTGCACCTGGTCATGGGGCTCCCCGGGGTGCCGGACGCCGCGCCCGAGCGCCACGCGCTCTACCTGCTGAACGACATCCTCGGCGGGAGCATGTCGTCCCGACTCTTCCAGGAGATTCGCGAGCGGCAGGCCCTGGCCTACTCGGTGCACTCGGGCCAGCAGGCCTACCGGGACACCGGGCTCTTCTACGTCTACGCGGGCACCGACCCGGCCAACTTCGGCAAGGTGATGAACGCGCTGATGAAGGAGATCCGCAGCCTGAAGAAGGACGGGGTCACCGCCGAGGAGCTCGGCCGGTCCAAGGACCATCTCAAGGGCAGCCTCATGCTCTCGCTCGAGTCGACCTCGTCCCGCATGGACCGGCTGGCCCGTCACGAGATGCGGTTCGGCTCGTTCATGTCCATGGACCAGATGCTGGCCGCGATCGACGCGGTCCGGATGGAGGACGTGGACGCGCTGATCCACCGCGTGCTCGACGAGGAGCAGCTCTCGCTCATGACCCTGGGGGCGGTCAACCGGCGGCACTTCCCCCGGGGCCTGCTCCGCGCCTAGGAGGCTCCCCGGTGATCTCCCGCTACGCGCGCCCCGAGATGGCGCGGATCTGGACCCAGGACGCGAAGTACGACGCGTGGCTCCAGGTGGAGCTGGCGGTGTGTGAGGTCTACTCGCGCCGCGGGCTGATCCCGGTCGACGCGCTGGGGCGTATCAAGGCCCGCGCCCGGGTCTCGGCCGAGCGCATCGACCTGATCGAGGCCACCACGCGGCACGACGTCATCGCGTTCCTGACCAACCTCGAGGAGGCCCTGGGGACGGACTCCCGCTACGTCCACATGGGGCTCACGTCCTCGGACGTGGTGGACACCGCGCTGGCGCTCCACCTCCAGCAGGCCTCGGAGCTGCTGATCGCGGGCCTCGAGCGCTTCCGGGGCACGCTGCGCGCGCTGGCCCTCCGCCACCGGGACACGCTCTGTGTGGGGCGCACCCACGGCATCCACGCCGAGCCGATGGTGTTCGGCCTCAAGGCCGCCCTCTGGTACAGCGAGGCGGGGCGCAACCTGGAGCGCCTCCGGCGGGCGCGCGAGACGGTGCGGGTGGGGAAGCTCTCGGGTGCGGTGGGCACCTTCGCCCACGTGGACCCCGACGTGGAGGAGGAGGCCTGCCGCCTCCTCGGCCTCGAGGCCGCGCCCATCTCCAACCAGATCGTGCAGCGGGACCGGCACGCCGAGTTCTCGACCACCCTGGCCATCGTGGCCGCGTCGCTCGAGAAGGTCGCTACCGAGATCCGCGCCCTGCAGCGCACCGAGATATTGGAAGCGGAAGAACCGTTCGCGGTCGGGCAGAAGGGCTCGAGCTCGATGCCCCACAAGCGCAACCCGGTGTCGTGCGAGCAGGTGTGCGGGCTGGCCCGGCTGGTCCGCACCAACGCGCTCGCCGCGCTGGAGAACGTGGCCCTGTGGCACGAGCGGGACATCAGCCACTCCTCGGTCGAGCGCGTCATCCTGCCGGACTCCACGTGCTTGGTCGACTACATGCTCCACCAGATGACGCGCATCGTCGACGGGCTCCAGGTCTACCCGGAGCGCATGCGGGAGAACATGGAGCGGAGCTTCGGGCTCCTCTACTCCCAGCGGGTGCTCCTCAAGCTCACCGACAAGGGCCTCGCTCGTCAGAAGGCCTACGAGATGGTGCAGCGCCACGCGATGACCGCGTGGCGCGATCGCACCGCCTTCCGGGACCTGCTGGCCTCCGACCCCGAGGTGATGGCCCAGCTGACCCGCCCCGAGCTCGACGAGTGCTTCGATCCCGCGTGGTACCTGCGCAACGTCGCGGCCATCTACCGGCGGATCGGCCTGCCCGCGGAGGGAGGCTCCGCGTGAAGGCGCGCGTCCTCGTCCGCCTCAAGCCGTCCATCCTGGACGCCCAGGGCGCCACCGTGCAGCGGGCGCTGGCCGGGCTGGGCTTCGCGGAGGTGCAGGACGTGCGCGTCGGCAAGGTGGTGGACGTCGAGCTGACCGGCCTCGCCCCCGACGAGGCTCGTCGGCGGGTCGACGAGATGTGCGCGCGCCTGCTCTGCAACCCGGTGATCGAGGACTTCACGGTGGAGTTGCTCGGCGACGGTCGCTAGCGGGAGGAACCGACCTCTTTTCGCTCCGCGAGCCTCTTGTCAGATCGTAGACGGCGGGTTAGAGTGACGAAGTAGCAACCACAAGGAGGAACACACGGTCCCATGAACTTTGGCGTGGTGATCTTCCCGGGCACGTGGAGCGACTGCGATTTTCACTACGTCATCGGCGAGGTATTGCACCAGCCGGTCCGCTACGTCTGGCATCGGGACGCCAACCTCGCCGACTTCGACTGCCTGATCCTGCCCGGCGGGTTCTCCTACGGGGACTATCTCCGGGCCGGCGCGGTCGCGGGACGCTCCCCGGTGGTCGAGGCCCTGCCCGAGTTCACCGCCCGCGGCGGCCTCGTGCTCGGATCGTGCAACGGCTTCCAGATCCTCTGCGAGGCCCGGCTCCTCCCCGGGGCCCTGATGCGCAACGAGTGCCTGCAGTATCGCTGCCAGTCGACCCACCTGATCGTCGAGAACGCCGACACCGCCTTCACCCGCGCGATGCGTCCCGGCCAGGTGCTCAAGATGCCCATCTCGCACGGCGAGGGCAAGTACCACGCCGACGCGGAGACGATCCGCTCGCTCAAGGCCAAGAACCAGATCGTCTTCCGCTACTGCACCGAGAACGGGCGCGTGGTGAAGGAAGCCAACCCCAACGGCTCGATGGACAACATCGCCGGGGTCATCAACGAGGAAGGCACCGTGCTCGGCTTGATGCCGCATCCGGAGCGGGCCGCCGAGTCCGCGGTGGGGGGCACCGACGGCACCCTCATCTTCCACTCGATTCTCGGCACCCTCGTCGAAGACGGCTCGTTCCTCAAGCGGTAGGTCACGCGTGCGAACCGGGTGGGGGCGGGGTGACCGCGGGCGAGCCTAAGGTCACGCTGGACCTGGCCCTGAGCCACGGCCTCACGGCCGAAGAGTACGACCGCATCATCCGGCGCCTCGAGCGCGAGCCCACGTTCACCGAGCTGGGACTCTTCTCCGCCCTCTGGTCCGAGCACTGCGCCTACAAGCACTCCCGCGTGTTCCTGCGCGGGCTGCCCACCCAGGCGCCGCACGTGCTCCAGGGGCCGGGCGAGAACGCGGGCATCGTGGATCTCGGCGGCGACCTCGCCCTGACCTTCAAGATCGAGAGCCACAATCACCCGTCCTTCATCGAGCCCTTCCAGGGGGCGGCCACCGGGGTGGGCGGAATCCTGCGCGACATCTTCACGATGGGCGCGCGCCCCATCGCGGTCCTCGACTCGCTCCGCTTCGGCGATCCGGCCGACCCGCGGACGCGGCGGCTGATCGAGGGTGTGGTGTCGGGCATCGGCTGGTACGGCAACTGCTTCGGCGTGCCGAACCTGGGCGGTGAGGTGGGCTTCGCGGCCGAGTACGCGGGGAATCCGCTCGTCAACGCGATGGCGGTCGGGCTCGTCAGCAAGCGGCGGATCTTCCGGGCCCGCGCCGACGGGGTGGGCAACCCGGTGTTCTACGTGGGCGCCAAGACCGGGCGCGACGGCATCCACGGGGCCACCATGGCCTCGGCCACGTTCGACGAGACCGCGGAGGAGCGCCGGCCCACCGTGCAGGTGGGGGATCCGTTCACCGAGAAGCTGCTCCTCGAGGCTTGTCTCGAGGCGATGGCGACCGGCGCGATCGTGGGCATCCAGGACATGGGCGCGGCGGGGCTCGCCTGCGGCTGCTCGGAGATGCCCGCCCGATCCGGCACCGGCATGGAGATCGAGGCCTCCCGCGTGCCCCAGCGCGAGACCGGCATGACCGCGTACGAGATCATGCTCTCGGAGTCGCAGGAGCGCATGCTGCTGGTGGCGGCGCGGGGGCGCGAGGAGGAGGTGCGCGCGACCTTCGCCCGGTGGGAGCTGGACGCGGTCGAGATCGGGACCGTGACCGGCGACGGGATGCTCCGCGTCCGCTTCCACGGCGCGGTGGTCGCGGAGGTCCCGGTTCGCGCGCTGGCCGACGAGGCGCCGGTCTACGACAAGCCCACCGCGCGCCCGGCCTGGCAGGATGCGCTGGTCGCCTTCGACCCGCCCGCCCTGGCCGCGCCGTCGGATGCGGCGGAGACCCTGCTGGCCCTGGTGGGCTCGCCCGGCATCGCGTCGAAGGAGTGGGTCTATCGCCAGTACGACCAGCAGGTCGGGATCAACTCGCTGGTGCTCCCCGGCTCGGACGCGGGCGTGCTGCGCATCAAGGGCACCCGCATCGGGGTCGCTCTAACCACCGACTGCAACGCGCGCTTCGTGTACCTCGATCCGCGGGCCGGCACCGCCATGGCGGTGGCCGAAGCGGCCCGCAACCTCTCGGTCAGCGGCGCCCGTCCCCTTGGTCTCACCGATTGCCTCAACTTCGGCTCGCCCGAGCGCCCGGAGATCCTGTGGCAGTTCAAGGAGTCGGTCGCGGGGCTCACCGACGCGTGCCGTGCGCTCGAAATCCCCGTGGTGGGCGGCAACGTCTCCTTCTACAATGAGACCCTGGGTCAGGCGATCCTTCCCACTCCGGTGATCGGGATGGCGGGTATCCTGGACGATGCGGAGGCGCGCTGCACCCAGTGGTTCGCGACGCCGGGCGACCGGGTGGCGCTGCTGGGACCGGAGGCGGTCAGCCTGGGCGGGTCGGAGCTGCTGTGGCTGCGCCAGCGCAGGATCGCGGGCCGCCTGGCGCCGCTCGACCTGGTGGTGGAGCGGGCGGTGCAGGAGGCCTGTCGCGCCGCGATCGGCGCGCGGCTGCTCGCCTCCGCGCACGACTGCGCGGAGGGCGGGCTGGCGGTGACTCTGGCGGAGAGCTGCGTGAGCGGGCCGCGGCCGGTGGGCGCCGACGTCGACGTGGGGTCGATCGGGGAGCGCGCGGACCTGACGCTCTTCGGGGAGGGGCCGTCGCGGGTGGTGGTCTCGGTGAAGGCGGAGGCGGTGCGTCACTTCGAGCAGTTGATGAGCGAGTTCCGCGTACCGTGGCGGTTCATGGGAACGGTCGGCGGCGAGCGGCTGGTCGTCAAGTCGGGTGGGACGCGTCTCGTGGATCTGGACCTGCACCGCATCTCCGGCGCCTGGAGGGACGGCTTTGAGCGACATGTCAGCTGAGCCGACGGCACTCGACCTGGACGACAAGTTCCACGACGAGTGCGGCCTCTTCGGCGTCTGGAACCACGCCGAGGCCGCCAACGTCGCCTACCTCGGGCTCTACGCGCTGCAGCACCGCGGACAGGAGTCGGCCGGTATCGCCTCGACCGATGGGCACCACTTCCAGGTCGAGAAGGCGATGGGCTGGGTGGCGGACGTCTTCAATCGCGAGCGGCTCAAGCGCCTGCCCGGCCATCGCGCGATCGGCCACGTCCGCTACTCCACCGCGGGCAGCTCGAACCTGCGCAACGCCCAGCCCATCACCGGCACCACCGCGCACGGCCCGGTGGCCATCGCCCACAACGGCAATCTCGTGAACGCGGAGGCGCTGCGGGAGGAGCTCGAGAAGGACGGCGCGGTCTTCCAGTCGTCGTCCGACACCGAGGTGATCCTGCACCTCATCGCGCGGTCCGAGGGGGCGACGCTGGCCGACCAGCTCGCCCGAGCGCTCACCCGCGTGCGGGGCGCCTACACCCTGTTGCTGCTGACCCCCGACAGCATGATCGGGGTGCGCGACCCGTCCGGCTTCCGGCCGCTCACCCTGGGCAGCCTCGGGGACGCCTGGGTGCTCGCCTCCGAGACCTGCGCGCTCGACCTCATGGAAGCGAAGATGGAGCGCGACGTCGAGCCGGGCGAGATCCTGATCGTCGACGAGCGCGGTCTCACCTCGCTCAAGCCGTTCCGGCCCGCCGATCGGCTGCAGTGCGTGTTCGAGTACGTCTACTTCGCGCGGCCGGACTCGGTCCTGTGGGGGCGCAACGTGCACACCGTGCGCAAGGCGCTCGGCCACCAGCTGGCCCGGGAATACCCGGTGGCCGCGGACCTGGTCATCCCGGTGCCGGACTCCGGGGTGGGAGCCGCGCTCGGGTTCTCGGAGGAGTCCGGGTTGCCGTACGATAGCGGGCTCGTCCGCAATCACTACGTCGGCCGCACCTTCATCGAGCCCCAGCAGGGCATCCGCCACTTCGGGGTCAAGGTGAAGCTCAATCCGAACCGTGAAGTCCTGGACGGCAAGCGGGTGGTGGTGGTGGACGACTCGATCGTGCGCGGCACCACCAGCCGGAAGATCGTCAAGATGATCCGCGCGGCGGGGGCGCGCGAGGTGCACGTGCGCATCTCGTCGCCGCCGATCCAGTGGCCGTGCTACTACGGCATCGACACGCCCACCCGGCGCGAGCTGATCGGGTCGAGCCACAAGGTCGACGAGATCCAGCGCTACCTGGGCGCGGACTCCCTCGGGTACCTCTCGCTCGAGGGCATGCTCAAGGCCACCGGGTCGGACCCGAATCATTTCTGCCACGCGTGCTTCACCGGCCAGTACCAGGTCGGCTTCGAGTCCGAGGAACTGGCGCAGCTCAGGTTGTTCGACTCGTAGGGGGTAATGGACCCGCTGACGTATCGGGCGGCCGGCGTGGACATCCAGGCCGGCGACCTTGCCGTGCGGCGCATCGCGCCGCTGGCGGCGTCCACCCGGCGACCGGAGGTGCTGGGTGGCCTCGGCGCCTTCGCGGCCTTCTGTCGCGTCCCCGCCGGCTATCGCGAGCCGGTGCTCGTCTCCTCCACCGACGGGGTCGGCACCAAGCTCAAGATCGCGATCATGGCCGATCGCCACGACACGGTGGGCCTCGACCTGGTCGCGATGGGCGTCAACGACCTGCTCGTGCACGGGGCCGAGCCGCTCTTCTTCCTCGACTACCTCGCGGTGCACCGGGTCGATCCCGACCGGATCGAGACGATCGTGGCCGGCATCGCGGAGGGCTGCCGCCAGGCGGGCTGCGCGCTCGTCGGCGGGGAGACCGCGGAGATGGGCGCCCTCTACGCGCCCGGGGACTACGACCTGGCCGGCTTCGCGGTCGGGGTGGCGGAGCAGAGCCTGATCATCACCGGCGATGACGTGGCGATCGGCGACCGGGTGCTGGGTCTCGCCTCCTCGGGGCTCCACTCCAACGGCTACACACTCGCGCGCGAGGCCATCTTCGGCCGCATGGGGCTCAAGCTCAACGATCCGATCCCGGGCGTGGGTCGGCCGGTGGTCGACGAGCTGCTCGAGCCGACCCGCATCTACGTGCGTCCGGTGCTGGGGCTGCTCCGCGAGGTGGCCGTGAAGGCGATGGCCCACATCACCGGCGGTGGCATCACCGAGAATCTGCCCCGCGTGCTCCCGGGGGGCCGGCGCGCCCGGCTGACCCCGTCCGCGTGGCCGGTGCCGCCGATCTTCGCGGCCATCCAACGCGCGGCCTCGGTCGACGACGCGGAGATGCGGCGCACGTTCAACATGGGCCTGGGCTTCCTCCTGGTCGTCGCGGCCGACGACGTGGCCGCCGCGACCCGGCGCCTCGAGACCGCGGGCGAGCGGGTCTTCACGGTGGGCGAGATCGTCGCGGGCGAGCCGGGAGTCGAGTATGCCTGAGCCCCGCCGAGCCAGTGTGCCTGAGCCCCTGCGGGTCGGTGTGCTCGCCTCGGGCCGGGGCTCGAACTTCCGCGCCCTCGTCCTGGCCGCCGAGAGCGGCCGCGTGCCGGCCGCGGTGGTGGTGCTCGTTGCCGACCGGGCGGGCGCGCCGGTGCTCGACATCGCCCGCGAGCACCGCATCGAGGCGGTGGTGGTGGATCCCAGGCCGCATCCCTCGCGCGAGGCGCACGAGAAGGCGGTGATCGGGGTGCTGGAGGAGCGCCGGGTGGGCCTCGTGTGCCTGGCCGGGTACCTGCGACTCCTGACCGCGGGCTTCGTCGCGCACTTCGCGGGGCGCCTGCTGAACATCCACCCCTCGCTGCTGCCCGCGTTCCCGGGCCTCCATCCGCACCGGCAGGCCCTCGTGCACGGGGTGCGGGTGTCGGGCGCCACCGTGCACTTCGTGGACGAGGGCGTGGACAGCGGGCCGGTGGTGTTGCAGGCCGCGGTGCCGGTGCAACCGGACGACACCGAGGAGAGCCTGGCCGCGCGCATCCTGGTGGAGGAGCACCGCATCTACCCGGAGGCGGTGCGCCTGTTCGCGGAGGGGCGGCTCGAGATCCACGGGCGCCGCGTGACCATCAGGGAGACGCCATGACGAAGGTAGGGCGCGCACTGATCAGCGTGCACGACAAGACCGGGGTGGTGGACTTCGCCCGCGGCCTGGTCGCGCTCGGGGCCGAGATCATCTCCACCGGCGGCACCGGCCGGCTGCTGCGCGAGTCCGGGATCGCGGTGGTGGACGTGGCGGAGGTCACCGGCTTCCCGGAGATGCTCGACGGGCGGGTGAAGACCCTCCACCCCAAGGTGCACGGCGGGCTCCTGGCCCGGCGGGAGCTGCCCGAGCACGTGGCCGCGCTCGAGCGCCACGGGATCCGGCCCATCGACCTGGTCGCGGTGACGCTCTACCCGTTCGAGCAGACGGTGGCGCGGGCCGGCGTCACGCTCGAGGAGGCGATCGAGAACATCGACATCGGGGGCCCCAGCATGATCCGGGGCGCGGCCAAGAACCACGCCCACGTGGCGGTGCTCACCGATCCCGCGCAGTACGGGCCGGTGCTCGACGAGCTCCAGAAGTCGGACGGGGCGCTCTCGGACGAGACCCGCTTCCGGCTGGCCGAGGAAGCCTTCCGGCGCACCGCGCAGTACGACGCGGCGATCGCGGCCTACCTCCGCGACCCGGCCGCGGCGGGCCGGCCCGCCGCCGCGGGCTTTCCCGAGCGCCTGGCGCTCGACGGCGTGCGGGTGCAGTCGCTCCGCTACGGCGAGAACCCGCACCAGGCCGCCGCCTTCTACCGTCCGGCCGCCGGCCCGCTCGGGCTGAGCGCGGCCGCCCAGCTCCACGGCCCCGAGCTCTCCTACAACAACCTGCTCGACTGGTCCGCCGCCCTCGGCCTGTTGCTCGAGTTCGACGACCCGGCCGCGGTCGTGATCAAGCACACCAACCCGTGCGGCGTGGCCCTCGGGGCCGGCGCGGGTGAGGCGATTCGCCGGGCCAAGGCGTGCGACCCGGTCTCGATCTACGGCGGCATCGTGGGGCTCAATCGGACGGTGGACCTCGAGGTGGTGAAGGAGCTGTCCGGCATCCTGCTCGAGATCCTGTTCGCGCCCGCCTACGAGCCGGACGCGCTCGAGGAGATCCGCCGGACCAAGAAGAAGTGCCGGGTGTTCCAGCTCCCGTGCGCGCGGCGCGACTATCCGGCGCGCGCGCCGGAGCTGCGGAGCGTCTGGGGCGGGGTGCTACTCCAGGAGGCCGACCTGGTCGATCTGGACGAGGGGAACCTGAAGGTGGTCTCGCGCCGGGCGCCGGGCGCGGCGGAGCTGGCCGCCCTGCGCTTCGCGTGGCGAGTGGGCAAGCACGCCAAGTCCAACGCGATCGTGCTCGCCACCGCGGAGCAGGTGGTGGGCGTCGGGGCCGGGCAGATGAACCGGGTGGACTCGGCGCGGCTCGCGGTGATGCGCGCCCGCGAGGTCGGGCTCGAGACCAGGGGCTCGGTGTGCGCGTCCGACGCGTTCTTCCCGTTCCGCGACGGGCTCGACGTGGTCGCCAAGGCGGGCGCCACCGCGGTGATCCATCCCGGCGGTTCGGTCCGCGACGGGGAGGTCGTCGCGGCCGCCGATGAGCACGGCATGGCCATGGTTGTCTGCGGGATTCGCCATTTCAAGCACTAGTCCTCCAGTCGAACGGG
>DATGBR010000106.1:0-2736 GCA_035312605.1 Candidatus Methylomirabilota bacterium
CGTGGCATGGTCTCGGCCCTGGTCCGCGGCCGGGTGTGGTACCTGTCCATGTTCTTCGTGCTCCCCGACGACCAAGGGCGGGGCCTGGGGCGGGCGCTGCTCGAGCGGGCGCTGGCCTACGGCGAGGCGCGCGGCGCGGAGATTCGCTGCACCTTGGCGACGCTCGACCCGCGCGCCCAGGCCCGCTACGTGATGGCCGGGATGCCGCCGCGCTGGCCTATCTACCGCCTGGATGGGGATGCCGCGGCGGTGACGCGACTCAAGGCGCGCGCCGGGCTCCACCCGCGGGAGCAGGAGCTCCGGTGCGATCCCGGCGCCGCTGAGAAGCTGACCGCCGAGGTCTTCGGCCACGGCCGCGCCGCCGACCTAGCCCACTTTCGGGGCGACGGCGGCGCGGCGGTGGCGATCGGGCGCGGGGGCGAGCTCGCCGCCTTCGCCTACCGGCGGGGACAGCGGATCGGGCCAGCGGCAGGGCGCGACGAGACGGCTTTCATCCAGGTGGTGGCGGCCGCAGCGGCGGCAGGTGCGAGCGGCGGGGGAACCGTGACGATGCGCGTCCCCGGCGCCTGCACTTCCCTGCTCGAGGCGCTGGTCAGCTGCGGCTTCCGCATCGGCGCCCCGACGCTGTTCATGGCCTCGCGGCTGTTCGGCCGGCCTGAGCTCTACCTCCCCTCGGGGCCCATCCTCTATTAGGTGCGGCTTTGATCTCGTCGAAGGTGAACTGGGCTACGTGAAGCATTTCTAGTTCAAGGGAAGCGGCGCGCGAAGCTCCGCGCCATGATGGGAGCGTGAGCATGGCGGCGAACGGGATCGTGCGGGAAGTGCTGGGCGACCTGGACGCGCGGCTCGACCACTGGAGGCAGACGCTGGTGGACCTCTGCCGCATCCCCAGCATGTCCGCCGCCGGCTTTCCCCCGGAGGAGGTGCGCCGCTCCGCGCAGGCGATGGCGCAGGCGCTCCGCGACGCGGGCGTGGAGCACGTCGAGGCGCTGGAGATTCCCGGCGTGCATCCCTGCGTGTACGGGGACTGGCTGCACCGGCCGGGCGCGCCCACCGTGCTCCTCTACGGGCATCACGACGTGATGCCCCCCGGCCGCGCGGAGAAGTGGCTCTCGCCCGCCTTCGAGCCCACCGAGCGCGGCGGCCGTCTCTACGGCAGGGGCACCGCCGACGACAAGGGCGGGGTCATGGCCCACGTGGCCGCCGTCGGCTCGTACCTGAGGGCGGCCAAGACGCTCCCGCTGAACGTGAAGTTCATCATCGAGGGCGAGGAGGAGATCGGCTCGAGGAACCTGGGCCGCTTCCTCGAGCAATACCGGACGAAGATGGCCGCGGACTTCATCGTGCTCACCGACACCCGCAACTACGACGTCGGCCACCCCGCGCTCACCTATCAGCTCCGCGGCATCTGCCAGGTGGACGTGGAGGTGCAGGGCCTCCACCAGCCGCTGCACAGCGGCCTCAGCGGGCCCGTGCCCGACTCCGTGCAGATCCTCTGCGCCATCATCGCCGACCTCCGCAAGCCGAACGGCGCCCTGAACGTGCCCGGCCTCTACGCCAGGGTGGCGCGCCCCAGCGCGAAGCAACTCGCGCGCATCCGGAAGCTGCCGCTGTCGGAGGCCAAATTCAAGAAGGACTCCGGCATGCTCCCCGGCGTGCGGCTGTGGGGCGAGAGCCAGTTCTCGCTGTTCGAGCGCATGTGGACGCGGCCGGCGCTCACCGTGATCGCGCTGGAGGCGCGCCCGTTCCTCGGCTCGTCCAACCAGATCATCGAGGCGGCCCGCGCGCGGCTCTCGCTCCGCACCGTCCCGGGTAGGACGCGCGCGAGGCCGGCCGCCTCATCGTGAAGAAGCTCACCACCAAGCCGCCCTACGGCGTGAAGGTCACCGCGACAATCAAAGGCACCACGCCGTGGTGGACCACCGACCCCGAGGGGCCGGCCTTCGAGGGCGCGCGCGGTGCCCTCAAGGCGGGCTTCGGCAAGGAGACGGCCATGGTCGGCTCGGGCGGCACCATCGGCTTCGTGCAGCCGTTCGCCGATCTCCTCAAGGGTGCGCCCTGCATCCTGATGGGCGTGGCCGATCCCAACACCCAGGCCCACTCGGAGAACGAGAGCCTCCATCTGGGCGACTGGGTGAAGGCGACGCGCTCGACCATCCGCCTCTACGACGCGCTCGCGCGCCTGCCGCGGCGATAGCACGTGCATTGACTACGCCGCCGCGGCGACGCAGGATCAACCGCAACAGCTCACCGTCATCTTCAGCAGACCCCGCACCCCGGACAAGGGAGGCGAGCCATGCTCGACATGCTCATTCAAGGCGGTCGCGTCGTCACCCCGGCCGGGGTCGGCGACTGGGACTTGGGAGTCGTGGGCGAGAAAATCGTGTCCGTAGCCTTTCCGGGCGCGCTCCCTGCCGAGGCGACCCGGGTCATCGATGCCCGCGGGAAGATCGTGGTGCCCGGCGGCATCGAGACCCACGCCCACGCCGTCGCCAACGTCCAGCCCGGCGCCCGTACGCTGGTGGCCGGGGTTCCCAATGCCGGGCCGCTGGAGCACTCCCTGGGGGCCATCTGGGGCGGGACGACGACCGTGATCGATTTTGCGCCCGTGCCGCACGCGGGGGACCTGGCCCAGGGGATCCACGACTACCTGACGCCCTGGCGCGGTCAGGCGTATACGGACTATTCCACCCACTGCATCTACACCAACCGGACTCCGCCCGACGCGATCGCCCG
>DATGBR010000107.1:0-17662 GCA_035312605.1 Candidatus Methylomirabilota bacterium
CCACCATGAACCCCCGCGCTCGCCATTCCCGGCTCGTCGCTGCGGCGTTCGGGCCGGGTCAAGCCCACGAGACGCGCTAACCCCCGACCCGAATGTGGACAGAGATGCGCAGATCACCTAGTTTTTCCGTAGCCTGCTAGCTCTTTCACGGCACGCTCCGACCGCTCCAGACACCAATCGGTCCCGGAGCGACGTCAATGAGATGGTGTGCACGCGGCGGCCCCCGACGGCGCGACCTCCGGCCGACCTCGAAGAGCGCAGTGCGTCGCGAGAGGGGGTGTGCCGCCGCTACGGCGAGGAATGCTTAGGAGACTGGAGGGGCGCGAGCGTCTGCGGAGGAGGCGACCTGCGAGGGCGACCAGCTCGAATCGTCCAGCGTCACCACCGGTCCGAAGGCCGGGAACGGTGTCCAACAGCGCAGCGGGAACGGATCGAATGTCGCCAGGCTCGAGGTGACGAGGAACACACCGTCGTCGTTGTCGTCGTCGTCGAAGAAGCCGCTCACCCATACCGGGTCGGGAGGAGTGGCATAGGCGAGCGGGGTGAGCGCCACCAGAACAACGAGCAGCGCGAGGAGAAGGGCGAGGGTGGCAGCCGGGCGGGTCATCCTAGTAAGATCGGATACGCGGATTGCGCAGCCCTGTCAAGCTCATTCAGGCGCCGGTCTTACGTCTCGCCGGGGTCTAGAGCCGGGACCGGGTGAACTGGTGGGCCGGAGTGAGATAGCGCGCGACCGCCAGGCGAACGAACAGCATGGCGGCGATGGCGGTGGCCGCGGCCTGCATGAAGACCACGACCAGCTGGTACTTGATGGCGAGAAGGGGAGAGGAGCCCGCCAGGATCTGCCCCGTCATCATGCCCGGCAGCTGGACGAGGCCGACCGTCATCATGCCGTTGACGGTCGGAATCATGGCGGCCCGGAGTGCCGCGCGGACCACCGGCTGGACCGCTTCGCGCCCCGAGAAGCCGAGGGCCAGCCGCGCCTCCACTTCGTCGGCCCGGCTGCGAAGGTCACTCTGGAGGCGGTCGCCGGCCAGCGCGGCGCTGGTCATGGCGCTGCCCAGGATCATCCCCGCGATGGGAATGATGTACTGCGGCTCGTACCATGGGCGCACGCGTACGACGACACCGATGACGTAGAACAGCGTGACCGCGGTCGACACCGTGAGCGCGAGCGCCGCGATGACGCCGCCCCCCGGGAGCGGCTTCCCGAGGCGCCCGGTCGCGGCCTGGGCCGCGACCGCGGTCATGACGACGAGTATCAGCAAGACCCAGTACCAGCGGGCGGCGCGGAAGACGACGGCCAGGATGAGGCCCACGAGGTAGAGCTGGACCATCGCGCGAAGGGTGCCGACGACGGCGTCCCCCGCGATGCCGAGCCGCTGGTAGATCGAGATCGCGATGATGACGCCCACGAGGAGCAACGCGAGTCCCAGCTGCGGGAGCGACAGGTCCAGGACCGCGCCGGACGCGGTCATGGATGGCGGGTCGGCGGAGAGGCCTGTGCCCCGGAGAGGAAGGCGTGGAGCCTCGAGTCGCTGACGGCGCCGTCGGCGCGCTCGTAGGCGAGGACCACCCCGCCCACCAGGTAGAGCAGACCGCCGCCGAGCCGGCGGACGAGGTCCGGCTGGTGAGTGACCGCGACGATCGTGAGCTGGTAGCGCTCGCGCAGCCGCGATACGGTCTCCGCCACCAGCGCGACGTTGGGCGGGTCGAGGGCGGAGGTGGGCTCGTCGAGGAGCAGGGCCTGCGGATCGCCCAGAAGGGCGCGGGCGATGGTGACCCGTTGCTTCTCGCCGCCGGACAGGGTCGCCGCGTCCCGGTCGAGCAACTCGGGATCGAGGCCAACGTCGAGCAGGGCCGACGCCAGGCGGCCGGGCGAGAAGTCGCCGGACGCGTCCGGGGGCCGGACGAGGAGGTTGTCCCGCACCGAGCCCTCGAAGAGCACCGGGGTCTGCATGACCAGGGCCGCGCGCCGCCGCAGTTCGCGGGGGTCGAGGGAGCGGATGTCTCGACCGTCGAACTGCACGCGGCCGGCGGTCGGCTCCACCAGACGGTTGAGACACCGGAGGAGCGTGGACTTGCCGGAGCCCGACGGGCCGACGAGGACGAGCGCGTCGCCCCGCTCGACCCCGACCGACACGTCGTTGAGGATCGAGACCGGCGAATGGTTGGAGGCTCCCGGGTAGGCGAGCGAGAGGTGCTCGACCTCGAAGAGCGGGTCGCGCAGCGAGGGCGGGGCGGCCACGGCGCCAGCCAGCGTAACACTAGTCCTCCAAGGCGGACGTCACGACTATTCCGCCGACGATGCACGCCGCGATGACGAGCGACGAGGCGATGCGGCTCAGGCCGAGGCCCCCTTCGGGGCGGGACTTGGTCAGGGTGTCGCCGAGGGTCGCGCCGAGGGGGCGCGTCAGGACGTACGCAGCCCAGAAGATCACGCTCTTCTGGACCGGCGTGAAGAAGTGCGCCGCCGCGACGAGGGCGAGCAGGCCGGCGAAGACCAGCGCGCCGCGCTCGAATCCGAGGCCCGAGCTCGGCGCCACGAAGTCGCCGAGCGCGGTGCCGAGCGTGTTCGAGACCAGGATCGTCACCCAGTAGAAGACCTCGTGTGGCCGCGTGGTGATGTGGTCGAACTCGATCCGTCCCAGGGCGCGGTGCCAGACGAACAGGACGGCCAGGACCCCTCCGAACAGGAGGATGGAGGACACCACGTAGCCGAGCTGCAGCGTCCGGTCGAGGTAGTCCGACATCGTCGTGCCCACCGTCGTGGTGGCCACCACGACCGCCCAGTACCGGAACGCGTGGTACCGCCTCGAGGCGACCTGAGGGACCAGCGTGACCGCGAAGAAGCCGAGGAAGATCAGGGTGCTCATCGCGTAGCCGAGCGCGAGGGTCATCGAAAGGGCGTCGCCGCCGGTCTCGCCCAGGGTGGTCGCGAGGATCTTGATGGCCCAGAACGCCAGGGTGACCTGCGGGACCTTGCTCAGGACGTCACCGACCGGGACGTCGGTGCTGCGGTTGTCGAATTGCAAGGGCTACTCCCTGACGAGGAGAACGAAGCGGCGACCGGCTATCGGCCCGGCGGCAAGGGCTCGCAGGTGGTCCGACGCCGGTAAGCGCGACGCGCTCCGATCGGGCGCCAGCAGATACCGGGCCTCCGTCGTCTGCGCGAAGGTCTGGTAGTCGGGTGTCACCAGGACCGGGCGCCTCAGATAGAACTGGAAGACCAGCTCGGGGGCGTCGAGCGCGAAGAGCGACCCAGGGATCCGTCCGGCTTCCGGGGCAAAGGCTTGCCAGTCGGTCGCCCGATTGTGACGTGTCGTCAGCATGGTTTGGCCGACGGTCAACCCGACCGCGACCACGACCCACGCCACGGCAAAGGCCTGCGTACGCCGGGGCCATCGCAGGTCACGGACCCAGGCCGCGAGGAGCAACGCCACCGGGGCGCAGAGCGGGAGATAGTAGCGCCATCGCTGGCGATGCGAGAGCGCGACGGCGATGAACATCACCGCCGCCCAGACTATCGCCAATCGGGTACCAGGCTGGCGCTCCGGCTCGACCCCGCGCAGCGCCCGTGCGAGCGCGATCGGCAGGAGAAGCGACCAGGGCAGCAGGATCGTGAGGGCGTGCCCGAGGGGCTCGAAGAGCCCGCGACGTACCGACGAGCCGGCCATGAAGTAGGCGCCATAGTCGTTGACCACGACCTCGGTGACCATCGTCCCGCGTCCCACGCCCAGGGCGAGGCCCGACCAGGCCACCACGGCCACCCCCAGGAGCGCCAGGCCGGCCGGCGAGGCCAGGCGCAGCGGCCCGGCCCATCCGTAGGTCGCCATCTCGTACAGCGCCGCGATGACGAGCGGCAGCAGCCCGACCGGGCCCTTGATCCAGAAGGCAACGCCGACCAGCCCATAAAACGCGATGAGCGCGCCGGGTCGCTTCTCGAATTCGGCGGCCACGAACGCCGCCATGGCGGCGACCATGGCGCACGACAGGGTCATGTCGGGAACCGGCGAGCGCGCCAGTGAGAAGACGCCCGCCGTCGTCACCGCGATCAGCCCGGCGGTGAATCCGACCCGGGCGTCGAACGCGCGACGGCCGACCCAGTACGTGCCCGCGACGAGGGCGAGGCCCGCGAGGAGGGAGGGCACCGCCGCGGTTCGCTGCGTCACCGCGCCGGTCGGCCACGCGGCGAGGGCGATCAGCCACGCGTGGAGCGGAGGCTTGTTGAGCATGGGGGCGCCGTTGACCTCGGGGAGCAGCCAGTGCCCTCGCGCGAGAATATCGCGGGCCATGAGGGGAAATCGCGTCTCGTCATTGGTCGACAGGACGTGCGCGCCGAAGTCGAAGAAGAGCAGTGCCGCGCTCAGAGCCATCACGACCACCCACCCACGGTCAATTCCAGCGTTCATCGGGCAGGTAGTGGTCGCACCACGCGTCCAGCATCAGGAGGCTCCAGAGGATCTTCCGGTGGTTGGCCCGGCCCGACAGATGCTCGCCGATGAGCTGGGCGATCGCGGTGGGCTCGAACAGGCCACGGCGTGCGATGCGGTCCGGAGCGAGGCGCTGCCAGAGGATGTTCCGGAGCGGCCCGCGCAGCCAGGCCGCGATGGGGACCCCGAGGCCCTGTTTCCGCCGGTTGACGATGGGGGAAGGAAGGAGGTCGTCGATCGTGCGCTTGAGGAGGTACTTCGTCACCACTCCGGCCCGGAGCTTGAAGCGGGTCGGGATCCGGCAGGCCAGCTCGACGAGCGCGGGATCGAGGAACGGAGCGCGGACCTCGAGCCCGGCGGCCATGGTCGAGCGGTCGGTGGCGACCAACGTCTGGTCCGCGAGATAGAAGCGACAGTGCTGATAGATCATGCGCTCCATGGGGTCGCGGAGGGACGTGTCGTCGATCGCCGTCGTGAGCTCGGCGTAGGGATCGAAGGTGTCCAGGGAGTGCCGGACGGCCGGCGACAGCAGGCCCGCCTGCTCGGATGGGGTGAGGCCTCCGAGCAGGAGCTGGGTCCGGACCGCGGGCTCATAGGGGAGCCCGCGGACGAATTGCTTGAGCAGGAAGTCGACGCTCCCATAGCGGGAGGAGTGCGGCATCTGCTCCACGACGGTCCGGGCGGTGCGCTGGATCGCCGGGGGAAGGAGCCGCCGCAGCCAGCGGGCCGGCCGGTCAGCCGGAAAGGTCGGGTAGCCGCAGAACAGCTCATCGCCGCCGTCTCCGCTCAAGACGACGGTGGCGGTGGCGCGGGCCGCCCGCGCCAGCGCGTACCGGGGCAGAAAGGATGCGTCGCCGAGCGGCTCGTCGAGAAGGCCGCCCACGCGATCCATGAGTCCGAGCGCGTCACGAGGCGAGAAGACGATCGAGTGGTGCTCGGTCCCGCAGTGCTCGGCGATCTGCCGGGCGAAGGGCCGTTCGTCGTAGGTGGGCTCCTCGAAGCCCACGCTGAACGTCCGGAGGGGGCCGGGCCGGCTCGCGCGGGTCGCGATCGCCGCGATCGTTCCCGAATCGACGCCCCCGCTCAGGAAGACCCCGAGGGGCACGTCGCTCACCATCCGGCTGCTCACCGAGGCATCGAGCTGGGCGCGTAGCTGCTCGCGCCACTCCGGCTCGCCGAGGGAGTCGTCCGGCAGGAAGCGCAGGTCCCAGTAGCGGGCGAGCCGCGGCTTGTCGGCCAGGGATACGACCAGCGTGTGGCCCGACGGCAGCTTCGCGATGTCGGACAGGATCGAATGGGGCGCGGGAATGCATTCGAACAGCAGGTATCGGGCGACGCTCTCGAGATTCAGCGTGACGGGCACGTCGGGGTGCTGGAGGAGCGCGCGCAGCTCGGACCCGAACACGAAGACGTCCGGGCCGGCATAGTAGTAGAGGGGCTTCTCGCCCATGCGGTCGCGCGCCAGCAGGAGGCTCTGCCGGGACCCGTCCCAGAGGGCGAAGGCGAACATGCCGTCGAGGTCGCGGACGCACTCCGCCCCCGACTCCTCGTAGGCGTGCACGATCACCTCGGCGTCCGAGCGGGTGCGGAACCGGTGGCCGCGGTGCTCGAGCCGGTCGCGCAGGGCGGCGAAGTTGTAGATCTCTCCGTTCAGCACGACCTGGATGGTTCCGTCTTCGTTCGCGATCGGCTGCCGCCCACCGGCCGGATCGATCACCGCGAGCCGGCGGACGCCGAGCGCGACGTGATCGTCGACGTAGGCGCCCTCGTCGTCGGGTCCCCGGTGTCGGAGCGCCTCCGTCATCCGGCTCAGCACCTCGCGGCGGTTCTCCCGCGGTCGGTTCACCACGAACCCGGCGATCCCGCACATGCTCGTCGACTCCGCCTAGGTGCGGGAACGGAGAGGCGACCCTGCGGGCGGGCAGCGATCGCCGGGCTCGGGGCCGGCTGGGAGCGTGAGCATTCCTCGATCTCCGTGTCGGCGCCGGCGCCCGAAGGCGTCGACCCGACGGCACGTGTGTTGACGCCTCGGCGGCCACGCATGGGCCGCGGGCGTGAGTTGACTCTTCCGGGTGGAGGGTCCACCGTCCACCGAGAGGAATCGCTCTACGGCACGGATTGCGGCGGCGGTCAGCCGCCGGTACTACGGGAGAACTTGCCTAGGAGAGGGCGGAGCTCGAGCGTCAGCCGCCGAGGAGTACTGCGTGGCAGCCGGAACCGGGATGTCGAGGGCGACGCGCGGCCCAAATATCGGGAATGGCGACCAGTCGCACAGAGGGAAGGGGTCGACGGTAGCCAGACTGGACGTGACGACGAACACCGCATCGTCGTAGTCGCCGTCGTCGAAGAAGCCGCTGACCCAGGTCGGGTCCGGAGGGTCGGCATAGGCAAGCGGGATCACCGCGACGAGAACCGTCACCAGCGCGAATACCAAGGCGAGGATCGGGACTCGACGCGCCATGTCGGCTAGAGTTGATACACGACACCGCGAATTGTCAAGGTATTGTTGGCCCGCGCGTGTGCTAGCGCCGTGCTGCCGGCGGATGTCCGCCAGGTGATGGCGCTCGTGGCCGGCCATGGCGTAGGCGATGGCGCGTACGCTCCGGATGGTCCAGTCTTGTGGTGCGCGGCGCTGCCAGGCCGCGGCGTCCAGGCCACGCAGGAAGGCAACGAAGGCGGCGCGCACCGCCGTGAGCTCGGCCACGATATCGCCGAGCGGGCGCTCTCCGAAGTTGGCGGCCGCCGCGTAGTCGGGGAACTCCACCGCGGTCCACATGACCGGGTCGGCGCGCGCGATGCGGAGCGCGCGGTAGCCGAAGACGCGCTCGGTGTCGGCCACATGCCCGACGATCTCGAGGATGTTCCACTCGCCCGGCGCCTCCCGCCGGAGCGCCTGCTGCGGCGTGAAGGCGTGCAGGAACGCCGCGCTCTCGGTGATCTGGTGTTCGAGGGTATCGAGGATGTGCCCGTCGGGGACGAGCCGGATGTATTGGAAGTAGTAGGGCAGGCACTCGTCGGCGTCCGGGCGTCCGGGGCCATGGGCGGTATCGTGCATACGGTATCTCCTCGGTGAGGGCTAACCGGGCGCCGGCGGGCCCTTCAAGACCTCGGGCTCGATCGCCACGCTTCGCTTCGAGTCCGCCACCCAGATCTGGCCGTCCTGCATCGTGCAGTGCAGTCGCATGTTCCGCTGGGCCAGCTTCGCCAGCGCCTGGGTAGCCGCCAGGGGCAGGTTGACGACGGTCAGGTTGGCGACCCGGTCGAGCTTGGCCGCGGCGTCGTCCCACCAGAGACCGGCGCCACGCCCTCCGTAGCTGTAGACGAAGACCGCCTCGGCGCGACCGCAGGCTCGGCGGATCCGTCTCTCGTCCGGCTGCCCCACGTCGATCCAGACGTCGATGGCCCCGGTGAGGTCCTTCCGCCAGAGATCGGGCTCCTCGTCGGTCGCCAGGCCCTTTCCGAAGGCCAGCGCCTCGTCCGCGTGCCGGGCGAAGGCCAGGAGCCGCACCATCATGCGCTCATCGGTCTCCGAGGGGTGCCGCGCGATCGTCAGGGTGTGGTCGTGGTAGTAGGCGCGGTCGATGTCCGCGATCTCGATGGTGACCTTGAAGATGGTCGCGTTCTGGGCCATGTCTCCGGCGCCATTGTGGCACGGGCGGCCACCTCCCGGTGCCGCGCGGGCCTGCCGCCGCGCTATACTCCGGCGGACGCAAGACAGGGCCAGGAGGCGTTCCCATGGAGATCAGGGCGGCGGTCTGCCGCGCGACGCACGTGCCGGTGGGCATCGAATCCATCGACATCGACCGACCGCTCGGCCGCGAGGTTCTGGTGCGGACCGTCGCGACGGGTGTCTGCCACAGCGACCTGCACGTGGTGGACGGAGACGGCCGGTTCGCCCTCGACCGCGGCATCGTGCTCGGCCACGAGGGAGCGGGCATCGTCGAGGCCGTCGGCGATCAGGTGACGGGGATCCGTCCCGGCGACCACGTGGTGGCGTGCCTCTCCGGCTTCTGCGGCAGCTGCGCCCAGTGCCTCAGCGGTCATCCGAATGTCTGCGTCGGAGGGGCGGTAGCGCGCGGCGAGTCGGCGCCGCCGCGGCTGTCGAAGAAGGGGCAGGGGATCCCGTCGTTCGCGGGCATCGGCAGCTATGCCGAGCGCATGCTGCTCCACGAGAACTCGGTGGTGAAGATCGACGACGACCTGCCGCTGGATCGGGCCGCCCTCGTGGGCTGCGGGGTCCTCACCGGGGTCGGGGCGGCGCTCCGGAGCGCGGGGCTCGAGGCCGGGCAGACGGTGGCGGTCTTCGGCTGTGGCGGGGTGGGGCTGTCGATCGTGCAGGGAGCGCGCATCGGCGGCGCCCGGCAGATCATCGCGCTCGACCGGTTCGACGGCAAGCTCGAGATGGCCCGGCGGGTGGGCGCGACCCACGTCGTGAACACGTCGAACGACGATCCCGTCGAGGCGGTGCGTGCGCTGACCGGCCGGGCGGGGGTCGACCACGCGTTCGAGGCGGTCGGCAACACGACCCTCGTGCGCCAGGCCATCGAGAGCCTCGCCGTGCGCGGCACCGCCACCATCGTCGGGGTCCTGCCGCCCGACGCGAAGATCGAGTTCCCCTGGATGGCGATCCGCCCCGAGTGTCGCGTGCAGACCTCCCGCATGGGCGGCAACCGCTTCCGCATCGACATCCCGCGGTACCTCGACTTCTATCGCCAGGGGCGGCTCCTGCTCGACGAGATGGTCACCCGCCGCGGCCGCCTCGACGATCTCAACGAGGCGTTTCGCGCGATGAAGGCGGGCGAGGTGGCGCGGACCGTCTTGACCTTCGACTGAGCGGGTGGGCGACTGAGCGGGTGGGACCGTACCGCGGCTACTCCGCCCACAGCTCGATCGGCGTATCACGTCCCCGCAGCACGGTGGGGCCCCGCGTCGTCAGCCCTCGCAGGAGCGCGGGATCGGCGGCTTCGCGCTCGATCGCGGCCACCAGCGCGCCGCTGGCCACGATGCGGACCCGCAGCTCGCGGGTGAGGGCCTGTAGCCGGCTGGTGACGTTGGTGGTGTCGCCCACCGTCGCGAAGGCCATGCTGCGGCGGCTGCCGATGTCGCCGGCCACCACCGGGCCGTAGTGCAGACCGAGCCCGATCTGCAGGGGCGGCCGCCCGGCCGCCTCCCGCTCGAGGTTCCAGGCGGTGAGGGCCGCCAGCATGCCGCGGGCGCAGGCCAGCGCATCGGTCGCGTCCCGGCGGCCGGTGTCGGGGACGCCGAAGGTGGCCAGGAGCGCGTCGCCGATGAACTTCTCCAGGCAGCCGCCGTGTCGGAACACTTCTTCCTCCATGCGGCCGTGGAAGTCTCGCAGGAGCGCCATGACCTCCTCCGGGGTCATCTCCTCGGCCATGGTGGTGAAGCCCACCAGGTCGGCGAAGAGCACGCCGACCGCCTGTCGGCGCACGCGGCCCAGCGGCTCGTCCCGCTCGGCCAGCGTGTCCACCACCTTGGGCGAGAAGTAGCGGGAGAGGTTCCCGCGGGCGCGCTCGGCTTCGGCGCGCTCGGCCACCAGCGTGCGCGACCGCCGGACCAGGAGCGCCAGGCCCGCGCTCACCAGCAGGAACACGATGACCTCGTTCTGGTACTTGAGCATCGAGACGTAGTTGGGATCGAAGTAGGCGGCGCGCATTGCGGCGCGGCTGGCCCCGCTGGGCGGGTCGGTGATGGTCTCGGGCCGGGTGAAGATCCAGAGAAAGCCGGCCGTCCAGGCGCCGGCCCCGCAGAGCCCGGCCCACAGGAGCAGCCGGGGCCGGAACGAGAACGCCGCCTGCATGAGCATGACGAAGAAGTACATGAACGTGGCCCAGCGCAGCGGGATCGCGTGCGGCACTGGCGGGGAGACGTAGGGGTTCGGGAGCAGGAGGGTCGCCGCCAGGGCCAACGACTCCACGAGGATCAGGACGTAGGCGGACAGCCGCAGCGCCCGGCCCCGGAAGTAGAGCCAGAACTGCACGAGCCCGGTCGCGAGGAAGAAGGCCGCGCAGCCCAGAACCCAGATGTAGGCGGCCCCTTTCTCGGGGCTCGCCACCGCCAGCCACCCCAGGATGAACACCACCGCCACCGAGCGCGCCGCGGCAGCCGCCATCAGGCCCCGGCGCTCCTCACGGGCGAAGGCGGCGTCCAGCCGCTCCTGGGCCCCGAGGTCTCGCTTCAAGCTGCTATGTCCGGCCTGGCGCCCTCATCGGCACCCGGCCAGATCCGCCATCAGCTCGATCGCCTCGTCCTGCTGGGTGGCCACGGTGAGGCCCGTCGCGCCGCTGTCGGCCCACGCCCGGAAGCGCTCGCGGATCCGGTCCCTCGGCCCCACCAGCGCGCCCTCGTCGATGAAGTCGTCGGGCACCGCGGCCACCGCCTCCGCCTTGCGGCCGGCCAGGTAGAGCTCCTGAATGCGCTCGGCCGCTTCGCCGTAGCCGTTCGCGGTCATCGCCTGGGTGTGGAAGTTCTTGTCGCGGTGGCCCATGCCGCCCACGTAGAGCGCCACGCGCGGCTTGAGGGTCTGGAGCCCGGCGCGCACGTCGTCGGTCAGCACCACGAAGGCGCGCGGCTGGATCTCGAGGTCACGCAGCGTCTTGCCGCCGCCGGCGCGGCGGAGCCCTTCGTCCAGCCAGGGCCGGAAGGCCTTCATGCGGGCGGGCGTGAAGCCCAGGGGCAGCCAGCCGTCCGCGACCTCCGCGGTGAGCTTCACGGTGGACTCGCCGCCCGTCCCCAGCCAGATGGGAATGTCCGGGCGCATGTGCAGGATCGAGGTGAGGGGCTTGGCCAGCCCGGCCGAGCCCGGGCCCGTGTAGGGCAGCGAGATCTCGCGGCCCTCGTGCTGCACGGGCGACTTGCGGGCGAAGATTTTTCGCATGATGCCTACATAGTCGCGGAGCCGCCAGTACGGCTTGCCCCAGGGCTGCCCGTACCAGCCCTCCACGATCTGCGGGCCCGACACGCCGAGGCCCGCGATGACGCGCCCGCTGCCGGCCATCGCATCGATGGTGCCGACGGCCATCGCGGCCGCCGCGGGGGTGCGCGCGGCGAGCTGCATGATCCCGGTGCCGAGCCGGATGCGCTTGGTCACCGCCGCGAGGTAGGCCAGCGGCGTGAGGGCATCCGAGCCGTACGCCTCCGCCGTCCACACCGAGTCGTAGCCCAGCCGCTCCGCGAGCTGCACGCGCGCCACCGGCAGGTCGAGGTGGGCGCCGGAGTACCCGATCGAGAGCCCGAGCTTCATGGCCGCTCAGCCGCGGGAGGGCAGCGCCGCGACGAAGGTGCCGCTGATGAGGGTCTCGCCCTTTTGATTGACCGCTTCGAGCTCGCCCTCCACCAGCTTCTCGCCCTCCTGCTCGAGCTTGCGGGTCACCGTGCCCCGGCACACCACGTCGTCGCCCGGCCAGGCCCGCGTCGAGAACCGCACCTTGTACCGGCGCACGTTGGGCCGGCCCGCGAATCCGGTGACCACCCGGCTCAGGATGCCCGCGTTGAGCATGCCCATGGCGAACACGGTGGGGTTCCCGGAGGCCTCCGCGAAGGTCTGGTCGTGATGGATCGGGTTGAAGTCGCCGGAGGCCCCGGCGTACTTCACGAAGTCGGTCCGGGTGAGCTTGTCGACGCGGACCTCGGGCAGACGGTCACCCTCCTTGACGTCCTCCCAGAAGCGCTTGGTCGCGGGCATGGCGATCTCCTCTTAGTCCTTGACGACCTGGCCGGTCTCGATGCCGACGGCGCGCGCGCGGGCCACCAGCGCGCCCCTGGCGTTGCGGTACTCCGTCTCCGTCACCGCGAAGGTCATGGAGCCGCCGCGCTTGCCCGGTTTCTCGTACACGTCGACGATCTTGCTCACCGCGGTCAGCACGTCGCCGGCGTGGATGGGGGCGAGGAACTCGAACTCCTGCTCGCCGTGCAGCACCCGCTTGAGGTCGAAGGGCAGGCGCGGCCGGCCCCGCCCGTCGTCCCAGTGCGAGACGGTCTGCAAGAACGTCACCGGGGGCATGATGCCGCCGGCCTCTTTCGCCGCGTGGCCCTCGTCGTAGTACAGTGGATCATCGTCCTTGATGGCGCGCGCGAACTCCCGGATCTTGCCGCGCTCCACGTGCATGGTCACGGGCTCGCCCGTCCTGCCGATGGCGCTCTTGTCGACCGGCATCGCATCCTCCTTGGTGGTCGTGCCGAACCGCGCCGCGAGTGTAGCAGGGGGCCAGCTCGCGGCGCCATCCCCTCGCTAGTCGAAGCTCACGATCTCGACCCAGTTCGAGCCCTTGCCGGTGGGGTACTTCTGCCGCAGCGATAGGGCGCCGCTCGCCGAGTCGATGGCGTACACCGAGAGGGTGTCCGATTTCTCACCGGACACGATCATGGTGCGGCCGGTGGGATCGATGGCGAAGCCGCGCGGCTGGGGCTCGGTCGGCGTGCTCGAGAGATACGTCAGCGTGCCGGTGGCCGGATCCACCCGGAGCGCGCCGAGCGAGCTGCTGGTCCGCTCGGCCGCGTAGAGGAACTTGCCGTCCGGCGTGAGGTGCAGGTCCGACGCCCAGATATCGTTGTCGACATTGCGCCCAGGCGAGGGCCGCGGGGCGCCGGGAACCAGCTTGGTGTCGGGCGGCAGCGCCGAGGCCGAGCTCACCTCGGTCAGCAGCCCCGTCCGGGCGTCCAGCGCGAGGGTCGTCACCGTCGCGGTCAATTCGTTGAGGAGGTAGGCGAAGCGGTTGTCGCTCGACATGATGATGTGGCGCGGCCCGGACCCGGCCTTCATCTGGACCACCGGTGGAGTGTTCGCGGTCAGGCGACCGGCCTTCACGTCGAGACGGAACTGGAAGATCTGGTCGGTGCCCAGGTGCGGCACGAAGACGAAGCCGTTGGTGTGGTCGGTGATGATGGAGTGGGCGTTGCGGGCGGTCGGGATCACCTGCTTGGGATCGGACACCGCGCCGTCCTTGCCGATCGCGTTGACGCTGACGAGGTGGCCGCCGTAGGAGGCGCCGAGCAGGACGGTTCCGGTCTTGTCCACCCTGATGTACGGGAGGCTCTCCGCCAGGGCCGCGTCGGACCGCCTGGTCAGCGCACCCGTCTTTGGATCGATGGCGTAGGTGATGACCGCGAAGGGCTTCGAGCGCACCGCGGCGTAGAGAAAGCGCCGGTCGGGGCTGACGCTCATCGGCATCACCGGCTTTCCGGCGGCGACGCGCGCCCCGGGCACGAGGCTCCCGTCGGGTAGCAGGGCGTAGGCGCCGATGTCGCCGTCTTCGGCGTTCGACACGTAGACGAACGTGGCGGCCTGGGCGGTGCCGGCGAGGGTCATGAGCAGGGCGAGCATGAGCCCGCCGGCCATTGGTGCGAAGGTCTGCATGAGTGTCTCCTCTCGGGGGTCACGCGTCGGTGAGTCCGCCCGCCTTGCGGCCGGCGGCCAGGATCCCGTCGACGAGCGCGTAGGCGCGGGCCCGGTCGGCGTTCCGGAGGTGGTGGTTGATGCGGTTGCGCGTCGCGGAGGTGAGATAGAAGCGCTCGTAGAGGACGTTGCGTCCGGCGAGGGTCGAGCCGACGAAGTCCCAGGCGAGGCGGAACAAGGCGGCCCGCTCCTCGGCCCCGGCGCCCTTGGCGCCGTGGAGGAACTCGTCGATCAGCGGCCGGAGCGTGGCGTCGTCGAGCTGGCGGCGGCTCGGCGCGGCCAGGAGATTGTGGCTGCCGATGAGCATGATGATCTCGTTCACCCGCGGAAACCACGTGGCCAGCAGCGACCGCATCGGCGCGAGGGGGCGCCCGTCGGGGAACCACACCCCGTCTCCCACGTTTCGCCCGTGCTCGGCCGAGAGGAGGACCGCGCTGCGGGCGACCTCGACGTAGTCGAGCAGCTCCCCTAGCATCTCGTGGGTCGTCGGGCTCGCGTCGCCGATCGCGTCCGCCATGCGGATCGCGAGGCCGTAGGCGAACTCGAGCTTGGTGAGCGCGCGGATGGTGGTCTGGTTCGTCATGTTGTCGCGCAGGCCGGAGAGGGGGATGGTGTTGTAGACGTCGATCTGACCGTCGATGAAGAGTCGCTCCCGCGGGACCTCGACGTCGTCGAAGATCACGAAGGCGTCCTGCTCGTCGAAGCGGGTCGACAGGGGCCGGTCGAACACCGTCGCGCCGGGCGCGGAGGCGCTGTCGCGGCACATGAAGATCAGCCCGGGCGTGTCCACCGGTATCGAGAAGGCGAGCGCGTAGGCCTCGGCCCCCGCGGGCAGGGGGTGCGCCGGATAGACCGCGATCTCGTCGGCGAAGGGCGCCAGGGTCGCCAGGATGCGGGCGCCGCGCACGACGATTCCGCCCGAGGTCGTCGCGATCCGGTGGACCGGCACGCGGTTCCCGACGATCTGGGCGTCCGTCGACTTGTCGATGGTCGGGTGGATGATCGTGTGGGTGAGGGAGATGTCCTCCCGGGCGAGCTGCTTCTGGAACGCGACGAGATTGTGCGCCCCCTCCTCGTTCCGCCCATCCGCACCGAGCCAGTCCCTCCAGCGCCCGGCGAAGCTCGCGAACTTGACGTTCATGTAGTCCGGGGTGCGACCCATGAGGCCGACGGTGGCCTCCGCGATCCGCGCGAGGCCCCGGTTGCGATGCTTGAGGTCGTCGATCGAGCGCGGGATCATGTGCCCGACGTTGAGCCGCTCGCCGGTCTCCGGATCCGCGATCAGGCACTCGTCGGGGAACGCGTGGAGCCGGTCGAAGATCCCGGCCAGCGTCTGGGCCCCGCCCGCGAGCGCGGGGTGCGCGGTCACGTCGTCCACGCGCTCTCCCTCGAGCCACAGATGCCGCTTGGTGTTGCGCAGCCCCTGGAGAAACTGCTCGCCCGATCGTGCCCCCATGGCCCCCTCCTCGCCGAGATGCGCCCCGGTCTGCCCGGGCGCGCACACTCTACTCCGGCGCTGTCTCCTCCGGAAGGCGGTCCGGACCGAGGCCGGCTACCGCCCGGCGAGCGCGCGGTTCTCCAGTCGGCTCAGGAGTCGCACCACCGGCCAGAGCATCAGGAAGTAGATGACCGCCGCCACCACGATGGGCGTCGGGTTGTAGGTGATGCTCTGCGCCTGGCGCGCCTGGTAGAGGAGCTCGGGCACCGCCACCACGCTGCCCAGCGAGGTGAGCTTCACGACCTCGAGCGTGTTGGAGAGCAGGTCCGGCAGCACGTTGCGCACCGCCTGGGGCAGCACGACGTAGGCCATGGCCTGCAGGCGGGAGAGGCCGGTGGAGCGCGCGGCCTCGACCTGGCCGGCGGGGACGGAGTCGATGCCGGCTCTCAAGATTTCACCGTAGTAGGCGCCGGTGTTGAGGAAGAAGGCGACCGCGACGCAGGCGAAGCCGCCCAGCTCGAGCCCCGCGAAGGGCAGTCCGGCGAACAGGAGGATGAGCAGCACCAGGGGCGGGAAGGCGCGGAAGAAATCGACCCAGGCCATCAGGGGCCAGCGCACCGCGGGAGTCTTCACGCTCGCGAGCAGGGCCAGGATCAGCCCGCCGAGGAGGCCCAGAGGTACCACGATCAGCGACAGGAGCACGGTGTTCCAGAGCCCGGCCCGCACGATCGGCCACGCCGCGACGATGATCCCCGGGTTGAAGAAGGTCTGGATCAGCGCTTCCACGCGAACCTCGTCTCGATCCAGCGGCCCGCCACCACGACGGGAAGGAACAGAACCAGGTAGGCCGCGGCGCCCATCATCAGGGGCGAGGGATTGTAGGAGTTGGACACCGCCGAGCTCGCCTGGCCCAGGATCTCGGTGACCGCGACGACCGTGCCGAGCGCGGTGCCCTTGGTGATGGCGATCGTGCGGTTGGTCAGCGGCGGGATGGTCAGCCGGAAGGCCTGCGGCAGCACGACGCTCATCAGGGTCTGGCCAAACGACAGGCCGGTCGAGCGCGCGGCCTCCCACTGGCCCCGGGCGACCGAGGTGATGCCGGCCCAGAAGATCTCCTCCGAGAAGGCCATCAACACGAAGGCGAGCGAGAGCCAGGTCGAGACGAAGCCGGAGGGCGAGAGGTTGACGCTGGGCAGGCCGAAATAGATCAGCACGATGATCACCAGCGGGGGCAGCGAGCGGAACAGGTCGACGATGAAGATGATCAGCCAGTTGAGGGGCCGGACGCCCAGACTCCGGAGGAGGGCCAGGGCGAGGCCCGCGGCGATCCCGGTGACGATGATGAGCAGGGCCAGCTCGATCGTGACCACCACGCCGGACAGGATGTCCGGCAGGTACTTCAGCATGACCCGGCCGTTGAAGAACGTCTCGGTGAAGCTCAATGCCGCTGGATCTGGCCGACGAAGGTGCGGGTGCGCTCGTGGGTCGGGCTCTCGAAGATCGCGGCGGGCGGCCCCTGCTCCACGATGGCGCCCTCGTCCATGAACACGACCCGGTCGGCCGCGTTGCGGGCGAACCCCATCTCGTGGCTGACCACGATCATGGTCATGCCGCTCTCGCGCAGGGAGCGCATGACCTCGAGCACCGAGCCCACCAGCTCCGGGTCGAGGGCGCTGGTCGGCTCGTCGAACAGCATGACCCGGGGCTCCAGCGCGATCGCGCGCGCGATGGCGACCCGCTGCTGCTGGCCGCCCGAGAGCTGGCCCGGCGTGTGGCCGGCGCGGTCGGCGAGGCCGACCCGGTCCAGGGCGGCCAGGCCCAGGGCCTCGGCCTGGGCCCGCGACTTGCCCGCGACCTTGCGGAGCGCGAGGGTGACGTTGCCGAGCGCGGTCATGTGCGGATAGAGGTTGAAGGACTGGAACACCATGCCGATGCGCTGGCGCGCATGGTTGATGTCGGTTCGGGCATCGAGCATGTCGATGCCGTCGACCACCACCGAGCCGGAGGAAGGCTCCTCCAGCCGGTTGAGGCAGCGCAGCAAGGTCGACTTGCCCGAGCCGGACGGGCCGATCACGAACACCAGCTCGCGCTCGGCCACCGTGAGATCGACGCCCTTCAGGACATGAAGGGCGCCGAAATGCTTGTGGATCGCGCGGGCGTCAACGATGGGTTTCATGGGAGCGCGGACCTCCAGGTCCGCATCATGAGCATGAGGAAGAGCGGACCTGGAGGTCCGCGCTCCGGCAAGATATCACCCGCACTTCAGCTCGTGCGGCGTCGGATCGTAGCCCGGCATGCCGGGTACGCCGTAGCCCGGGGTGATCACCACCGCGAGATCGTCGGCCTCCGGCTTCTTGCCGAACCATTTCTCGGCGAGCT
>DATGBR010000108.1:0-12195 GCA_035312605.1 Candidatus Methylomirabilota bacterium
CAGCTTCACGCTGTGCTGGAACGAGTTCACCTACGCGCTGACCTTCATCTCCCAGTCCGCCCACAAGACCGCGGTGGTCGGCGTCACCTCCGACCTCATCCGCGGCGACATCTACTTCTGGGGCTCGCTGATGGCCGGCGCGCTGATCGCGTCCATCCCCATCGTCATCGTCTACGTCCTCTTCTTGGACTATTACGTCTCCGGCCTCACCGCAGGAGCAGTAAAGGGCTAGCTCAGACGGGGCGCGGAGAAGGGTCCAGCTGCACTCCCGCAGATGGGCCCTTCTCCGCGGCCCGCCGCGGAGCGCCCGTCAGAACATCGACGCGATGGCCTTGCCCACCTCCGCGGTCGTCGCGGTGCCGCCGAGGTCGCGCGTGAGGCCCTTGCCCGCTTCCACGTAACGCTCGATCGCGTCGACGACCGCGTGGGCCGCCTCCGGGTGGCCGAGGTGCTCGAGCATCATCGCCCCGGTCCAGATCTGGGCGATCGGATTCGCGATCCCCTTGCCCGCGATGTCGGGCGCCGAGCCGTGCACCGGCTCGAACATCGACGGGTACTCCTTCTCGGGGTTGATGTTGCCGCCGGGGGCGATGCCGATCGACCCCGCGATGGCGGGTCCCAGGTCGGAGAGGATGTCCCCGAAGAGGTTCGAGGCCACCACCACGTCGAACCAGTCGGGGTGCTGCACGAAGTGGGCGGTGAGGATGTCGATGTGGTACTGGCTGGTCTTGACGTCGGGGTAGTGCTTCGCCATCGCGGCGAAGCGCTCGTCCCAGTAGGGCATGCTGTGGATGATCCCGTTCGACTTGGTGGCCGAGGTCACGTGGCGCCGCGGCCGCGTCTTGGCCAGCTCGAACGCGTAGCGGATCACCCGGTCGCAGCCGCGCCGGGTGAACACCGCCTGCTGGACGGCCAGCTCGTGGGGCGTGTCCCGGTAGAGCCGTCCGCCGATCTCCGAGTACTCGCCCTCGTTGTTCTCCCGCACGATCAGCATGTCGATGTCCGCGGGCCCGCGCCCGGCCAGGGGCGAGCGCACCCCGCGCAGCAGGCGCACCGGCCGCAGGTTCACGTACTGGTGGAACTCGCGGCGGATCGGGATGAGCAGCCCCCAGAGCGAGACGTGGTCGGCCACCCCGGGGAAGCCCACCGCCCCGAGGTAGATCGCCTCGAAGGGCCGTAGCTGCGCGAGGCCGTCCTCGGGCATCATGCGCCCGGTGCGGGCGTAGACCTCGCAGCTCCAGTCGAAGTGGGTCCACTCGAACTCCACCCCGAAGCGACGCCCCGCCGCCTCCAGGACCCGGATGCCTTCGGGCAGGACCTCCTTGCCGATGCCGTCGCCGGGAATGACCGCGATCCGATGCCTCATGGAAGCCTCCTCAACGCTGAGAGATGATGACCTGGGGGCCGCCGGGCCCCGGGACGCGCAGCTCGCTCGAGGCGAACCCGGCGCGGCGGAACATGGAATCGAGCTCGGCGAAGGTGTAGGCGTCGCCCGCCGGCGTCGTGCAGAGCATCACGAGGGCGAACATCGCGGCGGGGGGCGGAGACACCCGTCCCTCGTCGGGGACGAACTCCACCGTCACCGCGCGGCCGGCGGGCGCCAGGGCGGCCCGCGCCCGCGCGAGGAATCGCTCGCAGGTCGGCGGGTCGAAGTGGTGGAGGAAGTTGGGGATGAGGATCAGGTCGTAGGGCCCGTCCAGGTCCGCGTCGAAGGCGCTGCCGTCGATGGTGCGATAGCGGGCCTCGACCCCAGCCGCGCGCGTGTTCTCTCGCGCCACCTCGAGCACGCTCGCCCAGTCGAGCCCGGAAACCTCCGCGCGCGGATACCGCTGCGCGAACGCGATGCCGAACATTCCGTGCCCGGCCGCCACGTCGAGCACCCGGAGCGGTCGCGCCTCGTCGACCTCGACCATCTCCACCACCGCGTGCGCCGCGCCCCGCATCAGCGGGGCCATGGCCCGGGCGAACCGCACCCATACCGGATGCTCCGGCGTCACGGTGCCCGCCTCGGGCAGGGCGGTGCCGCCCCGGCGCACCGTCGCCGCCACGTCGGCGAAGGCGGCGCGCAGCTCGGGCGCGTAGACGAAGTCCGCCGCGGAGGCCACGCACGACGGGGAGCGCCGGTCGAGGAAGGCGGCCGAGTCCGCGGTCAGCGCGTAGCGCTCGCCGTCCTTGGCGAGCAGACCGGCCACCGTGAGGTAGTCGCAGAGGATGCGGACGCCGCGCAGCGAGGCGCGGCATCGCGCGGCGACGGTGGCCGCGGTCTCGCGCCCCGCGCCGATCGCGGTGAACAGGTCCAGATCCAGCGCGCCGCGGAGCGCGGCGCTCCGCTGGTACGCGGTCAGGGTGGCCATGAACAGGTCGGGAGAGGGTGGCGCGTCCGAGGCGGGGAGGCCGTCGGCCAGGCGGGTGATCTCGTCGGGTCGCAGGTGCAGCTTCAGCGTGCCGCGCCCGGGCCCCGCGGGGCCGGCGCAGTCGATCACCGCGACCCCGCTCTTGCGCAGCTCGACCCGGGCCGACCCGTCGCGACTGATGAGCATCCCGGCCAGGCGGGAGAGCGTGGGCTCGTGCCCCACGCACAAGAGCCGCTCCGCCTCGACCGCCGCCAGCCCGGCCAGGGTGCGGGCCGGCTCGGCCCGGTCTCCGAGCAGCTCGCTCGGCTCCGGCACCGGCACGCCCCCGTACACGCGGGCGGTGATGTCGGCGGTCTCACGCGCACGCGCGAGGGGGCTCGTCAGGATGCGGTCGAAGGTCACGCCCACGCGGCGGAGCGCTCCGGCCACGAGGGCGTGCTCGCGGCGCCCGGCGTCGGTGAGCGGGCGCTCGCGGTCGCCCGGCCAGCGGGCCGGATCCGCTTCTCCGGCCTCGCCGTGGCGCATGAGGACGAGGCGCATGGCGATTACTATCGCACGCTCCGAGCGCGCGCTGCCCCGCGTGGTATGCTCGTCGCCCGTGAAGGCGAAGTGGATGGTCGTGGTGTTCGGCCCCGCCTTGCTCATGCTGATCGGGAGCATCCTGGCGATGCTCTTCCTGCCGCACCCGGTCCCCAAGACGGCCACCGGCGGTCAGCGCCTGTACCTGACCTACTGCGCCTCCTGCCACGGCGCCAACGGCCACGGCGCGTGGCGCGCGTGGCTCTTCCTCCTGCGTCCCGGTGACCTCGCCGATGCCCGCCTCGTCGACGCGCTCTCGGACGAGTACCTCCTCACGCTGATCAAGAACGGGGGGGCGACGATCGGCAAGCCCGGCATGCCCGCCTTCGGCTACCACATGACCGACGAGCAGATCCGGGAGCTGGTGCGGTACCTGCGAACGCTGCCGAAGAGCTAGCCGCGCGGGCGGATGTCCGACATGGTCTCGCGCAGGACGGCCTTGTCGAAGGGCTTGGTGATCACGAAGTTCACCCGGCTGCGCTCCTCGCGGGTGATCTCGGTCTCGCCCCAGCCGGTGATGAGGCCGACCGGCAGCTGTGGCCAGCGGGCCTGGATGGCCTTGGCCACGTCCCAGCCGTTCATGTCGGGCATGCCGAGGTCGCTCACCACCACGTCGACGAGCTGCGGGTTGGCGTCGAGGTAGGAGAGGCCCTCGCGGCCGCCGGGCGCCTGGGTCACCGAGTGCCCCTGCTCCTCGAGCATCTCGGCCAGGGTGGCACGCACCTGGAGCTCGTCGTCGATGACCAGGATGCGCAGCGGCACGACCGGCGCGCTCCGGGGACCGGTGGGAGTCCGGGCGATCGACGCCGCCGCGGAGGCGGTGGGCAGACTGACCTCCACGGTCGTGCCCTGCCCATCCGTGCTCTCGACGGTCAGGGTGCCGCCGTAGCGCTGCACGGTCCCGTAGGCCACGCTGAGCCCGAGCCCGGTGGCCTTGGGGCCCTTGGTGGTGAAGAACGGCTCCAGGGCCCGGCGCCGGACCTCCTCGGGCATGCCACCGCCGGTGTCGGCGACGCTGCAGTACACCCGGTCGTCGCGCGTCCACGTCTTGAGCGTGATCTTCCCGGCCTGGGTGATCGAGTCCGCCGCGTTGAGGAGCAGGTTCATCAGCACCTCGCGCAGCGGGGCGGGCTCGCCCGCCGCCGCGCCGATGACGCCGGCCTCGACCGCGATCTCGATGCGGCTGCCGCGCAGCTGGGCCTCGTCCTGCCAGCGCGGCCGCGTGAGCTCGACCACTTCCTGCACCAGCTGGTTGAGGTCCACCGCCACCGCGTCCGAGACCGGCTGCACCCGGCTGAAGCGCTGCACCCGCCGCACGACCTCGGCGCCGTCCTGGGCGGTGCGCTGGATGATCTCGAGAGAGCGCCGCACGCTCGCCTCCTGCACCTTGCCCATCAGCAGCTCGACCCGGCCGAGGATGACCGCGAAGAGGTTGTTGAGGTGGTGGGCCATACCCGAGGACAGCTGACCCATCGCGCGCAGCGTCTCGCCGCGCACGAGCTGGGCCTGGGTCGACTTGAGGTCGTCCACCACGCCCTGGAGCTGGGAGGCGGACGACTGCGCCTCCTCGAGGAGGCGCGAGTTGTCGACCGCGTATCCGATGTAGGTCATGAGGGCGTTGAGGAACTGGAGGTCGGTGGAGCCGAAGGGGGGCAGGCGCAGCGCGTCGGAGACTCCCCCGTCGCGCTTCTTGGCCATGTTGATCACCCCGATGACCCGATCGCCCACCCGGATCGGCATGCAGATGAACGAGCCGTTGCCGTACTGGGGATTGTTGGTCCGGTTGAAGCGCGGATCGGCCGCGATGTCGTCCACCAGGACCGGCTCGCCCATCTCCACCACCTTGCCGGCCACGCCCTCGCCCACCTTGACCTCGATCGCCGGGATCACCTCGTCCGGGATGCCGCGGGAGGCGGCGAGCTTCAGCACGGTGCGCTCCCGGTCGAGGATCATGATCGAGCCGACGGTGGCGCGGACCGCGCGCATCGTAGACTGGAGCACGAGGCCGAGCAGGTCCTGGATGCGCGGGATGCGGGCGGCCAGCTCGACCATCTCGTTGAGCGTGCCGAGCTTGAAGACGAGATCCTCCAGGCGCTGGGTCGAGCCGCGGAGGTCGTCGAGCATGTGGTAGAACGCGTCGCGGACCTGCCCGATCTCGGTGACCTCGCCGAGCCCGGGGACCGCGGAGGCTCGCTCCACCCGTCGGAGGGTCTCGGGCTTGGCCTCGGTGGGCGCGATGAAGCCCTGGGCGAGCGCCGAGATCTGATCCATCATCCGCCGGAAGACCACGAAGCCCAGGACCGACACCCCGATCGCGGCGAGCAGGCCCACCTGCGCCTCGGTGCTGTGCATCAGCTCGTGGCGCGAGAGGAGGTAGACCAGCAGGAGGATCGGGAGGAGCGCGACCAGGGCGAAGACCACCGAAGCCGCCTCGCGGAGGCTCATGGTCCGGGGTCGGCGCTGGATCTTCGGCATGATGTCCCTACCTTAGCAAGGGTGAGAGATTTACCGAATCTTTAGGATCTCGACCGCCACCAGCCGATCCTTCTCCTGGCGTACCGTGAGCCGCACGCGGTCCCCGCGCGCGAGCCCGGCCCCGGCGAGCCGCTCCGGCGAGTCCGCGAAGATGGCCATCGACTGCATCTCGTCCATGAGGCCCGGAACCACGTCGTGTCTCACCAGCATGAGGGTGTCGCCGCTGCGCGCCTCGAAGACTCCGGTGACGCGGTAGACCCCCCGCGCCGGGAAGGCCGCCCGGTAACTCCCCCAGATGCCGGCCGCGAAGCCGGCGAGGAGGAGGAGAAACAGCGCGGGGACCGCGATGCGTCGGCCCGCTATCGCGAAAGCTCGCGCGGGCTGGGCACGGCCCGGAGGCGCGGGATGCGTCGCGAAGACGGAGCCGAGACCGCCGCTATTCGATGTCTTCCTGGGGAGGAATCTTGCCCGCCACGTGCTCGGGGGTGAGCACCCAGGTGCCGCCGCAGCCTTCCCGGTACGTATCGATCGCGGCGCGGTACGCGGTGCCGAGGGTGATGAGCATGACCCCGACGCTGGCCACGGTGCCGAGCCCGCAGACGATCGCCTTGCCGGGTACGTAAACGACGTTGAGGAACCCCGCGCCGACCCGATCGCTGTCCGACACGTCCGCATCGACGGGGGAGGCTTCGGACGAGAGCTCGGCGGCATGGACCATCGCTGCGCGCGACAGGAGCGGGCTCGTCAGGGCCGTCACCGCGACGAGCAGGCCGCACAACCACTTCGTGGCAACCCGCATGGTGTGTCTCCTCTCACCGTATGTGGCACCGCGTGCAGCAGGTAGCGTCTCTCAGGTACCGTCTCTAAGGTACACGAATTGATTATCCGGACCTAGATGAGCGGCACCGTCGGCCGGGGCCTCGACAACGCGCCGCATTATACCCAAACCGCATTCGAATCGGCGGCTTGCCCGGCGGGGAGGCCCTCTCGACATCGCCGGGGGAGGGTCGTAGACTCTCTGCGTGCTGGCCAACGGGGCCTAGCCGACACCGGCCCTCACCGCAAGGAGACTCTCCATGAAGATCGTCCGCTTCTCGCAAAATGGTCACGCTCCCCGCCTCGGCTGCTTCCTCGGTCAGGATCGCGTCGCCGACCTCGAGGCGACCGCCACCGCGTATCTCGCGGGTCGGGGCGTGGTGCGCGCGGCCACCATCGCGGCGGCCCTGTTCCCGGCCGACAGCACGCGCGGCTTCCTCGAGGGCGGCAGCGCGAGCCAGGACATGCTGACCGCGATGATGGAGAGCGCGCGGAGCGGCAAGTTCCAGCCGGTGGCCCATCCCCTGAACGCGGTGCGGCTGCACGCGCCGATCGCGGATCCCGGGAAGTTCATCTGCATCGGGCTCAACTACAAGGACCACGCGGCCGAGACCAACAACGCGCCGCCGAAGGAGCCGCCAGTGTTCCCCAAGTGGGCCAACGCGATCCAGGATCCGGGCGAGCCGATCCTGCGGCCCCGCGGGGAGAAGACGCTCGACTGGGAGGTGGAGCTGGGCGTGGTGATCGGCCGGACCGCCCGCTTCGTGAAGAAGGAGCAGGCCCTCGACTACGTCTACGGCTACACCATCATCAACGACGCGAGCGCGCGCGACTTCCAGTTCCACACGAGCCAGTGGGGCGCGGGCAAGGCGGGCGACACCCTGGCCCCGGTCGGCCCCTACATCGCGGACCGGACCGAGATCCCGGACCCGCACGTGCTCGACCTCAAGACCTGGGTGAACGGCACCCTCATGCAGAACGGCTCCACCCGCAACTTCATCTTCGACGTGGGCTACATCATCCAGTACCTGACCAACTTCATGACCCTGTCGCCGGGCGATCTCATCGCCACCGGCACCCCGGCCGGGGTGGGCTTCTCGCGCAAGCCACAGGTCACGCTCCAGCCGGGCGACAAGGTGAAGCTCGAGATCACCGGCCTCGGCACGCTCGAGAACCCGGTGAAGGACGCCTGAGCGGGGGCGCGGCCATGGCCGTCCGCACCTTCCTCCACTACGCCCTCGAGATCCCGGACCAGACGGTCGGGCAGCGCTTCTACGAGGACTTCGGCCTCGTGGACGGCACCGGCCGGAGCGACGTGGTTCGCCTGCGCCCGGACCGGCTCGGCCGCGACGCGGTGCTGCTCTACGGAGGCGCGCGCAAGCGCCTCCACCATCTCTGCTACGGGGCGCCCGGGGAAGACTTCGCCCGGGTGCACGAGTCGCTCCGCCGCGGCGGCGTGCGCGAGATGGATCCGCCCGCGGGCGCTCCCGAGGGCGGCGTCTGGATCCGCGATCCCGACGGCAACGCGGTCAACATCCGCGACGAGGCGCCCGCCGCCGTCCCGGCGGAGCCGCCGGTGGCCCTCAACGGACCCGGCTACGTGCAGCGCGAGATCGTCCGCGGCTACCCGGAGCGGGGCCGGCGCATCGCCCCGCGCAAGCTCGGGCACGTGCTGCTCTTCACCCCCGACATGGAGCGCCTGATGCGCTTCTATACCGAGACGCTCGGCATGAAGCTCTCCGATCGCTCGCGGGGGATCATCGCGTTCCTGCGCTGCAACACCGATCACCACACCCTGGCCCTGCTCTCCTCGCACGCCCCCGGCTTCCACCACGCCTCGTTCCAGCTGGGCACCGTGGACGAGATTGCGATGGGCGCGGTGCATATGGCCGAGCGGGGCTGGCAACCCGGCTGGGGTCTCGGGCGGCACGTGATCGGCTCGAACTTCTTCTACTACCTGCGCGACCCGTGGGGCAGCTTCAGCGAGTACTACTACGACCTCGACTACATCCCGGAGGGCTGCGCGTGGGAGCCGCGGGACTTCCCGCCCGAGGACTCGCTCTACGTATGGGGCCCGCCGTGCCCGGCCGACTTCGGCGAGAACAAGGAAGCATGGACCTAGAGTTCCTCCACTCCCTCGCCCAGCCCGCCACCACCAAGATCGTCCTCTGCTCCCTCGACGGCCTCGGCGGCCTGCCCGAGCCGCGCACCCGCAAGAGCGAGCTCGAGACCGCGCAGATCCCGACGCTGCACGCCCTCGCTGGGCGCTCGGCCTGCGGCCTGCTGCGGCACGTCGGGCCCGGCATCACCCCCGGCAGCGGGCCCGGCCACCTGGGCCTCTTCGGCTACGACCCCCTCCGCTTCCCGGTGGGACGCGGGGTCCTCGAAGCGCTCGGCATCGACTTCGAGCTGCAGGGCGGGGACGTGGCCGCGCGGGGCAACTTCTGCACCGTCGACGCGCGCGGCGCCATCACCGACCGGCGGGCGGGGCGCATCGCCACCGAACTCTGCGTGCGGCTGTGCGAGCGGCTGCGGACGATCCGCCTCGCCGGGGTGCAGCTCCTGGTGGAGCCGGTCAAGGAGCACCGCTTCGTGCTCGTCCTCCGGGGCGCTGGTCTGTCCGGCCGCCTCTCCGAGACGGACCCGCAGCAGCTCGGGGCGCCGCCCCTGCCCGTCTCGGCGCTGGCCCCCGAGGCGGAGCGGACCGCGGCGCTGGTCAACGCCTTCGTGGAGGCGGCGCGGCCGCTCCTGCGCGACGAGGCCCCCGCGAACATGCTGCTGTTGCGCGGGTTCGACCAGCGGCCCCACCTGCCGCTCTTCCCCGACACGTTCCGGCTGCGGGCCGCTGCGGTCGCGGCGTACCCGATGTACCGCGGCCTCTCGCGCCTGGTCGGCATGGACGTGCTCAAGACCGGCGGGACGTTCGCGGAGGAGATCGACACACTCGAGCAGCAGTGGGAGCACTACGACTTCTTCTTCCTGCACTACAAGGACACCGACAAGGCGGGTGAGGACGGCGACTTCGCGGCCAAGGTCGTCGCGCTCGAGCGCTTCGACGCGCTGCTGCCGCGCGTGCTCGCCCTCCGCCCGGACGTGCTCGCCATCTCGGGCGACCATGCCACCCCGTCCATCCTGAAGGGCCACGGCTGGCAGGGGGTGCCCGCGCTCATCGCGAGCGCGTACTGCGGCGACGATCTGGTCAGCCGGTTCACCGAGCGGGATTGCGCGAGCGGCTCGCTCGGGGTGATGCCCGCCCAGGACCTGATGCCGCTGCTGATGGCCAACGCGCTCCGCTTCACGAAGTACGGGGCGTAGGCCGGCGGGCCCCGCCGGGGCCGGTTTAGGTTGGGAGCGCAATCCCTCCGCGGTATCCTGACCGCAGAGTCATGAGGCGCTCGCATTGTCTCCTCTCCGCCGCGGTCCTGCTCGCCCTGGGCGTGGTCGGCCTCGCCGTCCCCACCCGCGAGCCCGCACCTCCCGCGAGCACCGAGGCCCCGGCCCCCGCGCCGGCCGCTGCGCCCGAGGCCGCGCCGCCGGTCGAGATCACCCTCAAGCGCGGCGAGACGCTCGAGACCGCGCTGCGCCGTGGCGGACTCGAGCGCGCGGAGGCCGCCGCCATCGTGGCCGGCCTGCGCGGCCAGGTGAACCTGCGGCGGCTCGCGCCCGGCGAGCGGCTCAGCGTGAAGCCGGCGGCTCCCGACGGCCCCCCCGAGATCACCTGGACCCGCTCGCCCGCGGAGCGCTACGAGATCCGCTCGACCGACGGCCGCTGGACGGTCGCGGCGGTGCGGCCGGACGTCGAGACCCGCGTGGCGGCGATCGCGGGCGAGGTCCGCGACTCGCTCTTCGCGAGCGTGGAGCGCCTCGGGGAGACCGCCGGCCTCACCGCGCGCCTGGTCAGCCTCTTCGAGTGGGACTTCGACTTCGCGGCCGACTCGCTCCCCGGCGATCGCTTCCGCTTCCTGGTGGAGAAGCGCTACGTCGGCGACGAGCTCCTGGGCTACGGCGACATCCTGGTCGCCCAGTACGCGAGCGCCGGGCGGCCGGTGCTCACCAGCGTGGCCTTCGAGGAGGCGGGGGGCCGCGCGGATTACTTCGACGCCTCCGGCCGCTCGGTGAAGAAGATGTTCCTGCGCGCCCCGCTCGACTTTACGCGCGTCACCTCCGGCTTTTCCCACGCGCGTCACCATCCGATCCTGGGCGGCCTCCGTCCGCACCTCGCGGTCGACTACGGGGCGCCGGTCGGCACCCCGGTGCGGGCGGTCGCCGACGGAGTGGTGACGATGGCGGGGTGGGACGGCGGCTACGGGCTCTCGATCTCGCTCCGCCACGCCCGCGGCTACGAGACCATGTACAACCACCTCTCCCGGCTCGACGTGAAGCGGGGCGAGCGGGTGCGCCAGCGGCAGATCATCGGGCGCGTCGGCACCACCGGGCTCTCCACCGGCCCCCACCTCGACTACCGCGTGCGCAAGGCCGGCGTCTTCGTGAATCCGCTCGGCGAGAAATTCATCCCGGGCGCCCCGGTGCCCGCCCATCGGCGGGGCGCCTTCACGGTTCACGTGAAGGCACTGCTCGAGCGCCTCGACGCCCAGGCCCCCTTCCCGCCGCGCGTCCCCGGCCGACCCTGATCCCAGGGCCGCTCGCTCTCCCGTCGCGGTAAGCATTCCGTCCATGTTCCGCCAGCGCTCCGGCTCGAGCCTCTGCTACCGCTGCGGAAAGCTCAACCGCGTCGACGCGGCGGTGTGCTTCTACTGCGGCGCGCGCCGGCCCGGCCTCTGGGGATTCGCTCCGATGGTCGGCCGCCTCGTGGGCGGGCTGGACTTCGCGGGAGCGGTCATCGCGGCCTGCGCGGTGTTCTACGTCGCGTCGATCCTGCTGGACCCCGCGGCCGCCTTCCGGGCCCGGAGCCCCTTCGACATGCTGTCGCCCAGCGATAGCGCCCTGGTCCGGCTCGGCATGGCGGGCGCGGCCCCGTGGGCGGCCGGCTGGTGGTGGACCCTCCTCACCGGCGTCTACCTCCACGGCAGTCTGCTCCACATCGTCTTCAACATGCTCTGGGTGCGTCAGCTCGCGCCCGCGGTCGAGCAGCTCTTCGGCCGCGCGCGCCTCGTCGTCATCTACACCGCGGCGGGCGTGCTCGGGTTCGCGCTTTCGAACCTGGTCGGCATCCGCTTCACCCTCGGCGCCTCCGGCGCGGTCTTTGGCCTGCTGGGCGCCATGGTCGCCTACGGACGGACCCGGGGCGGGACCTTCGGGGTCGCGGTGCTCCGGCAGTACGGGCAGTGGGCGCTCTTCATCTTCATCGCCAGCTTCTTCCTGGCCGGCGTGAACAACTGGGGCCACGCGGGCGGCTTCGCGGGCGGCTACCTCGCCGCGCTCGCCTTCGGCCACCTCGAGCGTCGCCCCGAGCGCGGGCTCGACCGGCTCGCCGCGCTCGGGGCGGTGGGCCTCACCGTGCTCTCGTTCGCCCTCGCGATCTGGAACGGCTTCCTGCGCTGACCACGCGGCTCAGAGGCGGCGATCCGCCTCCGCGCGGAACGCATCGACCTGCTCGGGCAGGCCGAAGACGCGGAGCCGGTCGCCCGGGCGCAGCCGCGTCTCCGCCGACGGATTGACCACCGCCGTGCCGTCCGGCCGCTCCACCGAGACCACGGTGACCCCGAAGCGCTCGCGCACCCGCGCCTCCCCGAGCGACAGATCGGCGAGCGCACCGGCGCCGAGCCTCACCTCGTGCACCTCGGGCAGCGCCTCCGCCGGGCCCGATCCGCCGCGGTCGTCGGCGGGGACCGGGTTCATCGCCCCGCGGAACCGGGTGAGGTAGTCGAGCACGCGCGCCTGGGGCTGGGCGAGCTGGCGCAGCGCGTGGCGGATCAGGGTGGCCGCCGCCTCCAGCTCGGGCTCGATGACCTCGGTGGCGCCCGCCTCGGCCAGGGCATCGCGGCCGGCCGCGTGGTGAGCTCGCGCCAGG
>DATGBR010000109.1:0-4293 GCA_035312605.1 Candidatus Methylomirabilota bacterium
CCGCCCTCGCCCCGACCCCGCCCTCTGGCCGCGGTGGGCGGGCGCACTGCTGGACCTCGTCTTCCCGCCGTTCTGCCCGGTGTGCCGCGCCCGGCTCGAGGAAGGCCGGCGCGATCCGCTCTGCGGCGCCTGCTGGGCCGGGCTCCCGCGGATCGCGCCGCCGTGGTGCCGGCTCTGCGGTCAACCGATGGCGGGCTTCCCGGTCGCGGCCGGGTCGAGGTCACCCGCGCCGACGCGCGCGGAGGGAGGCGCGCTCTGCGCGGCCTGCCGACGACAGCCACCCGCCTTCGCGTACGCGCGCGCGGCGGTCCGCTACGAGGACGTCGCCCGCGAGGCCCTGCACGCCTTCAAGTTCGGCGGCCACCGCGCGCTCGCCGGCCCCCTCGGCGACCTGCTAATCGAGGCGGTCGAGGGGCGACTGCCCGCCGGGGCTCCCGATCTGCTCGTGCCGGTCCCGCTACACCCGCGACGGGAGCGCGAGCGCGGCTTCAACCAGTCGCGGCTCCTGGCCCGGCGGCTCGGCCGGGCGTGGGGCTGCCCGGTGCGCGACGACGTCCTGGTGCGCGCGGTGGCGACGCCGTCCCAGACCTCGCTCGACGGAGCCGCCCGGCGCGCGAACGTGAGGCGCGCGTTCCGGCTGCGCCGGCCCGAGCTGGTCGCGGGTCGACACGTGGCCCTGGTGGACGACATCCTGACAACCGGCGCCACGCTCTCCGAGTGCGCCCGCTGCCTCGAGGAGGGCGCGCCGCGCATCGTCGGGGTCCTCGCGGTCGCCCGGGTCGTCTAGGGCGCCTCCGAAGAGCGCGCCCGGACCCGATCCGGGCCGCGGGACCCGGTCTTGCGCCTCACGCCCCGGGCTCGCTATAATCGGACGTCTTCTTGAACCGGAAGTATTCGACAAACCGAGACAAACAGGAAGGGGAGCGCCCATGGCAGTGCGCGTCGGAGTGAACGGGTTCGGACGGATCGGGCGGGTGTTCTTTCGCGCGGCCCTGGAGTCGTCGGACATCGAAGTGGTGGCGGTCAACGACCTGGCCGACGCCAAGACCCTGGCCCATCTCCTGAAACACGACTCCGTCCACGGCACGCTCGATGCCGAGGTGAAGGCCAAGGGCGAGGCGATCTTCGTCAACGGGCGAGAGATCCGGGTCTGCTCGGCCAAGGACCCGGCGACGCTGCCCTGGGGCGAGATGGGAGTGGGGATCGTGGTGGAATCCACCGGCATCTTCCGCGACCGCGCCACCTCGTCCAAGCATCTGCAGGCCGGCGCCAAGAAGGTGGTCATCACCGCGCCCGCCAAGGATCCGGACATCACGGTGGTGCTCGGGGTCAACGAGCAGAAATACGACCCGGTCAAACACGAGCTGGTGTCCAACGCCTCCTGCACCACCAACTGCCTGGCCACCGTCGCCAAGGTCCTGCTCGACACCTTCGGCATCAAGCGCGGCTTCGCCTCCACCGTGCACTCCTACACCAACGACCAGCCGATCCACGACTTCCCCCACAAGGACCTGCGCCGCGCCCGCGCGGGCGCGGTGAGCATGATCCCCACGACCACCGGCGCGGCCACCGCGGTCGGCCTGGTGCTGCCCGAGCTGAAGGGCAAGCTCGACGGGATCGCGATCCGGGTGCCCACCGCCAACGTCTCGGTGGTCGACCTCACGGTGGAGCTCGGCAAGTCGGCCACGCCCGCCGCGGTGAACGACGCGTTCCGGGCCGCCGCGGCCGGGCCGCTCAAGGGTATCCTGGACGCCACCGACGAGGAGCTGGTCTCGGTCGACTTCAACGGCAATTCCCATTCGTCGATCGTGGATCTGCCGTCGACCGCGATGGTGGACGGCAACCTCGTGAAGGTGCTGGCCTGGTACGACAACGAGTGGGGGTACTCCTGCCGGGTGCGCGACCTGATCCGCTACATGGCCCGGTCGCTCTAGCCCGCGGCCGCTTCGGGCCGTCGCGTGGCGAAGCTCGTCGTCGATCAGGTGGACCTGGCCGGGAAGCGCGTCTTCCTCCGGGCGGACTTCAACGTCCCGCTGGAGGGTGCGCGGGTGACCGACGACACGCGGATCACCGCGGTGCTGCCGACCATGTCGTGCTGTCTCGATCGGGGGGCGTCGCTCGTGCTCGCCTCCCACCTCGGCCGCCCCAAGGGCAAGCCCGATCCGAAGTACTCGCTGGGGCCGGTCGCGGAGCGGCTCCAGACCCTGCTCGAGCGGCCGGTGACGCTCCTGCCCGACTGCGTGGGGCCCGAGGTGGAGGAGCGGGCGCGCGCCCTGCGGCCGGGCGAGGTCGTGCTGCTCGAGAACCTGCGCTACCACGCGGAGGAGGAAGCCAACGACGAGGAGTTCGCCCGCTCCCTCGCCGCGCTCGCGGACGTCTACGTCGACGACGCCTTCGCGGCGTCCCACCGGGCGCACGCTTCCATCGCGGCCATCACCCGCTTCCTGAAGCCGGCCGCCGCCGGCCTGCTGATGGCGCGGGAGCTGGACGCCCTGGCCCGCATCTTCGAGCGGCCCGACCGGCCGATCTGGGCCGTGCTGGGTGGGGCCAAGGTCTCGGACAAGCTGGGCCTGGTCGAGCACCTGCTGGGCCGGGTGGACGGGCTCGCGATCGGCGGGGGAATGGCCTTCACGTTCCTGAAGGCGCTCGGCCACGGCGTCGGCCGCTCGCTCCTCGAGCCGGATCGGGTGGAGGCGGCGCGCACGATCATGGAGGGGGCCCGCGCGGCCGGGATCCCGCTCCGCCTGCCGGTGGACGTGGTGGCCGCCGCGGGTCTCGACGCGACGAGCGGTCTCCGCACGGTAGGGATCCGCGAGATCCCCGACGACCTCATGGGACTCGACATCGGGTCGGCCACCGTGACCCAGTTCACCACCGCCCTCCGTGGCGCGAAGACCATCGTGTGGAACGGCCCCATGGGCGTGTTCGAGAAGCCCGCCTTCGCGGCCGGGACCCTCGGGGTCGCGCAGGCGGTCGCCGGCTCCGGCGCCTTCGCGGTGATCGGGGGCGGCGACACCATCGCGGCGGTGCAGCGGGCCGGCGTCATGGACAAGATCGGCTACGTGTCCACCGCGGGCGGCGCCTTCCTCGAGTTCCTCGAAGGACGCGTGCTGCCCGGCGTGGCGGCCCTGGACGACGCGGCCTGATGCGCACCCCGCTCGTGGTCGGCAACTGGAAGATGCACGGCACGCAGGACGCGGCCCGCGAGCTGGCCCTCGCGGTGCGCGACGGGCTCAAGCGCCCGCGCGGGGTCGAGGTCGTGGTGTGCCCGCCCTTCACCGCGCTGCCCGCGGTGGCCGAGGTGCTGAAGGGCGCCGCGGTTGCACTCGGCGCGCAGAACTGCCACTGGGAGGCCCAGGGGCCGTTCACCGGAGAGATCTCGCCCGCGATGCTCGCCGAGCTGGGCTGCCGCTGGGTCCTGCTCGGCCACTCGGAGCGCCGGCACGTGTTCCACGAGACCGACGAGGAGATCAACCGCAAGGTCGTGGCGGCCCTCCGTCACGGGATGCGGCCGGTGCTCTGCGTGGGCGAGACGGACGAGGAGCGGCGCCAGGGGCTCACCTTCACGGTGGTGGAAGGGCAGCTCCGCGCGGGCGTGTCGGGTCTCTCCCCCGAGGATCTCGCGCGCTGCGTTCTCGCCTACGAGCCGGTGTGGGCCATCGGCACCGGGGTCAATGCGACCCCCGCCCAGGCCGGCGAGGTGCACGGCTACCTCCGTGGCCTCGTCTCCGAGGTCGCGTCCAAGGAGCTGGCCCAGTCGATGCGGATCCTCTACGGCGGCAGCGTCAAGCCCGACAACGCCCAGGCCCTCGCCCAGGAGCCGGACATCGATGGGGTCCTCGTGGGAGGAGCCAGTCTGCAGGCGCCCGGCTTCATCACCATCGCCAAGAAGTCGGCCGCCCGCAGCGGCGCTTCGAAGGAGTAGCGCTCCATGTTCATCCTGGTCGTGATCGTCCACGTCATCGTGTGCCTGGTCATCGTCGGCCTGGTGCTGCTGCAGGCCGGCAAGGGCGCCGACATCGGCTCCGCCTTCGGCGGCAGCGGCAGCCAGGCGGTGTTCGGGTCCATGGGCACGCCCACCGTTCTCGGCAAGGCCACCTCGGTGGTGGCGATCATGTTCATGGTCACCTCGTTCGCCCTGTCGATGATGGCCCACAAGCGGACGCTGAGCATCATGCCCGCGACGGGTCCCGCCGCGCCCGCGCCGGCTACGCCTGCGGCGCCGCCCGCCCCGGTCACGCCCGCGCCCCAGAAGTAGTCGTCCCCGGGGTATGCCGAGTCGTCGCGCGCTTC
>DATGBR010000110.1:0-7050 GCA_035312605.1 Candidatus Methylomirabilota bacterium
TGCGATCGTGGGCGGAATCGATGCGACGTGCGATGGACGTTATGGAGTGCGCAGCATCGGGTGGGAAGAGCCAGACCGTGCTTGGCCGCTGAACCACCCTGAGTAGGTAAGCACCTTCCCATCAGGCCAGAGCGCACAGCCTTGACAGCACCATGACCTCGTCCTAGCATGGCTGCCACCCCCGAGGTGGCGGCGATGAGCGAGTTCCATGACGAGTACTCCGAAGCCCTCGACGGTGAGTTCCGCAAGCTCGAAGACGCCCTGCTGAGCGACGAGGTGCGTCTGCTCGCCCCCAGCGAGCCGGTTCGCGTCTCCCCGGATACGACGGTCGCCGAAGCGGTCGCCCGCATGGTCGACAACCGGCGGGCCGCGGTGGTGATCGTGGACGCCACCGGCCGGCTCGCGGGCATCTTCACCGAGCGCGACCTCCTGACCCGCGTGGTCAGCCTCGGACGCGACCTGGCGACGACGCGGATCGGCGACGTGATGACCCCCGACCCGGAAGCGCTGGCGCCCGACGACCGGATCTGCTTCGCGATCAACCGCATGCACGCGGCCGGCTACCGCACCGTCCCGCTCGTGGACGCCCAGCACCACCCGATCGGCATCGTCACGGTCAACGACGTGGTGGGCTGGCTGGCGCGGGTCTTCCCGGAGGCGATCCTGAACCTCCGGCCCGGCGACCGGGTGAACCGGCCGGCGCAGATGGACAGCGGCTAGGGCAGCTTCCGGAACACCAGCCGGGAGGGCGCGTTCCGGAAGGGCCATCCCGGGACGATCGCGGTGAAGCGGCCCGCGGCCCCGCCCGCCACCAGCAGTTTCAGGCACTCCGGCGACTGGAACTTCGGCACCAGCGCCGCACTCTGCGCGCCCTCCGGAAACGCGGCGAGCGCCTCGTCGGAGAGCCCCTCGCCACCGTCTCGTCCCGGCACCAGCTCACGCACCGGCTTCTGCAGACGCGTCCACAGGTACTCCCGCACCCGGCGCTTCGACCAGCCATCGGCCGCCAGCGTCGTCACGTGCTCGGGCGAGAACACCAGCGCGGTGTCGCCCAGCCCCGTGGCCTTGTGGTGAGCCACCACCTCGACGCTCCGCACCAGGGTGGCAAGCAGATCCGGCGCGGAGCGGCTCCGGGTGTCGGCGACGATCTGGGGGGCCTCCGCCGCCATCACGGCCACCGTGCTATCGCCGGGCGCGAACCCGTGCTCGACGTGGAGCGGCTCCCACGGGCTCGCCTCTTCGTTCTCCCCGATGCAGTACGTGTACCGCCCCGGTCCCCCGAAGGTCGACATGCTGATGACCCCCGGCTGGGCCCCGCCGATGTTCACCCAGCAGAGGCGCACCGCGCGTCCGATGGTCGCATTGGCCCGCCAGCCGGGGCCGAACACGCCGGCCCCCGAGTTGATGTCGAGCGCGGCGCGGATGGGGCCGTTTACGATCACCAGCGGAGCCACCGCGTCGGTGGTGCCGGACACCCCCAGGAGGCAGAAGCGCTCGTCGCACATCGCCTCCACCGCGGCCAGCACCACCGGCAGGTATTCCGGCCGGCAGCCGGCCATGACCGCGTTGATCGCGATCTTCTGCACGGTGGCGCGGCCGAAGCGCGGCGGCATCTCGGCCACCAGCTCGTCGGCTCCCCGCCCGCTCGCCGCGACGGCGGCCGCCACCCGCTCCGCGGTGGGCGGCACCGCGGGGAGCCCGTCGGTCACCCCACGGGCGAACAGCGCCTCGATCGGATCGGCGTCATGGCTCGCCATGCGGGAGGCGGGACCCGGCGCCGGATGAGGCGCCGGCTAGCGGGGCCGGGAGAAGGGCGAGCGGTACTCGAGCCGCTCGCGGACCTTGTTGAGCAGCCGCTCGACCGTGAACGGCTTCGCGACGAAGGCGTCGACCGGGATGAGCACCCCGGCGTCGCTGATCACCTCGGCGGCCCGCCCGGACATGAAGATCATCCTGGTGTCCGGTCGGAGGGCGGCGATCCGGTCGGCGAGCTCTTTGCCGTTGATCCCGGGCATCATGATGTCGGTGAGAAGCAGGTGGATCGCCCCCTGGTGCTCCTCGGTGATCTTGAGGGCGGTCTCCCCGTCCTCCGCCTCGAGGACACGATAGCCGGCGCCCACCAGGATGTCCCGGGCGAGGGCTCTCACCTGGATCTCGTCGTCCACCACCAGGATCGTCTCCATGCGCGGCTATTCTACCTCCCCGGAGCCCGCTTTCCTGCACGTGCCGTGTTCAACCTGCGGCCAGGCCCGAGGGTTCCGCGGCGATCCCCGCCGCCTTGACAGGCCCGCGCGCGAGTCCTAGAGTCATCGGGACATGAGGAAATGGATCGGCGCCCTCAGCCTGGTGTGGCTGCTCTGGTCTGACCTGTCCATCATCGCCAAGGACAACCCGCTCGACACCATCGTGCTGCGCTGGCTGGCCCGCGTGCCCCGCCTGCAGACCGACCAAATCGTCGCCGGCAGCTACCAGACCGCGGAGGAGTGCAAGATCGCGCTCGAGCGACACATCGTCACGCTCAAGGCCATCAACGACAGCTGGTCGGCGGAGGAATTCACGCGCGACGGGGACTCGGGAACGATTCACTACTACCCGAGGGGTCTCGAGTACGCGCGCGCCGATCTGCGCTGCGCCGAGCAGTAACGACCCCTCAGCGTCCAGGCGGGGTCGGGGTACCCGTCGGTGCGTCGGTGCGGACGGGTGGTCGTGGCTCGCGCGTCCCGCCCTCGAACAGATCCATCAGCCACGGCACCGTGACCACCACGACGATCGCGAGCACGATCAGCACCAGGGTGGCGCGAAACCACCCGGTCACGAAGATACTGGGCGGCCCGTCGTAGACCTCCGCCTCCCCCCGCAGCACCGCCAGCTCGGCGCGTAGCTGCTCCTGCTCCTCCTCGAGGGTTTCCAGACGCGAGCGGAGCTGCCGCACGGTACCGGCCAGGTCGCGGGGCGCTCCCGCGCGGGCCGCGCGCCGGGTCTCCGGCGCCGTCGTCTCCACCGCGGTGGCCAGCCGTCGGCGGCGCGAGCGCTCGGTCGGACTGGACTCCCCGACGCCGTCGCCGGTCAGGGCGAGCTGCCGACCGGTCGCGGGCACCGCGATCTCGGACCCCGGAGTGGCCTGGCCGGCGCCGGGAGGCCTTCGGATCGGAGGCCCGCCGCCCTGCTGGGCCACGGCTTCGACCGGCCGACCCATCGCGTGTAACTCGTCCCGGGAGAGATTCTGAATGCGGGCGAGGAGGCCCTTGACCGTCCGCTCGGAGACCTGGTGGGCCAGCACGAGGCGGCCGTGATCGTCACCGTCCTCCACGTACGCCACCCAGTCCTTCAGGCTGCGGGTGCCGTGCCACGAGACGGTCAGGCCGCTGACCTGCATCCGCTTCCGTCCCTCGATCTTCGCGAGTGGCTTGCGCGTGGCCTCCATCCGGTGTCCTGTCCTTTCCCTTCTCCCACGCCGCCCGGCGCGCGGCCCCAAGATTACGACGCGTTCCCCTGCCTGACAAGGCCCTGGGAACCGCTCGTCCGGAGTAGTTTTTACGCGAGTGTCATGTAAAACCTACACGACCTGACACTTTCGACCGCGCGGCCGAAGCCGTCACCCCTGCCTATTGTGGAAGAACAGACTCGGGCAACCATTCCGCGTCGTCGAAACATCCCGCCCCTCTGGCACATCCGTTGCGTTCTGTCCCCCGCGAAAGGAGTGGGGCATGCGCCTGACATCTCTCATGGGCTTCCTCGCCGACGACCTCGCGGTCGACCTGGGCACCGCCAACACCCTCGTGTACGTCCGGGGGCAAGGCATCGTCCTGAACGAGCCCTCGATCGTGGCCATGAAGGACGGCGCGGTGCTCGCGGCGGGGCACGAGGCCAAGGCCATGCTGGGCCGCGCGCCGGGCACGATCTCGGTCGTGCGCCCACTCCGGCACGGCGTCATCGCCGACTTCGACAGCACCGAGAAGATGCTCCACTACTTCATCGCCAAGACCCGACAGCGGCGGAGCATCGTCCACCCGCGCGTGGTGGTCACCGTGCCCTCCGGCATCACCCAGGTCGAGAAGCGCGCGGTGCGTCAGTCGGCGCGCCAGGCGGGCGCCCGCGAGGCTTTCCTCATCGAGGAGCCGATCGCGGCGGCGCTGGGCGCCGGGCTGCCGGTGGCCGAGCCGGGAGCCAACATGATCGTCGACATCGGGGGCGGCACCACCGAGGTCGCGGTGATGTCGCTGTCCGGCATCGTCTACTGCAAGTCGGTTCGGATCGCGGGCGACGAGATGAACGCCTCGGTCATCCAGCACATCCGCAAGAGCTACAGCCTGCTCGTGGGCGAGCGGCACGCCGAGGAGATCAAGCTCAAGCTCGGCTCGGCCTACCCGATCCCGGGTGAGCACCTCACGATGGAGGTCAAGGGGCGCGATCTGATCGTCGGGATCCCCAAGACCATCCTGGTCACCGGCGAGGAGATCCGCGAGGCGCTCCGCGAGCCGATCATGGCCATCGTGAGCGCGGTGCATACCTGCCTCGAGCAGATCCCGCCCGAGCTGGCGGCCGACATCGTGGACAAGGGCATCGTGGTGTCAGGCGGCGGCGCGCTGCTGCGCGGCCTCGGCCCCCTGCTCCACGACCAGACCGGCCTGCCGATCCGCGTGAGCGACGATCCGCTCACCTGCGTGGTGCGCGGGGCGGGGGCGCTGCTGGACGACCTCAAGCTGCTCTCTCGCGTCGCCCTGCCCTCCTAGCCTTCCGCCGGACCACCCGCCCCGAGCCCCGCCCCCTCGATGGCGGCGACGCGACGCCATCCCGGCCGAGACCGTCGTCGTCGACGACGCGCTTCCCGGTGCCGCGGTGGAGCGCATCATCGAGGCGGCCGGCGTGGCCAGGCTGCGCCATCCCCTCGGGCCAACGTGGGCCGGAACGTGGCCATTCTCGCGCCGATCGGCCCGCTCCTCGTACCTCCCCGCGCCGGTCCGCGATGGGCTGGCCGCGATCCGCGCTAGCGCGGGGCGATGGTCATCTCGGCGACGATGAGACGGAAGTCCGGGCGGGGTCGGAAGGTGACGCGCTTCGAGGTGCCGTAGACGATGACTTCCTGGAATAGCTCGAGCCACGGTTTCTCGTCGTCGAAGAGCTGGGTCGCCTCGACGTAGAGCGCTTTCCGCTTCTTGGGATCGAGGGTGTAGCGCGCCTGCTCCATCACTTCGTGGAAGCGGTGGCCGGGCTGGCTTCCCGCCCAGTAGCGGCCGCCCAGCCCCGTCGGGTGCAGGATGCGCCAGAGGCTTCCGTCGGCGTCGAGCAGGGTCGACTGCACGTTGATCAGGAGCAAGCCCCCGGGCGGCAGCGCCCGCTCGTTGACCATGCGCTGCCGCGCTCCCATCTCCATCATGGCCACGCGGGCGCGGATGCCCACCTTCGCCCACATGTCGGCGATCACCTCGAGCAGCTGCTTGTCGTTGACCATGGTGCCCATCCCCGCGTGGAGCGTCACGTCGATCCCGCCGGGGCTGCCCGCCTCGGCCAGGAGCGCCCGCGCCCGCGCGGGGTCGTAGGGATACGGCTTGAGCGCAGGGTTGTAGCCGAAGTCGGTGTCGGCGAGCCCGCCCACGAGCGGCCGGCCGAGTCCCGCGAAGAGGCTCCGGATGATCGCGGGCACGTCGAGCGCGTAGTGGAGCGCCTGGCGCACCCGCTTGTCGGAGAGCGGCGGCTGCGTCGAGTTGATGTTGAACTCGACGGTGCGGGTGGACGGAACGCTCACCACGCGGGTGTTCCGGCCCTCCGCGACCGACCTGATGCGGTCGGGCGGGACGCTGGTCACGATGTCCGCGTCGCCCTTCTCGAGCGCGACCAGGCGTGGAAAATCATCGGGGATCGCCTTCCACAGCACGCGGTCGACCGAGGGAGGGCGGCCCTCCCAGCCCCACCAGTCGCGGTTGGCCTCCATGACGAGCCGCTCGTCCTTCACCCACTCCACGAAGCGATACGCCCCGCTGCCGATCGGGCGACGCGCCAGTTCCTTCGCGCCTTCGTCGGTGGTGAGGCGGGCGGGCAGGATCTGCGAGCCCATCTGCGCCATGCGCACCGGCAGGAGCGGATCCGGCTTCCGGGTCACGACCCGCACTAGCGTGGGGCTCGCCGCCTGCACCAACTCGATGGTGGTGAAGCCCGCGGTCACGACCGTCTTCCCCGGCACCAGGTTGCGCTCGATGGTGGCCCGCACGTCCTCCGCGGTGAGCGGAGAGCCGTCGTGGAACTTCACACCCGGTCGCAGGGTGAACTCCCAGGTGATGTCGTTGACCGCCTTCCAGGAGGTGGCCAGGCCCGGCTGCAGCTGCAGCGCGGCGTCCCACCGGGTGAGCGAGTCGTACAGGTTGTAGAAGTAGTTGACGGTGAGGACCTGCGTGCTGCGACCCGGGTCCATCGTGGTCGCCTCGGCGGGCTGGACGATGGTGAGCTGGGTGGGCTCGGCGGCCACCGGCCTAGCGAGCAGGAGGAGCGACAGTACGATCCAGGCGAAGAGCGTCATCGGTCTTCCCTCCCTGTGGGCGGGCCGAACATACCGCAGGCTGCCGCTCCCAGGCAACACGCGACCCGCGTCGACGGCATGCCGACGCTATAATGACCGCCACGCCGGCCTCGGGGCCGGCCGCCCGATCCCTCGTCACCCACTGGAGGCCGTATGAAGGGCGTGACCCTGCCGACCGAGACCGTCTTCGTGATGGAGAACTCGCCGATCAAGTTCGGGCTGGGAGCCATGGACGAGATCGGCTTCGACGCCACCCGCCTCGGCATCAAGAAGGCTCTGATCTTCACCGATCGCCACGTGGCGGAGCTGGGCCTGTCCGAGCGGGTGCGCGCGCTGCTCGAGGAACAGGGCGTGAAGGCCGACGTGTGGGACGGCGTCGAGGTGGAGCCCACCGACCGGTCGATGGAGGAGGCGGGCGAGTACGCGCGCTCCAAGGAATTCGACGGTCTCATCGCGGTCGGCGGCGGGAGCACCATCGATACGTGCAAGGCGGCGAACCTCCTCACCTGCTACCCGGCTCCGCTGCTCGACTACAT
>DATGBR010000111.1:0-5634 GCA_035312605.1 Candidatus Methylomirabilota bacterium
GGATCGTCCTTCTGGCGGCCGCCGGTGCGCTCGACCCGGGTCCGACGGCGCTGGGTCAGGCGACGAAAGTCCCCGGCCTCGTCCAGGAGGGCAACTATGACCCGGGGAACCTCGGGATGCAGATGCAGCCCGCACCGCCCAATGCTGATGCGGGCGCTGTCTACGCCGTGGGACCGTGGCCGACGTACACACCCCCACTCGCCGACGGAGAGGGAAGGGAGCTCGTGCAGAGCTTCTGCGGTATCTGTCACAGCACGACTTACATCACGATGCAGCCCCCGCTCGCGGGTGCCGCGTGGGACGGGGTGGTGGACAAGATGATCAGCACGTTCGGCGCCCCGATCCCCGAACCCTCGGCACGGGCCATCAGCGCATATCTGAAGGGCCACTACACTCCAGAGACGCGGAAGGAATAGGCCCATTGCCGTTCGCTTCGCCCGCTCGCATCGCTGGATTGACGGTGACGGCGGCCCTGCTCCTGGCGGCCGGAGGCGGTGTTCTGGGGCCTTCGATGGCCAAGGCCCAGACACCGTGGGTGGCCCCCGCGCCCGAGAAGGCCAAGAAGAGTCCGCTGCCCAACGACAAGAAGACCGTGGAGCAGGGCGAGAAGGTCACCAAGGTCAACTGCGTGGCCTGCCACGGGGCCGGGGGCAAAGGCGACGGCCCCGCGGCGGTGGCGCTCAACCCGAAGCCGGCGGACTGGACGTCGAAGCGGGTCCAAGACGACACGGACGGTGAGCTGTTCTGGAAGATCACCACCGGGCGCGGCGCCATGCCGGCGTGGCGGCACCTGGCCGAGACCGACCGGTGGGCCATCGTCCAGTACATCCGCTCGCTCGGAGGGAAGTGACTCCGGCGCGCGCTAGCGAAGACTCGAGTAGTACGCGGCGAGGTCGGCGAAGGTCTCGTCCGGGATCGTCCGCAGCATCGCCTTGACCGCGGCCAGCGCCGGATCCCCGGGGCTGCGCCGGTCCGCCTTGAAGAGCAGCATCTGCTCGCGCAGGTATCCGGGCGCCTGGCCGGCCAGGCTCGGGATCCCCTTGGCCGCGTCGCCCTGGCCCTGCGGCCCGTGGCAGATCGCGCACTGGGCGGCGGCGTTGCTTCCGCGGGTGATCGCGTCCGCGGGCGACGTCACCGGCGTGGGCTCGCGCCGTCGCGAGGCGAAGTAGGCCGCCACGTCGTCCACCCCCAGGTCGAGCACCTGCTTGGCGTAGGGCTCCATCTCCGCCGAGAGGCGCTTGCCGCCCGCGTAGTCCGCGATCTGCTTCTTGAAGTAGGCCGCGTCGAGCCCCGCGATGATCGGCATGGCGGCCGACCGGCTGTTGCCGGCCGCGCCGTGGCAGGCCGCGCAGGTGACCGACTTGACCGCGCCGCGGTCGTCGAGCGGCCCGGCCGCCTCCGCGGTCACCGGCGGAAGGACGCCGGGCAGGGAGCCGAGCAGGAGCCCGGCGGCGATGACGAGGCAACCGAACACGGTCGGCATGCAGGCCCTCCTCCCGGACGCGAGTCCGGCGGCGCTCATGCGAGGATGTCCGCCCAGATGGACTGGGCCCAGCCCACCGCGCGCTGGGCGACCAGCGGGCTCTGGGCCGGCGTGAGCTTCTGCTCGATCTGCACGACCTTGCCGTTGTCGATCTTGTATGCGTTGACCACCGCGATGGCCTCGCGATCGCTCACCCAGCTGTAGCAGGTGTTGCCGGGCGCGAGCGAGGGCGGCTGCTTGCCGTTGATCAGGCTCACCACCGAGGCCGCGGCGATCTTGCCCATCGCGTTGGCCACGTTGCCCGACTTCGGCACCGGCAGGCCGATGGTGGCGTCGCCGATCACGTGGATGTTCGGCTGCTTCACCGACTCGTAGGTGACGTGGTTGACCTCGCACCAGCGCTTGTCGCCGCCCACCAGGTCCGCCTGCACCGCGATGGCGCCCGCACGCTGGGGCGGGATGAGGTTGACCACGTCGTAGCGGATCCGGTCGAACTCGGTCCGCACCTCGCGCGCGCCCGGATCCACCCCGATCACCCGGCTGGCCGGCCGGTAGTCGATGTTGGGATAGGCCTGCCACGCGGCCTGGAAGAGCGCGGTCTTGGAGATGATGTTCTGGTTGGCGTCCAGCACGATCAGCTTGGACCGGGGCTTGCTGGTCTTGAGATACCAGGCCACCATCGAGGTCCGCTCGTAGGGGCCGGGCGGGCAGCGATAGGCCGCGAGCGGGATGCTCAGCACGAACACCCCGCCGTCCGGCATCGCGGCCAGCTGCTGGGCGAGCCGCACCGTCTGCGGCCCCGCCTTCCACGCGTGCAGGACCGTGTCCTGGCTCTGCGCGAGCCCCTCCACCTGCTCCCACTGGAAATCCACCCCGGGCGAGACCATCAGCCGGTCGTACTGGAGATAGCCCTCGCCGAGGCGCACCCGCTTGGTGTCGGGCTCGATGGCGCTCGCGGTCTCGTGGATGATCCGCACCCCGTGCTTGCGGAGGCCGTCGTAGCCCATCGTGAGGGAGTCGATGCTGCGGAGACCGGCCAGGACCAGATTGCTGAACGGGCAGGAGACGAACTGGCGGTTGGGCTCGATCAGGATGACCTCGACGCCGGGGTCGAGCAGCCGCACGTACTTCGCGGCGGTCGCGCCGCCCCACCCGCCCCCGATCACCACGACCCGCGGCCCGGTCTTCGGCGCGAAGTCGCCCTTCATCGAGGCGGCGCAGCCGGCCAGGCCGCCGCCGGCCAGCACGCCCAGCCCGAGGCCCGACGCCCGGAGGAATCCTCTGCGAGTGAGTGCGCTCATGGCTGTCCCATCGCCTCCTTGAACCGGGCGAGCATCGCTTCCGGAGTTCCCTCGAGATGCGGGGGCCTCGGTATCGGGGGCGCCGGGTACTTGATGCCGGCGCCGGTGAGCACGAGCACGACGCGCGTGGTGGGCTCGACCTGGCCGTCCTCCTTCATGTGAAGGAGCGCGGCCAGGGTCGCGGCCGCCTCCGGCGCGGTCCAGATTCCCTCGACGCGCGCCAGGAGGCGCTGGGCGTCGACGATCTCCCGCTCGCCCACCGGCTGCGGGAAGCCGTCGGTCTCGCGGAGGATGCGGAGCATCTGCCGCCCGGCGAAGGGGCCTGGCACGCGGAGGCCGGGCGCATCGGTCATCGGATTCTCGACGACCGACGTGGTCTCGGCCTTGTCCCTCCAGGCCCGCACGAGCGGGGCGCAGCCCTCGGCCTGTACCGCGACGAAGCGCGGCTGGCCGGCCTTGACCCAGCCCATGGTGCCGAGCTCCTCGTAGGCCTTCCAGATGCCGACCAGCCCGGTGCCGCCGCCGGTCGGGTAGACCAGCACGTCGGGGGCGTCCCAGCCGAGCTGCTCGGCCAGCTCGAGACCCATCGTCTTCTTGCCCTCGAGCCGATAGGGCTCCTTGAGCGTGGCCAGGTCGAACCAGCCGAGCGCGGGCGCGACCGACGCGATGGCCCGCCCGGCGGTGGCGATGGTGCCGTCGATCGTGAAGACGTGCGCCCCGGCGAGCGCGGCCTCGGCGATCGCCGCCTCCGGCGTGTCGCGCGGCACGACCACCGCGACCGGGAGCCCCGCCCGCGCGCCGTAGACCGCGGCGGCGCCGCCTGCGTTGCCCGCGGACGGGATCATGAGCCCGCGGACACCGAGCGTGCGCGCCTTGGTGATGGCCATCCCAAGCCCGCGCGCCTTGAAGGTGCCGGTCGGGTTCTGGCCCTCATCCTTGGCCCAGAGGTGCCGCAGCCCGAGGTGCGCGGCCAGGCGCGGCAGCTCGAGGAGCGGCGTGCCCCCTTCGCCGAGGGTCACCGGCTCCTCGCCGGCGGCCAGCGGCAGCAGCTCCCGGAAGCGGTACATCCCGGGCGGCCGGCTCTGGAGCGTCTCCTTGGAGACGGCGGCCGCGACGCGGGGCAGGTCGTAGCGGACCGCGAGCATCTGGCCGCAGACCTGGCAAACGGTGAGGAGCCGCCCGGCCTCGTGACGCTGGCCGCAGACGGTGCATTCGATGTGGGTCACGAACATGCGTGGGCCTCGGTCGTCGGAGCGTGGGGATCGGAGGCGGCGCGGCGCGCCCGGGATGGGCGCGCCGCGATCCGCTAGTGCTTTTCCTTCTCGGCGCGGTGGGCGGCCACCACCTTCTCGGCGAGCTGGCCCGGGACTTCCTCGTAGTGCGAGAACTCCATCGAGTAGCCGCCGCGCCCGCCGGTCATGGAGCGCAGGCTCGACTCGTAGGTGAGCATCTCGGACATGGGCACCTGGGCGCGCACCGCCACCACGTCGCCCTCCGGCTCCATGCCCACGATGCGGCCGCGGCGGCCGTTCAGGTCGCCGATCACGTCGCCCGCGCCCTCCGACGGCACGTTCACCTCGACGTTCATGACCGGCTCGAGCAGGCACGGCTTGGCGTCCAGGAAGCCCTTCTGCAGGCCCATGGAGGCGGCGATCTGGAAGGCCATGTCCGAGGAGTCGACGTCGTGGTAGGAGCCGTCGTAGAGGGTGACCTTGAGGTCCACCACCGGGTAGCCCGCGAAGATCCCGCGCTTCATGCAGTCGCGCACGCCCTTCTCGACCGACGGGATGAAGTTGCGCGGGATGGCGCCGCCGAAGATGTCGTCGACGAACTCGAAGCCTCCGCCGCGCGTGAGGGGCTCGATGCGCAGCCAGGTGTCGCCGTACTGTCCGCGCCCGCCGGTCTGCTTCTTGTACTTGCCCTGCACCTCGGCGCGCCCCTTGACCGTCTCCTTGTAGGGGATGCGCGGCGGCAGCAGCGAGACGTCCACGTTGTACTTGCGCTTCATCCGCTCCACCACCACCTCCACGTGGAGCTGGCCCATCCCGGAGACCAGCAGCTGCTTGGTCTCGGGGTCGTAGTGGTGGTGCAGGGTGGGATCCTCCTCGGCCATGCGGTGGAGCGCGGTCGAGATCTTGTCCTCGTCGCCGCGGGTCTTCGGCTGGATCGCGAAGGAGATGGCCGGCTCCGGGAAGCTGATGCCGGGCAGCCCGACCGGGCTGCCCTCGTCGCAGAGGGTGTCGCCGGTGAGGGTGTCCTTGAGCTTGGCCACCACCCCGATCTCGCCGGGGCCGAGCGCGTCGACCGCCTTCTGGGTCTTGCCCGAGAGCCAGCCCAGGTGCCCGACCCGCTCGCGGCTGTCGCGGCTCGCGTTGTAGACCTGGCTGTCGGCCCGCAGCGTGCCCGAATAGACCCGGAAGACGGAGAGCTTGCCCACGTGCGGGTCGGTGATGGTCTTGAACACGATCGCGCAGAGGGGCGCCTTCGCGTCGGGGGCGCGCTTGACGAGGGCCTTGGTCCGCGGGTCCGCGCCCTCCACCTCACCCTGGTCCGCGGGCGACGGGAACTCCTTCACGATGAGGTCGAGCAGCGACCCTATGCCGATGCCGCGCGTGGCGGCGGCACAGAGCACCGGCACCACCCCGCCCGACATGATGGCGCGGCGCAGGGCCGAGAGCATCTCCTCCTCGCCGATGGCGCCTTCCTCCAGATACTTGGCGAGCATGTCGTCGTCGCTCTCGGTCGCGGCCTCGGTGAGCTTCTCCCGGTAGGCCCGGGCGCTCTCCTCCAGGTCGGCCGGGACCTCGGCGTCCTTCGTCCGGCCGTCGGCGTGGACGAGGGCGCGCATCG
>DATGBR010000112.1:0-11906 GCA_035312605.1 Candidatus Methylomirabilota bacterium
CACAACTGCGGCGGGCGCTGCGTGGTCAACGCCCACGTGCGCGACGGGCGCATCGTGCGCATCAGCACCGATCCGCGCAAGTGGACGCCCGAGGTCGCGCCGCTCCACGCCTGCGTGCGCGGCTTCGGCCAGCTCGAGCGGTTGAATCACCCGGACCGCGTCGTCCACCCGCTGCGGCGGGTGGGCCCGCGCGGCGGGGGACGGTTCGAGCGCATCGGCTGGGACGAGGCCCTCGACGAGGTGGCCGGCCAGATGCGGCGCATCCGCGATGCGTACGGTCCCGCCGCGATCCTGGACTGCTCGCGCACCGGCAGCCTGTCGATGCTGCACAGCCGCTCCACCGTCAAGCGTCTGCTCTACATGTTCGGCGGCTGCACCGAGCTCTGGACCAACATCTCGGCGGAGGCGGAGGTCTACGCGGTCCGCCAGACCTACGGGGCCAAGGCCGACTACAAGAGCGCGGGCCGCGAGCCCACCGACTACGTCAACTCGCGCCTGATCCTCATGTGGGGCTGGAGCCCGGCCGACGGCACCTTCGGCACCGGCACGCTGCAGTACCTGAAGCTCGCCAAGAAGCGCGGGGTCAAGGTCATCTGCGTGGATCCGCGGCGCACCCGCACGAGCTGGGAGCTGGCCGACCAGCACGTGTTCATCCGTCCGTCGACCGACACCGCGGCGCTGCTCGCGATGGCCTACGTGATCGCGACCGAGGGCCTGCACGACCAGGCCTATCTGGACCGCCACGTCCTGGGCTTCGACGAGGCGCACCTGCCCGCGGGCGCGCCGGCCGGCGCGTCCTACCGCGCGTACCTGCTCGGCGAGACCGACGGGGTGCCGAAGTCTCCCGAGTGGGCCGCCGCCATCACCGGGGTGCCGGCCGAGACCCTGCACGCGCTCGCCGTCGAGTACGCGACGAGCAAGCCGGCCGCGCTCCAGACCGGCTACGCGCCGGGGCGCACGCTCCACGGGGAGCAGTTCCACCGCGCGGCCTACGCGCTCTGCGCGATGACCGGCAACGTGGGCATCCCGGGCGGCAACGCGGGCACCAGCAACGGGGCGACTGGCCGCGGCGGCATCCAGGGCCTGCCCACCGGCGAGAACCCGATGGGCCGGGGCGTGTCCTCACCGCTGCTCGCCGATCTGCTGGAGCGCGGCAAGGCGGGCGGCTACCCGGCCGACGTGAAGATGATCTACTCGTGCGCGGGCGATCTCTTCAACCAGCTCCCCAACGTGCGGCGGATCATCGCGGGCGTGGAGCGGCTCGACTTCGTGGTGGTCCAGGACCACTTCGTGACCCCGACCGCACGGTACGCCGACATCGTGCTGCCCGCGACGACGTTCTGGGAGCGCAACGACGTGCACACCCCATGGGCGGGCGCCGGCCACTACGCGATCTTCATGCAGCAGGCGATCGCCCCGGTGGGCGAGTGTCGCAACGACCTCGACATCTGCGCGGCGCTGGCCGACCGTCTCGGCATCGTGGGCTATAACGACAAGACGGAAGACGAGTGGCTGCGCGAGCTGACCCGGCACGCCATCGACGACTACGAGACGTTCCGGGCCAAGGGCCTGGCCCGCCTGCCTGCGCCGGACGACGCGGTGGCCTTCGCGCGCGAGATCCGCGAGCCGGAGCGCCACCCCTTCAGCACCCCGTCCGGCAAGATCGAAATCTACTCGATGGCCATCGCGGCCAACCCCGATCCCTACGGCCTCGGCGCGATCCCCGCGATCCCGACCTTCATCCCGGAGCCGGTCGACGCGCGCCACCCGCTGCGGCTCGTCACCCCGAAGTCGCGCGCCCGCACCCACTCCATCCACGACAACCAGGCGATCCTGTCTCGCGCCGATCGCGACGACGTGTGGCTGCACCCGGCCGACGCGGCGGCGCGCGGCATCGTGGACGGGCAGCGCGTGGCGGTCTTCAACGACCGCGGGCGCACCCTGATCCCGGCGCGGGTCACCGACCGGGTGGCCCCCGGCGTGGTGTCGATCAAGGAGGGCGCGTGGTTCGCCCTCGACGAGTCCGGCCAGGACACGCGCGGCTGCTCGAACCTCCTGACCCCCGACCTCTCCTCACCCGCCGGAGCCACGCCCTTCAACTCCTGCTTGGTGGAGATCGAACCCGTCCGCTAGCCTCGGCTCAGCGCGCCGGAATTAGGGTCAGCCGGACCCGCGTGGTCCAGTCGCGCACCACCCGCACGTACACGATGGTGGGCTCGTAGCCGGGAGCCTGGAAGGTCAGGGTGTGAAAGCCGGGGCGGGCGTCGACCACTGATGCTTGCAGATCGTTGGCCACGCCCACCAGCACCCCGTCGAGGCCTACCTCGGCATTCGAGGGCAGCGCATTGATGTAGAGCGCTCCGCCCGGACTGAACCCAGCGTAGCCGTACTCCGAGTGGGAAGAATACATATCGCCGGCGTACGCGGCGGGGGCGAGCCCGGCCACGGCGGCCACGACGAGCAGCGCCAAAAGAAGCGGAACCGATTTCACGGACGTTCTCCTCTTTCGAGATGCCTCACCCGTCGACCACGCAGCGGAAGGTCGCGAAGACGTACGGGTAGTGGGCCTGGAACCAGTTGCGGAAGCTCGGGCGCACGAGGTCGTCGGCGGTCGCCCAGGAGCCGCCCTTCAGGACGTAGTGCTTGCCGTCGAAGAAGTCGGCCGAGTAGCCGGCGTAGCCCGGGATGTAGGTGGTGAAGCCGGGCAGCCCGCCGAACACGGTGTTGGTCCACTGCCAGCCGTCGCCGATCAGATCCTGCACGCCCCACGCGCTCACGCCTTCGGGATGCGTGCCCACCGGCGTCGGCGCCCAGTGGCGATAGCCGAAGTTCCCGTGGCGCTCGGTGGGCGGCGTGTCGCCCCACGGCCAGCGGCGCGAGCCGCCGTCGGGCCGGCCGAACGCGGCGCGCTGGAGCTCGGCCTCGGTGGGCAGCCGCTCACCGCGCCACCGCGCGAAAGCCCGCGCCTCCGCGAGGCTCACGTAGACCGGCCAGTCCGCCACCGCGTCGAGCGGCACGATCTCGAAGAGGGTCCGGTACGTCCAGCGTCCGTCCGTGAGCTCCCACACCACTGGGTGCTCGATGGCGGCGTGGCCCAGCCACACCCGGTCCTCGTCGCTCCACAGCTCGGGGCGGCGATAGCCGCCGTCCTCCACGAAGGCGAGGAACTGCGCGTTGGTCACCGGGGTCCCGTCGATGCGGAAGGCGGGGACCGGGACCTCGAGCGCGGAGAACTCGTTGTCCCAGCCGAAGGGCACCTCGTCGAAGCGAGCGCCCAGCGTGGCGGGTCCGGCCGGGATCGCGATCCGGTCGGCGGGACGGCCGGGGCCGAGCACGAGAGGCGGCACCCAGCTCGGCCGGACCTTCTGCTCGAGCGGCAGCCGCTGCATCATGTAGAGCAGCGTCTCCTGGTGCATCAGCTCGTGCTCCGCGATCATCGCGAAGACGCGCCCCTCGCGCGCCATCAGGTGCGTGGCCGCGCGATCGGCCACCGCGGCGCCCGCGTCGAGCAGCGCGGCGCGAACCCGGTCGCGGTAGGCGAGCACCTCCGGGACCGCGGGCCAGGTGGCCGGCACGTCCGGATGGTCGTGACAGTGGGTCGGGTCGTCCACATCGGGATCGATCCCCCGCGAGAACAGCTCGTCGAAGCCCGGGTTGAACGCGGGCCGGCCGAGCAGCTCCCCGCCCACGTGGTTCCAGGCGAAGGCGGGCAAGTGTCCGAGATAGAAGATGAACGGATGCCGGAGCGCGATCGGCTGGGCCAGCCAGGAGCCCGGCGCGAGGATCTCGAAGATCCGGTCCGTGCGGGTCCACGCCTCGGTCAGCCGGTCCGTCAGGGTCTCGACCATTGGCTCCCCTCCCCCCAGAGGATTCTTACAACCGCTTGCATAGTGCCTGAGTGGCGGCTAGCTTGCAGCAGGAGCGTGCCATGCGCTATCTGATCGACGTGCACACGGACGAGCGGGCCCGGCAGCAGCGCCTCGAGGAGGACGTCCGGCGCGGGTTGACCTCGCGCCCGAAGTCCCTGCCCCCGAAGTACTTTTACGACCGGGCGGGCTCGCTGCTCTTCGAGCGCATCACCGAGCTGCCGGAATACTATCCGACCCGCACCGAGGCGGCGCTGCTGGAGGAAATTCTGCCCGGGCTGATCGAGGATTTTCTTCCCGACGACATCGTCGAGGTCGGCGCCGGCTCGTCCGAGAAGACGCGCCGGGTGCTCGACGCGGTGACCGCGGGCGGGCGGCCGGTCCGCTACGTGCCCCTCGACGTCGACCGCGTGACCCTCGAGGCCAGCGCGGAGCGGCTCCTGGGCGAGTATCCCAGCCTGCGCGTGCACGCGGTGGTGGGCGACTTCGAGCGCGATCTCACCCACGTGCCGCCGCCGGCCGGCCGGCGCCTGGCGATGTTCCTGGGAAGCACCATCGGAAATCTCGATGAGCCGGCGCAGCGGCGCCTGCTGGCGGATCTGAAGACGCTCCTGCCCGACCCGCGCGATCGTCTGCTCCTGGGCGTGGACCTGGTGAAGGACGTCAAGATCCTGGAGGCGGCCTACGACGACTCGGCGGGGGTGACGCGCGATTTCAATCTCAACATCCTGCGGGTGATCAACCGCGGGGTGGACGGCGACTTCGATCCCGACGCCTTCCGGCACCGCGCCTTCTACAACGACGCGGCGTCGCGCATCGAGATGCACCTGGTGGCGGAGTCGGCCCAGACGGTGCGCCTGCGGCGCCTCGGCCTCACCGTTCGCTTCGCACCCGGCGAGGGCATCTGGACCGAGAGCTCGTACAAGTTCAGCCGCGCCGGGGTCGAGGCGCTGCTCGGCGACGCGGGCCTGCGGCTCGCCCGCTGGCACGTGGATCCCGCCAATTACTTCGCGCTCGCCCTGATCCAGCCCGCCTGATGGCGGTGGACGGCGGCGCGTACGCGCCGCCGACGCCGCTCCACCTCTACGTCCACGACGACCTGAGCGACGAGGTTGCGGCCGCCGCGGGCGAGGGCTCGGTCGCGGCCGGCCTCGCGCGGGAGCTGCTCACCCTCCTCGCGGCCGACCGGGAGCGGGTGCGCGTCCTCACCCTCGCCGAGCAGGTCGAGCGTGTCGCGGCCCAGGGCCCGCACGCGCCGTTCGAGCTGACCCTCGGGATCGGTCGCGCGGGAGAGCGGGTGGCGCAGGCGCTCCACGCGCGCACCGGCTGGTTCCCGCGCGTGCGCCGCGTAGGGCTCACCCGCGAGGAGGACGGGGCGGGCGGCTATCGCCTGGTCAGCACCGAGGGGGCAAGCCTGGCGGCCCAGCTCGAGGCGACGCGCAATTGCGCGTCGCTGGCGGTGGTGGACGACACCGTCTTCTCGGGCCTCACCATGAGCGGCCTCATGGAAGCGCTCGACGCCGAGGCGCGCGCGCGCACCCGCGCGTTCTGTCTGCGCGGAGTGGCCGTGTCGGTCACGAGGGTCGCCGCGCTCTGCCCGATCACGGTCGGCGTCGCCGCGCCCGGCCGGCTGCTCGACGAGGTGAGCTTCATCAACGCGAGCGGGCTCGTCCGACGCGTGGCGATCCGCCGGCCGGACCGGCCCCCGCTCGCCTTCTTCGACCGCCCGGAGTGGATCCGCGCGTGGTTCCCGACGCGCCACGCCGACGTCCTCGCGCTCTGCCGGCGCCTCAACGCCCTACTCGAGCCGGCCGAGCCCCTCACGAGCGCAGCCCCCGCGGGATCACCGCGCGATCCAGCAGCTCGAACAGCGCGTGGAAGGCGAGCGCCATGACCGCGGCGGGCGCCGCGCCGGCGAGGATGGTGGCGGTGTCGTCGAGGGCGAGGCCCCGCACGATCAGGGTGCCGTAGCCGCCCCCGCCGATGAACGCGGCCAGGGTGGCGGTGCCCACCGTGGTCACCGCCGCGGTCTTGATCCCGGCCATGATCGCGATCGCGGAGAGCGGCAGCTCGACGCGCAGCAGCCGGCGCAGGCGGCCGAGACGCAACACCCAGGCGATCTCGAGCAGCGTCGGCTCGATCGCCATCATCCCCGCGTAGGTGTTGCGCGCGATCGGCAACAGCGCGTAGACCGAGAGGGCGATCAGGGCCGGGCCCTTGCCGATGCCGAAGAGCGGGATCATGAACATCAGCAGCGCGAGCGCGGGGACGGTCTGCAGCATCGCGATCACCGACAGCTCCACCTGCCCGGCGCGCCGGTAGCGCGCGGCGATCACGCCCATGGGGATGCCGAGCACCACCGCCGCGCCCACCGAGATCAGCACCAGCAACAGGTGGTCGGCGGTCAGCGCGGCCAGCTCGCCGAGCAGCGCGCGCCCGCGCCCGCTCCCGGCCTCCGGGGTGCCGCCGCCGAGGAACGCGGCGGCCACCTCGGGCACCGACCGGCCGTCCAGATCGGCCATCGCGTTGAGCCGCGCCATGCGGGCCGCGTCGAGGCGGCCCTCGAGGGCCTCCCGCAGCCGCGCCCACGTGCGGGGAAAGCGCTCGGTCATCTCGCGGCGCGCGAGGAGCACCGCCGAGTAGTCGGGGAAGAAACGCCGGTCGTCCTCGAGCAGGCGCAGGCGCAGCCGCTCGAGCTGGCCGTCGGTGGAGAAGACGTCCATGAGGTCCACCTGGCCGCTCGCGATCGCGCGGTAGGTCACCGCGTGCTCCATCACCTCCACCCGGGCGAGCCCGAGCCCGTAGCGCGCGCGCAGGCCCGGCCAGCCGTCGTCCCGCTCGAGGAAGCCGGAGCTGAAGGCGGCCCGGAGCTCCGGGTGCCGCGCGAGATCGCCGACGGTGCGGAGCCCGAGGCGCTCGGCCTGCTCGGCCCGGATCGCGAGCGCGTAGGTGTTGGCGAACCCGAGCGAGGCGCTGATCGTGAGCCCTCCCGCCGCGAGGCGCGCCCGGAGGGCCTCGACGGTCTGGAGGGCCGGGTCCTTCAGGATGACGCGGGCGAGGGTGCCGGTGTACTCGGGATAGACGTCGATGGCGCCGGACTCGAGCGCCCGCTGGGTGAGCCCGGTGCCGCCCAGGCCCACGCGCCGCTCCGCGCGCGCCTCGCCCACCTGCTCGATCACCTGGGCGATGACCTCGGCGAGGATGTAGCTCTCGGTGAACGACTTCGAGCCCACGCGAATGACCCCGTCCGCCGCCGTGGCCGGGACGGCGAACGGCAGCGCCGCGATCAGAGCCAGCGCCGCCGTCAGAGAGGGGCGCATCGTCAGCTTCCCGGGGCCCGGGGCACCGCCAGCGTCTGCGCGGTGAGGAACTGGCGCACGAACGGGACCGCCGGCCGCTCCACGAGGTCCGCGAAGGTCCCCTGCTGCACCACGCGGCCCGCGGTCATCAGGGTGATGGTCCGGCCGAGCCGCGCCGCCTCGCGAATGTCGTGGGTGACCAGCACCACCGTCTTGGCGAGCGCGGCGAAGAGCGTGCCGAGCTGGTCCTGCAGCTCGGCGCGCACGATCGGATCCAGCGCGCCGAGCGGCTCGTCGAGCAGGAGCACCGGCGGATCGAGCATCAGCGCCCGCATCAGGCCCACCCGCTGGCGCTGGCCTCCGCTCAGCTCGCGGGGATAACGCCCGAGGGTGGCCGCGTCGAGCCCCGCCATCCCGGCCAGCTCCGCGACCCGCGCGTCGACGCGCGCGCGCGGCCAGCCCTGCGCGCTCGCGGCGAGGGTCACGTTGTCAACCGAGGTGAGATGAGGATAGAGCCCGCCGTCCTGCACCACGTAGCCCATGCGGGCGACCAGCCGGTCGCGGCTGCCCGCGTCGACCACCACCCCGTCGACGACCACCGTGCCTTCGTCGGGCGCGGCCAGGCCCAGGATGAGGCGGAGCACGGTGGACTTGCCCGACCCGCTCGAGCCCAGGAGGACGTGGGTGGCCCCCGGCGGCACGTCGAGGGAGACGGAGTCGAGCGCCACGGTGGCCCCGAAGCGCTTGGTGACGTCGCGGAGGGCGATCACCCCCGCATTCTACCCGCCTCCGCGCGAAAGCTTGACAAGCGCCGCTTCCGTGGGCACAATGCCCGCCACATGAAGGTGGTCGATTTCCCGAACGAGAACCTGCTACTGACGTAGGCGCGCGCCTCGCGGCGCGCGCCCAAAGCCTCTTCGCTGTCTCGGAGAGGCTTTTTTATTTCCCCTCACAGGAGGCTTTTCATGGCTCGCAAGGCAGGCCCGCCGGCCCAGATGCCGTTCCAGCACTATCGCCCGTTCACGCCGATCCCGCTGCCGGACCGGACGTGGCCGTCGAAGGTGATCACCCGCGCCCCCCGCTGGTGCAGCGTGGACCTGCGGGACGGCAACCAGGCCCTGATCGATCCCATGGATCCCGCCCGCAAGCGGCGCATGTTCGATCTCCTGGTGAAGTGCGGCTTCAAGGAGATCGAGGTGGGCTTCCCGGCCGCCTCCCAGCCCGACTTCGACTTCGTCCGGCAGCTCATCGAGGAGGACCTGATCCCGGACGACGTGATGATCCAGGTCCTCACCCAGGCGCGGCCCGAGCAGATCGAGCGCACCTACGAGTCGCTGCGGGGGGCCCCGCGCGCGCTGGTGCACCTCTACAACTCGACCTCCACGCTGCAGCGCCGCGTGGTCTTCGGCCTCGACCGCGCCGGCATCGTCGACATCGCGGTGCGGGCCGCGCGGCTCTGCCGCGAGCTGACCGGAACCATCCCGGAGTGCGACGTCCACTACCAGTACTCCCCGGAGAGCTTCACCGGCACCGAGCTCGACTTCGCGGTGGAGATCTGCGAGCGCGTGATGGACGTGTGGGAGCCGACCCCGGCCCGGAAGGTGATCCTGAACCTGCCCGCCACCGTGGAGATGGCCACCCCCAACGTCTACGCGGACCAGATCGAGTGGTTCCTCCGCCACGTGAGCCGGCGGGACTCGCTGGTGCTGTCGCTCCACCCGCACAACGACCGCGGCACCGCGGTGGCCGCCACCGAGCTGGCGGTCCAGGCGGGCGCCGACCGGGTGGAGGGCACGCTCTTCGGCAACGGCGAGCGCACCGGCAACGTCGACGTGGTCACCCTCGCGCTGAACCTGTTCAGCCAGGGGGTCGATCCCATGCTCGACTTTTCCGACATCGACGCGGCCCGGCGCATCACCGAGCACTGCAACCGGCTGCCGGTGCACCCGCGGCATCCCTACGTGGGCGACCTGGTCTACACCGCGTTCTCCGGCTCGCACCAGGACGCGATCAAGAAGGGCTTCGAGGCCCTCGGCAAGAACTACGACACCTGGGAGGTCCCGTACCTGCCCATCGACCCGCACCACGTGGGCCGGAGCTACGAGGCGGTGATCCGGGTCAACAGCCAGTCCGGCAAGGGCGGGGTCGCCTACATCATGAAGTTCGAGCACGGCCTCGACCTGCCGCGGCGCCTGCAAATCGAGTTCTCGTCGGTCATCCAGAAGATGGTCGAGCAGAGCGGCACCGAGATCACCGCGGACCAGATCTGGGCCGCGTTCGAGCGAACCTACCTCACCCGCGAGGAGCCGCTCGCCCTGGCTCACCACCCCACCGTGATGACCGCGGGAGAGTCCGGCGAGACCACCATCGAGGCGCCGCTACGGGTCTCGGGCACGGAGCGCCTCGCCAAGGGCGTGGGCAACGGCCCCATCGCGGCCTTCGTGGACGCGGTCCGGCGGGACGCGGGCATCCCGGTGGCGGTGCTCGACTATCACGAGCACGCGATCGGCGGGGGCGCGGACGCCTCCGCGGTGGCCTACGTCGAGGTCAGGGTGGGCGACGGGCGCCCGCGGTGGGGCGTGGGGATCCACGGCAACATCGTCACCGCCTCGCTCCGCGCGGTGGTCAGCGCGGTCAACCGCGAGGCGGTGACGGGTATGTGAGCGCTTAGCGCCAGCCGCCGCCGCCGCTGCTGCGACCTCCGCCGAAGCCGCCGCCACCGCCACGGGGCTTGTCGCCCTTGGGCTTGGCGACCTCAACCTTCAACGAGCGGCCGTCGAGGGCGCGGTCGTTGAGCTGGGTGACCGCCTGCTGGGCTTCCTCGGCGCTGGACATCTCGACGAAGCCGAAGCCGCGCGACTGGCCGGAGAACTGGTCGGTCACGATGCTGGCCGAGACCACGGTGCCGGACTGGGCGAAGTGCGCGCGCAGGCCCTCGCTGGTGGTGCTGAACGCGATGCCGCCGACATAGAGCTTCTGGGACATGGTTGCCCCTCCTGAACGTGCTTCCGCCCTGTTTGAGCGTCTCGGATGCGCGGAAGGGCTCGAAACGCCGCCTGACGAGGGGGACTCGAAGGTGAGCCGGTACCTGTACCAGACGCCAGCCAGTATACAGGTCGGGGCACGCCCGCGGCAGGGTATTCGCCCCCTTGCGTGGTAGGCTACCGCCGAGCACCGATGCCATGAGACTGCGGATTCTCGGAATCGTGCTGGCGGGCGGGAAGGGCACCCGGCTCTATCCCCTGACCAAGGAGCGCGCGAAGCCCGCGGTGCCCTTCGGGGGCAAGTACCGCATCATCGACTTCGTCCTCAGCAACCTGATCAACTCCGGGATCCACTCGATCTATGTCCTCACCCAGTTCAAGAGCCAGTCCCTCCTCCAGCACCTGGCGGACGGCTGGCAGTTCGGCGGCCTGCTCAAGGACCACTTCATCATCCCGGTGCCGGCGCAGATGCGGTCCGCGGGCGAGATGTGGTACCGGGGCACCGCGGACGCGATCTACCAGAACGCCAACCTGATCGAGCAGTCCGATCCGCCCCTGGTGGCGATCTTCAGCGCCGACCACATCTACCGGATGAACATCTCGAGCATGATCGCGTTCCACGAGCAGAAGCGCGCCGAGATCACGGTGGCCGCGATCCCGGTGGAGCGCCGCTTCGCGTCCGAGTTCGGGGTGATCGAGACCGCGCGCGACGGCCACATCATCGGCTTCCACGAGAAGCGCGCCGACGCGCCCACCATGCCGGGGGACCCCGACCGGGTCTACGCCTCGATGGGCAACTACGTCTTCTCGACCCGGACCCTGCTGCGCGAGCTGCACGCGGACGCGGCCCGCGAGGGCAGCAGCCACGACTTCGGGCGCGACGTGCTGCCGCGGCTGGTGGACCGTCTCGACATGTTCGCCTACGACTTCCAGACCAACGAGATCCCGGGGGAGGCGGTGAACGCCCCCGCCTACTGGCGCGACGTGGGGACCCTCGACGCCTACTACGAGGCCCACATGGACCTCCGAGCGGTGAGCCCCGCGCTCAACCTGTACAACCGGGAGTGGCCGCTCCGGACCGCGAGCTACGCGGATCCGCCCGCCAAGTTCACCTTCGACGACGACGGCCGCCGCGGCCAGGCCATCGACTCGGTGGTCTCGGGGGGCTGCATCCTGTCCGGCGGCATGGTCCGCAACTCGGTGCTCGGCCGGCACGTGCGGGTGCACACCGGCGCGATCGTCGAGGACTCGGTGATCCTCGACAACTGCGACATCGGCCGCCGGGCCCGGATCCGCCGCGCCATCCTCGACAAGAACGTGCGGATCGCGGAGGAGACGACGGTCGGCTACGACCTCGAGGAGGACAAGCGGCGCCACCACGTGACCGAGTCGGGCATCGTGGTGGTCGAGGGCCTCCGCTCCTCGGTGGAGATCTCCGCGATCGTGGTGTGAGCCGCCAGCCTCAGTAGCCTTTCTGCTTGTCGATCAGGGCGAGCAGGGGGCGCCCCTCCCGCATCCGTCGCAGGTTCTCGCGGAACGTCGCGATCACCCGTCCCGACCGGCGGGGCGAGCCCCCCGCGGTGTGCGGGGTGACGATGGCCCGCGGGTGCGTCCAGAGCGGGTGGCCCTTCGGGAGCGGCTCCGGGTCGGTGACGTCGAGCCCGACGCCCCAGATGAGCCCTTCGGTGAGCGCGCCGAGCACGTCCTCGCCCCGCACGATCTCCCCGCGCGTGACGTTGATCAGGATCGCGGTGCGC
>DATGBR010000113.1:0-17831 GCA_035312605.1 Candidatus Methylomirabilota bacterium
CCGCGTCCCAGCCGGTGAGGAGGCCCCAGCCCGGGTGCACGCAGCGGACGTGCTCCCCGTGGGCCCAGACCTCCTCCATCTGCCGGAGATCGAGGGTCTCGAACACCCGGTAGAAGCGCGCGTTGGCCTCCTCGACCTCCGCGCGCTCATCCTCGGGATTCATGGCCGGCATTCTAACTCAAGTACTTGCGCCGGTGGCTTCCGGAGGAGCCCCGCCTACTCGGTCCGTACGGATCGTCACGCGGCACGGCGGCCCCGTCGACTGGGCTACCAGAGAAAATTACTGCGGCCGTAACCTAGTTGAGTGGGAAGGGGATCAGCATGTGGGCTGGGATCATCTATGGCTCGCTCCTGGAACGTCACGGCGATCACATCCTGCTCAGCGGCGGAGCGAAGATCTTCCTCCTCGACGACGCGGTGCGGTGCGACTTCCGTGTCGGCACCTACCTCAAGGTCACGTACACAGAACTCGATGGAACGAAGCTCGCTCGCGGCATCTCGCAATCCGATTCGTTCCACGCGCTGAACGCCCCCTCCTGAATGGGGCCCCGATGACCAGACGCCCGCCGCTCCTCGGAGTCGCGGCACTCGGTTGCCTGCTCGCCCTCGCCGCCTCTGCCTCCGCCGGCGGCGCGTGGGTGTTGTGGGAAGAGTCGGGCGATATGCAGACATTCCAGCGCACCCCGACCCCCCATCCCAAGTCCAGCTACGCGAGCCTCGGAGACTGTATCGACGCAATCGACGCTGAATGGCAGGCGGCGCTGGACGCGACGGGCGGGCCCGAGCGCCACAGCTTCAGTCGCGTCACCCCGACCTCGGCCATAACCATGACGAGGGATGGAAACACGAACGTGACGTATGTCATCACCTACACCTGCCTGCCAGACTCCCTCCGCCCACCCGAGCCGAAGGGGAAGTGACTCCTCTTCGGCCGGTCGTCAGGGCGCGACGGTGACGACCAGCTCGCCGTCGCGGTGGACCACGGGCAGCGGCTCGAGCCGGGCCCCCAGGCACGGGCCCTCCACGCAGATCCCGGTGTCCGGCGCGAAGACCGCGCCGTGGGTGGCGCAGATCAGGTATCGGCCGTCCTCGGTGAAGAACTCGTTGGGCCACGCATCGAGCGGGGTGCCCGCGTGCGGGCAGCGGTTGACGTAGGCGTGATGGCCGCCGTCGTGGTTGACGAGGAAGCCGCGCACGGTGCGTCCGCGCGCGCGGAGGTCGAAGGTGACGGTCTGGCCCGGTCCGAGCGCGTCGGCGGGGCACCGCCAGGTTGCCTGGCTCTCCGTCGGCTCCACGCAGAGGTTCTATCAGATCGATCCGGACGGGGCAAACGCGCCCGCGCCGGCCGGACCGCTCCCGCCCGCGTGGTACGATGAGCCGGTCATGCCCGTTTCGCCCCTCGCCGTGGAGGCCCACGACCTCGCCAAGACGTTCCGCAGCGGATGGCTGCGTCGCCGCGAGACGCCCGCGCTGCGCGGAGCGAGCCTGCAGGTCGAGCGCGGCGCCATCTTCGGCCTGCTCGGACCCAACGGGGCGGGCAAGACCACGCTGCTCTCCATCCTGGCCACGCTGCTGCTACCCGATCGCGGCTCGGCCACCATCCTCGGCCACGACGTGGTGCGCGAGGCCTTCGCGATCCGCCGGCGGCTCAACATGGCGAGCGGCAACGCCTCGTTCGTGTGGAGCCTGCGGCCGGCCGAGGTGCTGGCGTTCTACGGCCGCCTCTACGGCCTGCACGGACGGAGCCTCCGGACGCGGGTGGCCGAGCTGCTCGATCGGTTCGAGCTAACCCCGCACCTCAAGACCGAGTACAACGAGCTCTCGACCGGGCTCAAGCAGCGGCTGGCGCTGGCCAAGGCCCTGCTCAACCGGCCGGAGGTGCTCTTCCTGGACGAGCCCACCCTGGGCCTCGATCCGGACGTGTCGATCCGGATCCGCGCCCAGATCGCGGAGCTGCGGCGACGCGAGGGCACCACGATCATCCTGACCACCCACTACATGCGGGAGGCCGACGAGCTCTGCGACCGGATCGCGTTCATCAAGGGCGGCCGCATCCTCGCCGAGGGCTCGCCGGACGAGCTGAAGCGCCAGATCCGCATCGGCGACGTGGTCGCGCTGCGCCTGGATCCGGCCGCGCCCGCCGGGCTCGCCGACCTCGCGGGGGTGCTCCAGGTGCAGACGCGCGGGGATCGCATCGAGTGCACGGTGGACTCGGCCGAGAAGCGGCTCTCCGAGATCCTGCGCTGGCTCGTGGAGCAGCACGTGGTGATCCGCGACTGCCAGGTGCACGAGCCGGAGCTCGAGGAGGTCTTCGTTGAGCTGGCGCGCTGAGCCGATCGCCGCGGGCGCGGGCGCGGCCGAGTGGTGGATGGAGGAGTGGGTCCGCCTCTCCGCGTTCGCCTACCGCAACCTGATCATGGCCCGCCGCAACGTGTTCTTCCTCTTCGAGCTCACGTTCTGGCCGGGCGTGGCCATGCTCTCGCACGGCCTGCTCACCCGCTTCCTCGACCTCACGCCCCAGATGACCGCGTTCATCCTGGTCGGTACCGTCGCGCTCTCCGCGGTCCAGGTCTGTCAGCTCGACGTGGCCTACGCGGTGCTGTTCGACATCTGGTCCAAGTCGATGAAGCATCAGTTCCTCACCCCGGTGCGCATCCACCACTTAGCCCTCGGCTCGTGGGTCGTCGGGGTGGGGCGGGGGGTGATCGTGTGGGCGCTCATGGCGGTCATCGGCGGCCGCGCCTTCGGCTTCGACTTCCTCGGGGCGGGCGGGATGCGCGTGACCCTCTTCCTGCTGGGCTGCTTCCTGACCGCCCTCGTCATCGGCCTCCTCGTGTGCGCCCTGGTCCTGCTCTGGGGCACGCGGGCCGAGACCTCGGCGTGGGCGGCGGTGAACTTCTTCGTGATGCTCTCCGGCATCTACTACCCGGTCTCGGTGCTGCCGGGCTGGGTGCAGACCATCTCGGCCGGCATCCCGCTCACCTACTTCCTCGACGGGATCCGGGCCGGCTACGGCTTCCCGCCTCGCTTCGCGCATCCGTTCGCGATCGGCTTCGCGCTCTCCCTGCTCTACGCGGTGCTCGCCCACTGGGCGCTCGCCGCCGCGGTGACCCGCTCGCGCCGCACCGGGCTCCTGCTCAAGCTCTCGGAGTGAGCGTGCCCGACGCCTCGCTCTGGTCGGTGATGCTGCTGGGCCTGTTCTTCGGCGTCCAGCACGCGACCGATCCCGACCACGTGGTGGCGGTCGCCACCATCGTGGCCCGCACCCGCCGCTTCGGCGCGGGCGCGCTGGTGGGGGCGTTCTGGGGCGTGGGCCACACCGTGACCGTCACCGCGGTGGGCATCGCCGTCGTCGTCTTCAACCTGGCCCTGACCCCGCGGGTGGCTCTGTCGCTCGAGATGCTGGTGGCGATCATGCTGATCGCGCTCGGCGTGGCCCGCATCGTGTGGGTGTTCCGCGACTCCGATCCGATGCCGGTCTCCCACCTGGGCGAGCCCCACGCGCACGGCGACGGCGCCTCGCTCCACAGCCACGCCCACGCCCACGCGGCCGGGGTGCACCGCCACCCGCACGTTCACCCACCCATCCGCCTCCTGCGTGCGCTCCAGACGGTCGGACCGGCCCAGGCCCTGCGCTCGGCCCTGGTGGGCCTCGTGCACGGGCTGGCCGGCAGCGCGGCGGTCGCCCTGCTCGTGCTCTCGACCATCCAGGGCACCAGGCAGGCGATCGCGTACCTGCTGGTCTTCGGGGCCGGCACCATCCTCGGCATGACCGCGATCACCGGGGTGCTCTCGCTACCGTTCACGATCCGCGCACCCCGCCTGGAGCGCTCGCGGCGGGCCCTGACCCTGGCCACCGGCGCGCTGTCGCTGGGGTTCGGGCTCTACATGGTCGGCCTGCTGCTCGGCCGGATCCCGGCCGGGCACCCGTGAGGAAGGCTAGTAGCCGACTCCGCGAGCCATGAGGCTCGCCACGAACACCATCACCACCACGATCGCCAGCTCGATGTGGTTGATGGTGTACAGGGTACGGGCCGCGCTCGTGTCGATGGCCTCCCCGCGGCCGAGCTTGATGCGCCACCGGATGAAGGTGATCATCGGGCGGATCTCGAGCAGGAGCACGACGAGGAACAGCGCCATCTTGGTCCAGAAGAGGGGCGAGTGCAGGTAGAAGTCGGCGCCCTTCTCGAGGCCGGCGAAGGCGCGGAGGAGGCCGGTGACGATCCACAGCAGCGCCGCGATGCCCCACACGTTGTCGGCGGCCAGCAGCCGCCGCAGCCCGTTGGCGTCGAGCGGGCCCTTGAGCGCGCGCCCGCGCAGGAACACCGCGGGCAGCCCGATGGCCAGCGCGAGCACGTGCAGGGAAGAGACCAGGGCGGAGAGCATGGGTGAAGCCTAGCACGGCGGTCGCCCTCGCCGTCCTCCTGCTGGGCGCCGCCGGCTGCGCGACGTACCCCGGCGGGGCGGACGTGCCGTTCCTGGTGACGCCCCCCGAGATCGTCGACCAGATGCTCCGCCTCGCCAAGGTGGGACCGGCCGACACGGTCTACGATCTGGGATCGGGCGACGGCCGCCTCGTGATCGCGGCGGTCCGAGACTTCGACGCCCGGGCCGCGATCGGGGTCGAGATCGATCCCACCCTCGTGGCCCGGAGCCGCGAGTACGCGCGCCAGGCCGGCGTCGCCGATCGGGTGACCTTCCTCGAGCAGGACTTCTTCCAGGCGGACCTCGCGCCCGCCAGCGTGGTGACCCTCTACCTCACGCGCGAGGTGAACATGCGGCTCGCCCCGAGGCTCCGGTCCGAGCTCCGGCCGGGCACGCGGGTGGTCTCGTTCGACTTCGACATGGGCGACTGGGAGCCGCGCGCGATGATCCGGGTGGACGTGAACGGCCGCGCCACCCCGGTCTACCTCTGGGTGGTGCCGGAGCGCTGAGACCTCCGGCTAGCGGGAGAGGAACTTGCGGACCGCGCCCGCGATCCCGGCCGCGTCCAGGCCGTGCTTGGCGTAGAGCCCCTTGAAGTCGCCGGACTCCCCGAAGGTCGTGACCCCGATGCGCTTGAGCGGGGTCGGCATCACCTCCGAGAGCAGCTCGGCCATCGCGCTCCCGAGCCCGCCGTTGATACTGTGGTCCTCCACCGTCACCACGTGCCCGGTGCGGCCAGCGGAGCGCAGGATCGTCTCCTCGTCCAGGGGCTTGATGGTGGCCACGTTGACGATCTCGGCCTGGATGCCCTCCGCGGCGAGCGTCTTGGCCGCCTCCAGCGCGTACCACACCGGGCCGCCGCTGACCAGCACCGTGACGTCGTGGCCCGGGCGGAGCACGTCGCCCTTGCCGAACCGGAAGCGGTACGACGCCTCGTGGACCGGCTCGAGGTTCTGGCGGGTGAGACGGAGGTAGATCGGGCCGGGATGCTCGACCGCGTAGGCCACCGCCTGCCGCGTCTCGATCTCGTCGGCGGGCTGCACGATCGGGATGTTCGGCAGGGAGCGGAGGCAGGCGATGTCCTCCAGGCCCATCTGGGTGTAGCCGTCCTCCCCGATCGCGACTCCCACGTGCGTTCCGACGAGCTTGACCGGCGCTTCGGTGTAGGCGACCGACACCCGGATCGTCTCGAAGCGCCCCACCAGGAAGCAAGCGAACGAGCACGCGAAGGGCACGCGGCCGGTGAGGGCCAGCCCCGCGGCCACGCCGATCATGCCCGACTCCGCGATGCCCAGGTCGAACGCGCGCTCCGGATACTTCTTGGCGAAGGCGCCGGTCATGGTCGACTTCGAGAGGTCGGCGTCGAGGGTGACGATCCGTTCGTCCCGCCCGCCGAGCTCGATCAGCGCTTCTCCGAACGCGGCGCGCGAGGCCTTGCCCGCCATCACTTCTTCCCCAGTGCGGTGAGCTCGGCGACGATCGGCGCGGCCCACGCCGGCACCGGCTCGCCCACGATCTCCCGGATGGCGCGCACCGCCTCCTCGGGCTTCGGGGCCTTGCCGTGCCACTCCGGATCGTTCTCCATGAACGAGACTCCCTTGCCCTTGACGGTGTGCGCCACGATGAACGTGGGCGCGCCCTTGGTGGCCTCCGCCTGGTCGAGGGCCTTGTCCACCTGGGCGATGTCGTGCCCGTTGACCTCGAGCACCGGCCAGCCGAACGCCTTGAGCTTGTCGGTGATCGGCTCGAGGTCGAGGATCTTCTTCACGAAGCCGTCGAGCTGGATGCCGTTGTAGTCGAGGATGACGCAGAGGTTGTCCAGGTGATGATTCGGGGCCCCGAGCTTGGGCGCCGACATCAGCGACTCCCACACCTGGCCTTCTTGCGTCTCGCCGTCGCCCAGCACGCAGTAGACACGCGCGCCCTTCCCCCCGAGCTTGAGCCCCAGCGCCATGCCCACCGCCACCGAGATGCCCTGGCCCAGGGAGCCGGTGGCCGCCTCGACCCCGGGCAGGGCCACGCGGTCCGGATGGCCCTGGAGCGGGCTCCCGAGCTTGCGGAGAGTGATCAGCCGGTCCATCGGGAAGAAGCCGGTCCGCGCCATGCAGTAGTACTGGGCGGGAACGCAGTGCCCCTTCGAGAGGATGAACCGATCGCGGTCCTCCCACTGCGGCCGGGCCGGATCGAGGCGCAGGCGATTGAAATAGAGATTGGTGAGGATGTCGATCACGGACAGCGAGCCGCCGGGATGCCCGGAGCCGGCGTGGGTCAGCATCCGGAGGATCTGCACCCGTCCTTCGCGCGCGATGGTCTCGAGCTTCGCCACGTCCGGATTCGCCATCAGTCCAGTCCCTCCATGAATCCTGCGATTGCGTCCGCGTGCACGCCGGTCACCGCGATGGTCGGCGCGTACACGATCTCGTCCGCGCCCCACACGAGCGTGCCCTTCGCGTCCTTCGTGGTGCCCACCACCGCGCCGAGCAGCCGCGTGAGGTTGTCGTTGATGCGGAGCGTGTTCGCCTTGAGCGGCGCCGCGATCCGACCGTCGCGGATGATAAAGGAATCCCCCACCACCGTACAAGTGAAGTCTCCCGCTCGCAACCCGTTGATCGGGTACGTGTACCAGATGCGGCCGACGTAGAGCCCGTCGCGCACGCGGGCGAGCAGCCGGTCGAGAGGAACCGCGTGGCGGCCCTCGATCACCACGTTGGTGGCCGACGTGCCGGGCGTGGTCTCGAAGGAGCGGCCCGCCCCGTCGTAGCGGAAGCCGTTGCGCGGCCGGAGCGCGGCCGCCGCGGAGGCGGGCTCCACCCCGAGCTTCTGTCGTCCCTCGGGATCGTGCAGGAGCCGCTCCGTGTCGTACCAGTGGCTGAGGAGGCCCACCAGCACGCCGTCCTTGATCAGGTCCGTCCGCCCGGTCGGCAGGCCCTCGCAGGTGATGCCGCGGGAGCCCGCGAGCCCGGGCATCGCTCCGTGGTCGTAGATGCTGAGCCCCGCCGCGGCGACCGGCTTGCCGAGGCGGCCCAGGAACGGGGTGCTCGAGGAGAAGAACGACCCCGCCTGGCACGACGGCACGATCAGGTTGTTGCAGAGATCCGCTATCGGCTGGGGACCGAAGACCACCGTGTAGTCGCCCGACTCCACGCGGGCCCCGTCGATGGCGGCCACCGCGTTCTCCGCCGCCTCGCTGCCCGCCTCGTCGGTGAAGTGCTCGAGCCGCGTGCACACGCTCCCGCCCGAGCCCTTCGCGTCGCGCGCCTCGACCATGGCGGTGGTGGAGGCGGACATGAAGGTCGCGTCGTCGGCCTGCGGCTCCGGCATCGCGCTGGAGGCGATCGCGATCCGCTCCTGCCGGATGCTGACGTCGCCGCCCAGGATGAGGCCCAGACGCTTCAGCCCGGCCTCGTCGGGCACGAGATCCGCGAGCCGCGAGGAGGCCATGAAGGCGCGCAGACCGCCCGAGACGACCTTCCAGCCCGCCTCGACCAGCTCCGCGTCGGTGATGTCCATGAGACGCGGGTCGTGGTAGCCGGTCAGTGCGCGCGGCTCCCCGGTGGGCCGCGGCAGCGAGCGGAACGCGGGGTCGTGCACCGCGGCCTGGCGGGCCTTGGCGAGCGCGCGCCGCGCGCCGTCGGGGGTGAGATCGCTCGGCTCCGATCCGAAGCCCAGGAGCGGCCGGCCGTCCGGGCCGTCGAAGACCGCGTGCACCCCGAGCCCGGTCATCTCGGTGGACTTCGGCTCCTCCACCCCGTTGCACGCGATGTGGGAGGTGTAGTTGAGGCGGGTCAGCAGCGCGCGGTTCAGCGCCGCGAACACCTCGACCTCGCGGACCCCCGGCTCGGCGGAGAGGCGCGCGAGGGCCTCCCCGACCGCCCGTCGGAGATCCACGGGCGTATCAGGCCCCGCCGGTGAGGACGGCGCGGCTCCGCAGGGTGGGCCCGCCGTTGCCGAGCTTGCGCGTCTGCATCGGCTGGCCCTTGCCGCAGTTCGGGATGGGGTAGAGCCGGAAGTCGCGGCCCACCCCGTCGACGTGCATCAGGTAGTCGCGGCTGTCCGCCATGATGCCCCCGTCACGGAAGAGCGGTCCGATCTCGCCCCGCCGGATCTCGTAGACCTTGCGCGCGGAGATCCGGAAGTTCTCCCGGCTCTCCGCGATGGACGGGGTGCGGTGCCCCACCAGGTAGTAGCCGTGGTCGATCTCCCGGATCAGCTCCTCCGGGTCGCGCTCGCCGCCCGCGAACACGGTGGTCGACATGCGGACCAGCGGGACCAGCTGCGCGTCGGTGGCCTTCCAGTGCCCGTTGGGATCGCCCCCGAAGATCGCCGCGGTCTGGCGGCTGTTCATGAAGCCGGTGAAGATCCCACGATCGATGTGCACCACCCGGCGGGCCGGGGTGCCCTCGTGGTCGTAGGCGTAGTGCCCGTAGCCGGGCAGGGAGGGATCCGAGAACGCGGTGACCAGGGGCGAGGCGATCCGCCGCCCGAGCTGGGTGTCGTCGAGGCCGCGCAGCAGCCACGATCGTCCCGCGTAGGCCGTCTCCATCTTGAGTCCGCGATCGAGCTCGACCGGATGGCCGACGATCTCGTGGGAGAGGAGCGTGTTGTAGTGCGGATCGGTGACCACCGTGACCTCGCCGGCGGGCGCCTCCAGCACCGGGGCCCGGCACACGAGCGCCGCGTCGCGGGCGATGGCGAGGGCGAACTCGGGAAAGGGCGAGAACTCGATCAGCGGCTCGGAGACCCCGCGGGTGAGGATCTCCCAGCCCCGCTGGTGCCCGAGCACGTCATAGATCTCCTGGCTGTTGGCGGGCCCGCTCGCCACCACGTAGGCCATGCCCTGGGTGAGCGCGAACGACTGGTCGATGAGCGCGCCCTCCGACGAGGCGAAGAGCTCCCGGCTCAGCTGGGTGAGGGTGGAGACGTAGTTGTAGGACACGGCGGCATCGGCGGCGGCCACCTGGCGGGACACGTCGGTGGTGAACCGCACCATCTCGTCGAGCGCGACCGCCCGCGGATCCACCTCGAAGACCGCGGGCACGATCTCCTGGCGGACCGGGATCGGATGAAGGCGCGTGTCCTCGAGCGCGTCGCCGAGCGAGCCGAACTTGGCCTTCACCAGGGCCTTCATCTCCGCGTTGGCCATCGCCCGCCGGTAGGCGGCCTGCAGGCCCTCGCGGAGCAGGCGGGCCAGGTCCGGGAGGTCGGCCGCGCCGAGCCCGCGGCCGAAGTAGCCGGGCGCGCTCATGCGGGCGCCGGCCAGGACCCGGATCCCGAAGGCGAAGGCGTAGTCGTCGCCGGAGGACTTGGCCTCGCCGTTCTCGGCGCCCGCGAACTTGCCCTCGCTGACCTCGACGCGCACGTCGGCGTAGCGGAGGTCGGCGAGCGAGCGCGCGTACCCGGTGACGAGTTCGCGGACCATCGGGGTGATGGTCTCGATCAGCCGGGTCTCGATGCCGTGCGGCATGCGGCCGCTCAGGACACCGCGAACGGCTCGACCGACACCGTCTCGCCCGCCGCGATGTCACCCCGCTCCTCGTCGATCACCACGAAGCAGTTGGCGAGCGTCATCGAGGTGAGGATGCCCGAGCCCTGCGGTCCTGTGGTGCGCACCTCCCAGCGGTCGCCCGCGTAGGAGAGGATGCCGCGCTTGAACTCGCGCCGCCCGGTCTTCTTGCCCATCGGCTCCATCGCGATCGCGTGGAACCGCGGCGGGAACAGGTCGCGCCGGCCGCCGAGCTTCCAGAGGGCCGGGCGCACGAAGAGGTGGAAGGTGAGCATCGACGCCACCGGGTTGCCGGGCAGGCCGAAGAAGAGCGCGGGGCCGATGCGGCCCACCGCGAGCGGGCGGCCCGGCTGCATCGCCACCTGCCAGAAGTCGATACCGCCCGCGTCCTGCAGGACCGCCTTGACCAGGTCGTGGTCGCCCACCGAGACCCCACCCGAGGTGAGCACCACGTCGGCGGTGGTGGCCGCGGCGCGCAGGCGCGCGTGCAGCACGTCGTAGAGGTCGGGCACGATGCCGTGGTCGGTCGGCTCGCCGCCCGCGGCCTCGACCAGCCCGTGCAGCGAGAACCGGTTCGAGTCGAAGATCTGGCCCGGCTTGCGCGCGTGACCCGGCTCGGTCACCTCGTCGCCGGTGGAGAGGATGGCCACCCGGGGCTTCTGGCGCACCAGGAGCTGCGGCAGCCCGAGCGAGGCGGCCACCCCGAGCTCCTGCGGCCGGAGGGCGACCCCGGCGGGTAGGACCACGGTGCCCGCGCGCACGTCCTCGCCGCGCTGGCGCACGTTGACGCCCGCCGGGCCGGCGGGAATCCGCACCACGCGTCCCGCGCGCTCCACCAACTCTTGTGGATACACGGTGTCCGCGCCCGCCGGGATCGGCGCCCCGGTCATGATGCGCAGCGCCTCGCCGGGCCCGAGTGTCGCCTCGAACACCGCCCCCGCGGCGAGCTCGGCCACGACGGTCAGCTCGCGGGTCCCGGAGGCCGGGATGTCGCCCCCGCGGACCGCGTAGCCGTCGACCGCCGAGTTGGCGGTCGGCGGCACGTCGAGGGTGGCGCGCACGTCCTCCGCGAGCACGCGCCCGAGCCCGGCCGTCACCGGGATCACCTCCGGCGCGGCCACCCGCGCCACCAGCGAGAGCACGTGGGCCTGCGCGTCGGCGACGGAAATCATGCGCGCATTATACTCCGCGTCCCGGCAGCGCCCCGCGCGGGCGTGCTACGATACGCGCCGGGCTCGCGCACCGAGCTCGCGCGTCGAACCGTCATTCCAGGGAGTCCTCCATGGCCGCCACCCGTTGCCCGATGTGCCGCATCCCCCACACGCGACTCGGGTCCGTCCGTCCCCTCCGCGCGCTCCGCTCGGCCCCGGGCCGGCTCGCCCGCGCGGTCCAGCGCGTGCCGCGCCGGCTCGTCGCCCGCCGCCCGGCGCGCGGGGAGTGGGCGGTCGCCGAGGTGATGAGCCACCTGGCCGACGCCGAGATCGCGCTCGCCTTCCGCATCCGCAAGATCGCGGCCGAGCCGCGCTCGGTGCTGGTCGCGTGGGACCAGGACCGCTGGGCCGAGGGCGGCCGCTACCGGCGCACCCCGCCACGCGAGGCGCTCGCGACCTACACCGCGCTGCGCCGCTCCAACCTCGCCTACGTCGGCCGGCTCGGGGCCGCCGCGCGCCGGCAGCATGGGCGGCATCCGGAGTACGGCCGGCTCACCATGGTGCAGCTCCTCGACCACTGGGCGGAGCACGACCTGATTCACCTCGAGCAGATCCAGGCCGCGCACCGCCGCCTCGCCGGAAGAGCGTGACGCTGCCGCTGCCCCTGCGCAATCGCCTGACCGACCTCGTCCTCGGCGCCCTCCACGACCGGGAGGCGCGCCGCGGTCTCGAGGCGCTCGCCGCGGTGTGCGCCGATCCGCGCGCGCTGGACGCGGCCCCGCCGCCGGTCGCGTTCCCGGCCGATCTCTTCGATCGCGGGCCGGAGGGCTGGCAGATCAAGGCCGGCTACCGGCAGCACGCGGCGCCCTTCGCGGACCGGGCGGTCCGTGCGGCGCGGGCACTCGCGGATCGTCCGCTGGCGCCCGCGGACCCGCCGCTCGAGACCGCCCTCGACCACGCCGCAACGCTCTTCGCGGCCGGCCTCTACTTCGAGGTCCACGAGGTGCTCGAGCCCCGCTGGATGCGCTCGGAGGGCCCGGCGCGCCAGGCGCTCCAGGGCCTCATCCAGGCCGCGGTGGGCTACCACCACCTGGCCAACGGCAACCTCGAGGGCGCGCGCGCCCTGCTGCACGACGGCGCCGCGAAGCTGCTCGGACAGCGCCTCGCCGGACGCGACCTCGACGCCTTCGCGCGCGCGGTGGCCGGCCACTCGCGCGAGCTCGCCGGCGGCGGCGCGGAAACCGCGCGGCGCTTCGACTGGACCCGGGTTCCCCCGTTTCCTGCGGAGGCCTGATCGCGAGTGGCCCGCGTGCATCTGATCACGGACGGGGCGGCGGTGGCCGGCCGCCGCAAGCTCGTGCCGCCGGGGCGTCTCGTCGAGGCGTGGCCCGATCTGTACGTCGCCGGGCAGGCCTGGGTCGGCGACGAGACGCGGGCCCTGCTCGACGGGGCGGGGGACGCGATACCGGTGGCGCTCTCGATCGAGGACACCGCGGTGCCGATCTACTACGGGCCTCGGCTCCAGGACACCGAGTCGCTCCCGCTCGAGGCGTCGCTGCGCGCGCGGGTGCTCTCGGCCCACGGCATCGCGGCGGCGTGGATCACCGTCGACCAGTTCGGGGAGCGCACCGTCTACGAGCCGACCGGGCCGGCCGATCCGATCTTCTTCCTGCGCCGCCCCGGCGGGAGCGCGGCGCACATCTGGCGGCTGTTCCGCACGCGGGCGGAGGCGCGCCTCTACATGGGCGAGTACTACGGCCGCGACTCGGAGGGGCGCGACTGGGCCGAGACGCTGTCCGTGGAGACCTTCGAGGACCTGCTGGCGCGTCACGCCCAGCGGAGCTGACCGAGAGGAGCGACATCATGGATCTGGGACTGCGTGGCAAGACCGCGCTCGTGACCGGCGGGAGCAAGGGCATCGGCCGCGCGGTGGCGCGCACGCTCGCGGCGGAAGGCGCGCGGGTGGTCATCTGCTCGCGCGACGCGGGGGCGCTCAAGGACGCGGCCGCCGACATCGAGGGCGCCACCGCCGGGCACGTCGAGACGGTGGCGGGCGACCTGAGCCAGCACGAGGAGGTGAAGCGCGTGGCCGCGGAGGCCGTCACCCGCGTGGGCCGGCTCGACATCCTGGTGAACAACGCGGGCGCGATCAAGGGCGGCGACTTCCTCACCACGCCCGACGAGGAGTGGCTCAAGGGCTGGAGCCTGAAGCTGCTGGGCTACATCCGGATGGCCCGCGAGGTGCTGCCGCACATGCAGCGGCAGGGGGGCGGCCGCATCGTGAACGTCGTCGGCGCGGCGGCGCGCAACCCCGCGGTCACCTACATGATGGGCGGCACCGCGAACGCCGCCCTCATCAACTTCACCAAGGCGCTCGCCGACCTCGGCGCGCCCTCCGGAGTGCTCGTGACCGGCGTATCGCCGGGTCCGGTCAAGACCGAGCGGTGGGATAGCCTCATGGCTCAGCAAGCGAAGGCCGCGAACCAGGACCTGGCCGACTACGTAAGAGAACGTGGTCAAGAATTGCCCCTCGGCCGGATCGCGCTTCCGGAAGAGGTCGCCGATGTGGTGTGCTTTCTCGCCTCCGAGCGCGCTTCATTTCTTACCGGGATCACGATCACGGTGGACGGCGGCATCACGCGCGGGGTGTACCTCTAGCCGTTCCGGACGCATGGAATACATACCCAGTAAGGACATAACATCGTGAAACAAGGAACATTCTGCCTGAATATTCCCTTGACAGCCGGTTAGACCACGACTAGGGTAGCGGGCACGCTGCGGGCCTGACTACGTGGGTCCACGAAGCGGATGGCGTTCCCAGGAGGTCGCCGCCGGTGAGCCGGGGGAGTGCAACTCGGTTCCCAATCGCGGCAGGAGGTTTCAGATGCCTGCAAAGCTCTTCGTCGGCAACCTGTCGTTCCAGGCTACAGAGGAAGACCTGCGGGAGCTGTTCCAGCAGGCCGGGACGGTTGAATCCGTCCGGATCGTCACCGACCAGTTCACCGGCAGGCCCCGAGGCTTTGGGTTCGTCGAAATGGCGACCAAGGAAGAGCTGGCCAAGGCGATCGAGATGCTGAACGGCCGCCTGTTCCGGGACCGCAACCTCGTCGTCGACGAGGCCCGACCCCAGCCCCAGCGGGCCGGCGGGGGGGGCGGTGGACCTCGCGGCGGAGGTGGGGGTGGGCCGCGGTCTGGCGGTGGCGGAGGCGGCGGCGGCTGGCGCCGGTAACGGATCGGTTGGCTTAGACTGAGCTAGGCCCCGGGGGGCACCCGCTTCCCGGGGCTTTTCTCGGTGGTATAATACTCATCATATGAATAGATCAGGCTGCAAGCCGCCCGCTCCAGCTCCCGGATTCGCCGGGCGCTTTGGCGAAGTGGTGGACCGACGCCGCGGCACCGAGTTCCAGGAGCTTAGATCCGAGAACCTGGTGAATCGGCTGAATGGCGCCGCTATGCCATTCGGCTGGACGGTGAACCCATTCCGGGGCTGCGAGATCGGCTGCCGCTACTGCTACGCCCGATCGACCCACGAGTACCTCGGGCATGCGGATCCGGCCGAGTTCGAGGAGCGCATCTACGTCAAGCGGGCCGGCGGCCGCAAGCTGGCGGCGAGCCTGCTCCGAGCGCGCGAGAGCGGACAAGAGATCGCGATCGGGACCGCGACGGATCCCTACCAGCCGGCCGAGGGACGGTTCACGGTGACCCGGGGCGTGCTGGAGGCCATGGCGCGGGTGCCCGGGCTGCGGGTCGGGCTCACCACGAAGTCCACCGGCATCCTCCGCGACCGCGAGATCCTGGCGCGCCTGGCCCGCACGGCGGACCTCTCGGTCAACGTCTCCCTGATCTCGCTCGACGCCGAGCTCCTGCGCGACATCGAGCCGCGGGCCCCGCGACCGGACCTGCGGCTCGACGCGGTGCGGGTCCTGGCCGCCGAGGGTATCCGCACGCGCCTCTTCCTGATGCCGGTGCTGCCGCTGCTGACCGACGGCGAGGCCGGCCTGCGCGAACTGCTGGCCGCCGCGCTCGCGGCCGGCGCGCACGAGGTCATCAGCCAGCCGCTCTTCCTGCGCACCGAGATGACGTGGCGCTTCTTCCTCGAGTTCGTCGGCGCGCAGTACCCGTGGGCGCTGCCGCGTTATCGAGAGCTCTACCCGCGTCCCGGCAACGCCCCGCCCGCGTACCGCCAGGAGATCGAGCGACGGGTCAGCCGGCTGGCCGCCGAGGTCGGCTTCCCCTCGCGCACGCGAGAGGAGCGGGTGCGGGCGGAGGCGCCGGCCCGTCCCCGGCAGCTCGCGATCGAGTGGTGAGCGCCCCGGCCTCTCAGTCGTCGTAGAGGCGGGTCTGCTCGGGAGGCGCGGGCGGGGGCTCGTCCTCGACGACCGGGGCGAGCCCGTCCTGCTCGATGAGCGGCCGGAACTTCTCGTGGAGCTCCTGCAGCTTGGCCACGTAGTACGCGGTGTTCTCGTCGGGCGCACCCTCGCTCCACTCCGCGGCGAGCTTGGCCGCCTCGTTCACCTTGATCCGCTTGCCCTCCCCGGTGACGTAGTAGGAGACCTGGTCACCCGGCTGGTAGGAGCGCGCGGAGGCCAGGGCGAGCTCGTAGGCCGCGCCCACGTTGCGCGCGCCGGCCTGCAGCTTCTCGCGGTAGGCGGTGAGCGATTCCTGCAGGGTCTCGGTCTTCATGAACTGCTTGAGCGGGATCCGATGGGCGATGAAGTCCGCCTCCCAGCGCCGCACGAGGTCCGGGATCTCCCCGCGCCGGCCGGTCAGGAGGAGGCGGAACATCTGCTCCATCCAGAGCCGCTGGAACAGCTCGATGCCGCGCGAGCGCAGGCCCGAGCCCTTGATCAGGAGCTTGCCGCGCCCGTCGAGGACCACGTAGTTCTTCATCTTGTAGCTGAGCATCGCCACGTAGCGCCCGTCCAGCTCGAGCTGGATCCCCTCGGGCAGGGCCCCGGAGAGATCGGCCACGAGGCGCTCCTCGAGGGCGGCGGGGTCCTCCGCGTCGCCCGCGGGCGGCACGAAGTAGATCCCGTCGGTGTCCACCTCGATCACGGTGGCGCCGAGGGCCGCGAGCCGATCGAGCAGGACCTGCACGAGCCGCCGGCCTTCCCCGGTCACCTGGTTGGCCACGTCGAAATCGTTCCAGTGGCCCTGCGAGAAGGCGAGGTAGCCGTAGAAGGAGTTGATGAAGATCTTGAAGGTCTGCTGGAGCGCGTTGAGGAACACGCGGTCCTCGGGAGCGGCGGCCTCCCGGGCCAGCCGCTTGGCCGAGACCCGGAACTCGCGCAGGTCGCGCAGCAGCGAGGCGGAGACCCCCAGGCGGTCGGAGGCCGGGAACAGGCCCTGGGTCAGCATCAGCGACGGATAGAGCGAGGTCACGTCCACGTGGAGCACGTCGCGCGCGACCCCGCGCTGGAACATGGCGGTGTAGCCGCCCGCCACGCCGCGGCCGCGCCCGGGGGCGGGGACCGCCTGTCGGCGGTGGAGGTACTCGCGCATGAGGAGCGCGTCGATCTTCGTCGCGTTGCCGCGCAGCACGGTGGTCTGGTAGTCGAACGGCAGGCTCTGCGCCTGCACGAAGTAGGGCGGTGACAGGATCGCGGAGAGGCCGAGGGTCTCGATGACGTCGTCGCGCGCGTAGGCCATGAGGCGCGCCGGGTCGTCGAGGAAGATGCGGGGGATCTCCTCCGGGGGCAGATAGGTCCGGTCCGGCGCCGCGATCCCGAAGTGGCGGGCCACGTCCTTCAGCCCGTAGGACTCCAGGTCGCGGGCGCTCACGTCGTAGAGCTGGGCCAGGATCCAGGTGTCCACGATGTGCCGGCCGGTGACCCCGTAGCGCCGGTACCCGATGGTGCGCTCCGCCACCTGCATGCGGGAGGGGAAGCCGCGCAGGACCGAGCCGTCGCGCCCCCACGTGAGCGGCACCCGGTGGCGGCGCGCGCGCGCCTCGAGGTACTCGAGGTCGAACCGGAAGATGTTGTGCCCCTCGAGCACGTCCGGATCGCGCTCGCGGATCAGGCGCGAGCACTCCACGAGCAGCTCGGGCTCGGAGAGATGGGCCCCGGAGAGCACGGTGGTGAAGCCGGTGGAGTCGGCGATCGCGATCGCGATGATCCGATCGGACTCGCGCGCCGCGTTCGGGAACTCGAAGCCGGCCCCGGTGGTGACCTCGATGTCGAGCGCCATCCGCCGCAGGTCCCCGAAGGCCATGCCGAGGAACGAGGTGCGGCCCGAGGTCAGCAGGAACTGGTGGGTCGGATCCGCGAGGAAGCGGTAGGGCGCATCCGGCGCCCCCGCGCCCTTGCCCGACGCGCGCAGGCAGTGGTCCCGGGCGCGCAGGGCCTGCGACCAGGCGGAGAACTCGGCGAGCCAGCGGTAGGTGCCCTCCCCGTCGAGCGGGGTCACCTCGAGCTCGCCCTTCCACCCCTTGAGGAGGTCGGGATCCGCCAGGAGCAGGAACGGCCGGAAGGGCTCCTCGGTGACGATCACCCCGTCTGCGCCGCGCGTGTAGACCGTGACGTGGCTCTCCGACGGGCGGAACGCGAGCAGCCCCCGGGTCCCGGCGTGCCCGAAGAGCAGGGGGTTGTCGTAGAACGGGAGCGGGATCGAGGTCAATTGAGCAGGCCGCGCAGCCGGTGCAGCTCCCGCCGGGCCGTCACGTACCGCGGCTCGAGCGACAGCGCCCGCTCGAGCTCGCCGATCGCCTCGCGGATCTCGTGGCGCTTGATGTGCACGCGGGCCCGGTTGAA